>CAZRIZ010000010.1:0-15864 GCA_964600285.1 uncultured Candidatus Saccharibacteria bacterium
GTTAAGCATAAGAATAATGAAGTTGTCAAGAGGTTTTTTGGGGGGGTTGTGGAAAAATCTCTTATTTTTCAGATAATAATTCTGCAATTGCAACACGCTTCTGTGTAGTTGTGTCTCGATCACGCACCGTGACCGTGCCGTCTTCTAAAGTTTCAAAATCAATCACTACGCAATAAGGCGTGCCGATTTCGTCTTGGCGACGATAGCGCTTGCCGATATTACCGTTGTCGTCAAATTCGCACATATAGATTTCGCTTAATTTCTTATATACCTCTCTGGCCTTTTTAACCAGCTCGGGTTTGTTTTTAAGAAGTGGAAAAACAGCATATCGTATGGGCGCTAATTCAGGTTTTAGTTTCAAGACGGTGCGCTGTTCACCATTTGGCAAATCCTCTACCGTGTATGCGTCAGATAACACCGCCAAAAAGATACGCCCTAGCCCAGCCGAGGTTTCGAGCACCCAAGGAATGTATTTCTCGCGTGTATATGGGTCGGTATAAGTCAAATCCGTGCCAGAGAATTTTGCGTGTTGACTTAAATCATAATCAGAGCGGTCATGAATCCCCTCAACTTCATCAAAACCATACGATGGGTAGTTATACTCTATGTCCCATGCATCTTTAGCGTAAAATACTAGATTTTCGTGCTGAGTAAAGCGCAGGTTTTCTTCTTTTATGCCAAGACTTAAATACCAGTTCCAACGGTCTTGCTTGATTTCGTCATAAGCTTGCTTATTCTCGTTTGGCTTAACGAAATACTGCGTGTCAGCCTGTTCAAATTCACGCGTGCGGAATAAAAAATTACGGGGACTAATTTCATTACGAAAAGCTTTTCCAATCTGAGCGACACCAAAAGGTACTTTCATCCTGGTGGTATCAACGATATTTTTAAAGTTTAAATATATGCCCTGACAAGCCTCTCCAGGCAAATAAACAGGCGCGTCACCCAAATCGCTAAAGTCTCCCAAATTTGATTTGACCAGTAGGTTAAACATCTTAACTTTTGTGAAATCCTGTGCACCACAGTTTGGACATTTTATTCTAGCTCGGTTATCATCGAATAGCCGATTAATATCAACATCGTCCATTTTTTCATCGGCCGAGACGCCAATTTTATTAAGCTCTTTATCAACACGAATACGAGTATTGCATTTGCGACATTCAGCCAAAGGATCGGCGAAACCTCCAACGTGGCCAGAAGCTTCCCAGACACGCGGATCTTTAAACATAGCAGAATCGAGTCCAACATAGTCATCTTTTAGTTGAACGTTGGATCGCCACCAAGCCTTCTTTATGTTGTTTAATAGTTCGACACCGTAGGGTCCAAAATCATAAAGCCCGGCCGCGCCGCCATAAATTTCACTACCTTGGTAAACGAATCCTCGCCTTTTAGCCAGAGCGATAATGTCGCTCATCTTATCAGATTGCTTTGTCATAGATAAGATTATATCATAGCTAGGTTAAACTAGCGTGTTCTCGGCACACCGACAAAACCTCATGCGTAAGCTTATGCAAATCAGTGACTTTAGTACAAAGCTGTATGCCGCCACTAGCCATTAAGCGCAAGAGTTTTATGTGATTAGTCGTCAGTGAGCCATCGTCATACCGGTTTAAACCTTTATCGTCTACGTCGTATTGATAATTTTGGTTCAGGGCAATCTTTTGCCCATTAATATCAGTCTGTAAATTTAACGGCTCACCCAATTCAGCGCTCAGCCTGAGATAAAACCAAGCTTGGATTAGTTCAAAATCCACGTGAGATAAATCTAGTGCTGATAACACCTCAACCGTGATATTAAACCATTCACCACCATCAATTTCTCGGCTAGCCCTTTCAATCTGTCTTAGCACCTCGTAAGCAAAGATTAGCCGATCATAGTCTTTGACGATAGCCTCCCACTGCTTTGATAGGCTGGCAGAAGAAATTGTTCTGATTGAGCTGTTGCCGTTGCCAACTAAAACTATATCACTCAAGCAAAGAAGTTCGATTGCGCCAGCTAGTTTGCTTTTTGCCCTTCTGGCGCCACGTGCCAAGGCTGATACTTGCCCACTTGGCGTAATAAGACTAAGGATGCGGTCAGCCTCGCCAAAATTGGTTCTACGAAGCACTACAGCTCGTAAATTTTGAAACTTAGCTGGCATTATCCACCTCTAAAATAGCCTTAGCATAATCCCACACGTCAGATGGCAGCATTACCGATTTATCAAGAACTCTAACAACACCAAGTTTCCTTAATAACTGATGATTTAATTCATGAGCAATACTTGAGCAGACAATGACTGGTATCTTAGATAAATCCTGATAAGACGCCATTTCATTAAGCAGTTCTAGCCCGTTCGTAGCTGGCATTAGGATGTCCAATACTATTAAATCGGGAGCAAAGCTATCTATCAAATCCATACCAGACAAGACATCTCCGCTAATCTTAACATCGAAAAGGTCATTTAAGCCACGGCCAATAAATTGAGCAAATAATTTATCATCATCAATTATGAGAATTCTTTTTCGCTTCATAAAAATGATAGTTGCCGTGAAAGTTTCAGGTCAACATAGAAGGTGGCTCCGTCACTGTGTGCTATGCCACCAATCTCCGCTTTCATTACATCAGCAAACTGACTAGCTAAATATATTCCAAGTCCGCTAGATAAGGGGCGAGAGCTGACAGATTGAGGAATAATTGGCTGGCGACCCTTAAGACTGCGCCATATTTTAATGGGCAAGCGCGGACCATAATCACGAACCATCACCCTCACCGTTTCAGACTCTTTATGTAACGATAGGCTCATTTCAACTGGGCGATTGTCATCGGTGTAATGCATGGCGTTGTCACAAAAGTTGATTAGGATAGATTTTAGCAAATCGCGATTAGCTGACACTAAGTAATGCTTCCGTTGGTTAACGTGCAGGTTTAGCTGCTTTTGATTTAGATGATAATAACCCTCAACTTCTTGCGCAACTTGCCGACAAATTTCAGCCGGGCTGAGAGGCTCCATCTCAAATCTCATTTGGTTTAGATTCCTAACCTTTGACAGATCACTTGCCAAGCGAAGAGCCCTTTCGCTGACAACTGTTATTTGATGCAAATAATCTCCGCGGAGGTCGTTACTAATATCCGTGTCGTTTTCTAAAAATAAAGACAGTTGCCGAATCAGACATAATGGAGATTTAAGTTCGTGAGCCACCGCTAAAAGCGAAGCATCGGCTTCTACTAAAAAGTTAACCTCGGCGTCCTCTTTCACACCTATATTTTAGCACGCAACAAACTATTTATTAAAGATAATGGAAGAAATCAGTTTGTCAAAATCTGGACGGAACGTTTCGATGTCTGTTTGAACAGTAACGGTTTTGTCACGAATTTTAAAGACAACGGCTGAACCAACAACCTTATCAGACAAGGCGCCGTCAAATCTAGTGGCTAGAACTTTGTTGCCCTCTTCACCAACCTCAATCGACTTAGACGATAGCCCTTTTTCTACCCTTCTTGCATAACCCGCTATAACCTCTTCATAGGTCTTTGCTTCAATTAACACTCTGATTGCGTAACGAGCATCTTTACTATCGTTAGCAACAAATTTGGGGTGTAGGTACGCTCGATAAGGTAAGCCCGGAACGACATACATACTCCAAGTCTTTGGATACATAAACACTAAGCGCCCAAAGTCTTCTGGACCTGTAAACTGTAGCATTGGATTCTTTTCTCGCTCAGCAAACTCTTTTTCTAATTTCTCAGCTTGCTCTTTAGTAGCTTCCGCTACCCTATTAGCTGCAATAGCGTCAACGTTATTTTTTTGTTCCGAATAATTTAGCCACAGCCAAACCGAAAGTCCGATTAGAGCAACCACAAGAACACCAAAAACAATCGCCAAAATGAAGGAAACTTTTGTTCGACGCTTTGGCATTATAATTGGCGTTGGTGTTGGATGATTATTTTGCATAAGCTCATTATATCCTAAAAGATTTAAAAAATACAAGTTTAGAAAAGTGGCTAAACTTGAATCAAATCATTCTTCAAACTTTCTATTTGTTGACTAATTTCTGCCACTATCTCTTTAGCCAGTTGGTACTTCTCGATTGCTTGGTCAAGATCAAACTCATCGCCCTCAAACCAGGCGAGTAAGTTATTTAATTCGTCAATTTGTTGCTTAATTGTTTTTGGTTTGGACATTTTTTACCTCCGCTGTTATTAGCTTATCTTTTGTTTCAACTTCTATAAACGAGCCAATGGACAGCTCGCCCTTTATCATTGCGTAGCCACGCATCAATACTAGACTTGGGTTGTAAGATTCTAGCAACTGCTGACTCAGAGCAAGTCTGTCTTTTGTTTTTTCTATATTGGCCTCGATCTTTTGTCGGATCAAACCAACTTTAGTCTCTTGGTCCTTACCAAGCTCGTCTACCTTTGTCGACAATAAAGCTGACGCTCCTTTTAGCTTAAACGATAAACTGGCCACGAAATCAGTTCGATCAGGTACGATAATTTGAGCTGCGTGTGTAGGCGTAGCGGCGCTAACATCAGCGGCTAAATCACTCAAGCTCTCATCTATGTCGTGTCCGATGCCGGTAATTATAGGAATCCGACTAGATGCAATCGCGCGAACCAATCTTTCATCGTTAAAACAGGCCAGATCATCTGCGCTACCGCCGCCCCTTACGATAGCGATCAGCTCTATCGGCTCTAACGACTGGTTAAACGCCTCAATCGCCGCAATTATCTGGTCGGGGGCAGAATCGCCCTGAACCTGGGTATGTTTAAACAGAATTTTTAGACCACCCCATCTATCATTAAGGATCTTATTAAAATCGGCATACCCCGCCGCTTGTTCTGATGAAATAAGCCCGATAATGTTAGGAAGCTGTGGCAATGGCCGCTTACGTTCTGGTGAAAAAAGGCCCTCTTTATCTAATTTTTCTTTTAAAAGTTGCTGAGAGCGATTATTGTCCCCTTCCCCAACAGGCGTCGCCTGATCAACAACCAAGCTTAACTTGCTAAACTTCGTGACTTTTGCTCGAGCATGCACTCGAACCCTCATACCATCTTGAATCGGTTGGCGTAAGTTGAATACCATCATAAAGCAGGACAGGCTAGCTTCGTCATCCTTTAGATCAAAGAATATGTACTTTTGCTGGTTAATCTTGAAGCCAGAAACCTCGCCCTCAATTTGAAAACTACTATAGGCATATTCAAGCGTTTGATTCAAGGCTCCAAGCAATCCACCCGGAGACCAAATAATCTCGTTTTCCATTACTTCAGTATAGCACTACATTCGAAAGTAACGAGTGTGGTGGTATACTAAGAATATGTTATTTGCAATTTTGGGACGTCAACCTAAACTATCTATTGCCGAATTAGAAAGCTATTTTGGTGGTACAAACATCGCACCATTCGGAGAGACCTCTGCCACGATAAAAACCGATTCTGCTAGTATTAACAGTCTAGGCGGAACTCTAAAACTAGCTAAATTGGAGCGCACCATCAGTACAAAAAATCCGTTAGCCCTACTTAGACTACTAGAGAAATATTACGTAACTAACTTACCGACCGACATTGGCAAAATTACCCTAGGACTAAGCTGGTATGGTGATAACATACCCACAAAAATAATTAACCAAGCTCTGCTGAAAATAAAGGGGCAAATGAAACGGCGCGGAGTCAACGTTCGCTTGTTACCAGTGACCCAGCTAGCTCTTTCGACAGCAACCTCACACCATAATGGACTTGGAAAAAACCCTAAAAAGATCGAGATTATAGTAGTAAAAAACCACCAAAGCTGTATTTTCGGAAGAAGCCTAGGATGCCAGAACATATCCGCCTACCGCGACCGTGACCAGAAACGACCAAAGCGAGACAGTAAAGTTGGCATGTTACCACCAAAGCTCGCTCAAATAATGGTCAACTTATCCCGCAAGGAGCCGTTCAGCAATGGACAAAAGTTAACTTTACTAGACCCGTTCTGTGGTACTGGAGTTATTCTACAAGAAGCACATTTGATGAGCTTTAACATAATCGGTAGCGACATAGAACCGCGTATGATTACTTTCTCTAAAGAAAATCTTAGATGGCTAGACGACAACTTAAATGATCCAAATCTCATAATCGGTGACGGAACTAAGTTAACATGGCCAAGTTTTGACTGCATAGCCAGCGAAAGCTACTTAGGAAGACCTTATGCTACGCCACCAAGCACCGAGCAACTACTTGAAGAGAAAAATACGGTTAACGGCGTTGTAAGCGGGTTTTTACAAAACTTAAGAAAGCAGACTCTGGACGACCATCATCAGATCTGCTTAGCTGTCCCAGCCTGGCTAAGGCCAGACGGGCATTACGAAGACTTAAATATAGCCGGCAACGAAAACCTCTTAAAGCTAGGATTTAGAAAAAAACAATTTGAAAACTTGCAAACCACGGACCTACTTTACTATCGCGAGGGGCAGTCAGTCGCTAGACGCTTATTAGTTCTATTGCCAAAATAAGAAATGGGTACACCCACACATAACTGAGCTCAAACAGGACGTGGAAGCTTCTCCTGCAGAATAGCTAGTAAGTTTAGACACGTGCATTGACTAAACTGTGTAAATAGCGTAAAATGTATCAAGTTTTACTTTATTAGACAACTACAAGGAGTTTATCAATGTCAACAGTTAAAGCTGGTGGATCAAGTAAGAATATCCACAACAACCCAGGACAGCGCTTAGGTGTTAAACGTTTTGCTGGCCAAAAAGTCAACTCTGGCGAAATTATCGTACGTCAAGTTGGTTCGAATAAATTAGCCGGTGAAGGCACTTATATGAGCCGAGATTTTACAATCCACGCCGCCAAAGATGGCGTTGTTGGTTTTAAAAAAGTTAAAAAGACTCGATTCACTGGACGATCAGTTCCGCGCACAAAAGTAGTTGTTCAATAAATTTCTTAACAAAATACTCCTTCAAATCAGGAGTATTTTTTATTTATGGACGTGCTCATGGTATATGTTCATAATACTTCGAGCCACAGCTTCGGAGTCATGACGAATCAGAGTACGATTTTTTGCCAGCATATCCGACTTTAAGTCGACCTTCCAAATTTGGCTTGAAAGTAGGTTGCGCCCTACTGCTTGGTAATGGACATTTTGAAAATCTTTCTTAGAATAAGGCACTGGCTTCTCACCTTCTCTCGCGTATTTACTGACTAGTTCACGACCAGGCTTCTCGGTATTGTAGAGCACATAATCTAGCACCAGCTTACCGATAAATCTTTCTATTTCCGAAGCATAATCAGCCACTCTATAATTATTGGTATGGTTCTGGTTATTCATCAGGTTACAGACATACACTTTTGGCGCTTTGGTGTTAGCCAAAGCTCGCCCAATACTACGCACAGTTAGAGCTGGTGCCAAGCTATAATATAAACCACCCGGAGCTATTACCACGATATCGGCTTGATCAATTGCCGCCAAAGCTCTGGGGTTCGCCTTTGCAACCGGGTCAAGCCATATTTTCGGTCTCGAGCCTGCAAGATCATCTATTTCAATGTTGTATTGACCTCGCACGACAGTACCGTCATCTTTTTCAATCACTAGGCTAGTGTTGGTCAGAGTAATAGGCTCAACCGTGCCGACAATATTCAAAACTTGGCTAGCTAGCTTAACTCCGTCAGCAAAACTGCCTGTCATCTTCTCCAGAGCTGACAAGAACAAGTTGCCAAAAGTATGTCCCTTCATTGATCCAGAATCGAACCGGTAATTAAACAAATCACGTACGTTAGACGAGCGAGATAAAGCGACCAAGCACTGCCGTATGTCACCAGGTGGTAATACGCCAAGCTCGTCACGCAAGATTCCAGTAGAGCCACCGTCATCAACCATATTAACCAAAGCTGCAATCTGGCTAGTATGGTTTTTCAAAGCCGAGAGCAATGTAAAACTACCAGTACCGCCTCCAATCAAAGCTATCTTTACTTCAGTCGGTGCGAAAACTAGATTCTTTTTCATATTATTTTAGCCACGCGGGGGTTCGCCTTCTGGCTCGCCCATAACTTTCTTAGATAATATCTCGTAGCGCTTGTTAGAAACAGAGGCCGTAACATAGTCTTCGTTAAGTAACCCCAAAAACATATCTAAATCATTACCGTCCATAATGATAACGGCACCATCGTCATCTGTCATAAGTTCAAGCTGCATAGAATCAGAATACTCGATAAGTTCTTCCTGGCTCATTTCGGGTAATTCCAGTTTTTGTAACTTTGCTAGGCTACGCTTACGCTCTCTTACTAAAGTTTGAATCGTCAAACCATCTGGTAAGCTTAATTTATACCTGCCCTCAATCTCTTTTATTTTAGCTTCGGCAATCATTGTTTTTTGATAATCATAGCTGAATAAACGCTCAAACTTTAGAGGATTGAACACAAAAATCTGCCTACCAATAATTAGTGCCTGATTATCAAGTGGCATTTTTAAGGCCACATCACAAGATAGAGCTTCGATTTTATTGACATTAAGTTGCCAAGCCGTAGCTCCGCTGACTGTCTGCGACGCTGACACTCCCTTAGCAATAAAAATATCCGCTACTGGCTCATTAGGTAAAACCACCCTAGCCACCACGCCTTTTATTTTAAAACCAAACTCTTCTAAAGAATAATCAGCAATCTCGTTTTGTCGATTTTTTAGAAAATCAATTAGGTAGCTTGCCCGCTCGACTTGTTCAAGCGATGTCATGAGAACCGCGTCTTTTGTCTTGTCAACAACTTCATAAGGTATCACGCTTAGGCCAGTTTCAGCGCCTTGATTGATCGAGTTAATCAGATCGTAGAGGAAAATTGTCTTAGCCTGACTAATTACTTCTCTAGAAAGATTGAGTCGGAACGGCGTAAAGAATCTATTAAATAGGTAGATTTCGATTTCAAAATCTTTCTTGTTCTTTTCAGCATTATTAGCCCAACTGAACAAATCAAACTGTTCAGACACTTCTGGCTTATTATTCATTTTTTATCTCCTTTTTCAATTTCAATATACTCGCTCTGTAATTTTTTGCCACCCAGATCCAGACTGTCCAGGACATCAATCAAGTTTTTCACATCAGTCGGATAATCATCTGAAACAGTCTCTTCTATCTTTAGATAATAAGTCTCGTGACGATCGATTGTATCCAGACTAAATAATACATTACCTGATAAAACTTGCCGACGAACTTTATTAATTTGACCGTAAAACTCATAACCAATATGGGCCACGATATGAGCCAGTTGAGAATAATCAAATATTTGAGTATGGTAAGAAATGACAGTATGCTTTGATACAAGACGCTTAAAAATCAACTGATGACTTTCTTTTTTGTTCTTGGTTGTCGTTCGAATAATCAATTTTGGCGACTTAGTCGCAGAACCATATGTAGTGGAATAACCGATAGGCAAAAATACCCTATCAAATTCATTAAACTCCGGTCCGAACTTTTTACCAGCACCCTTCAGTGGTAAGGTCGCTTCGCCAATATCGGTTAGTTTTACCTTTACGGAAACTTTTTTCATTGTAGCTTTTCCCCTTTTCTAGCACGATTAGCCCAGTCGTCTGCCAATTCATTTAAGTCGTTATCAGCGTGAGCCCGCACCCACATCAAATTAGCCTGAGATGCAATATACAAATCGTAAGCTTCTTTTACTAATTCCAAATTCTTTATTTCACCTTTTTTCTTGGTCCAACCATTCGCCTGCCAACCCTTAGCCCATTTTGTTAAAACATTTACCCAAAACTCACTATCTGTGAATATCTGACACGGTTTACCACCAGCCAGCTTTAAGGCCGTGATTAATGCCATAGCTTCCATTCTAATATTAGTTGATTTAATCTCAGACCCCAGCGCTACGGGCTGACCGTTTGCGTCAATGACAGCGTAGCCACCTGGGCCTGGGTTCGGACTAGCTGATCCGTCTGTGTAAAAAGTTAACATAACTAGTTAAATTATAGCAAATTATCCCACTACATAACAGATAAGACTAATTAAAATCCGCCTCGTGAGGCGGATTTTTAAAGCAACTACTAGCCTAAATGGTGTTTGACACGATCAATGACATCACTAATCACTACCTGTGATTTAACCAAGTAGTCGTCAGCTCCGAGGCTCTTAGCTCGCTCTTTATCTTTATCTTGACTTAGGGCCGTCAGCATAACAATCTTGATATTGGCAGTAGCTGGGGTATTACGCAAGATGTCCAGAACATCAAATCCAGATATTTTTGGCATCATCACGTCCAGCACAATCAAGTCTGGTTGATATTCCAAGGCCGTACTTAAGGCCTTTTCTCCATCATTAACTTCTTGAACTTCAAAACCCTCTAGCTCTAGTCGTGTACGATAGACAGTCGCTAGAGCAACGTCATCTTCCACTAATAATATTTTCTTAGCCATGCTTCTATCTTACCTTTTTAAGTTATATTTCACAAGTCTATCTCATTAATTCCAAGGCGCGTGTTAACTGAGGATCAACACCGCTTTTAATTTCCTCCGCACTTCGCTCAACTTTAATGTCAGGCTCGATCCCCTCTTTTTCAATAGTTTTATTGGTTGAAGTGAACCAATGTGCAATCGTGAGTTTCAATTGTCCACCAGTCGGCAACCCCATTAGTTCTTGAACGCTACCCTTGCCATAAGTTTTAACACCCAGTAACTTAGCCTTATTATAGTCTCGCAACGCCGCCGCTAAAATCTCACTAGCGCTAGCGCTGTTTTCATTTATAAGGACGGTCGTCGGCATCGATCCTAGCTCAGCCTGACCAGCAGGAGCGTAAACCGTATCGACTATTTGGCCAAAATGCTTTTGTGTTAATACGACTTGGCCATCAACCCACAAGCCAGCTACCCCCTGAGCCGCAGTCAGAAGGCCTCCCGTATTGTCTCTTAGGTCAAGAATTACGCCCTTGGACCCATTTAGTTTCAAATCGTGTGCCGCTTTTTTCATTAATCCAACCGTTTTTTCATCAAAACGATAAAGCGTAATTATGGCGATGTTGTTATCGTAGCTTAGCTCCACGCTTGGATTATCAACAATAGCCCTCACGACATTAACATCGATGTGGTCAGGCTCCCCCTCTCGGTATAGCGTCAACTTCACAGAAGAATCTGGCGCCCCACGGATTTTAAGAACCACAGTTTCAACATCTTGGCCAGTAACGTCTTCATCGTCAACCTTTACTACTACATCGCCAGCCTCAACCCCAGCTTTTATGGCCGGGTTATTCTTTAGGGGTCTGATAATAGTAATATTGCCGTCACGTAAGCCAATCTCCGCACCAATTCCACCTCCTATGTCACCAGTTAAGCTCTCCTGAAATCTCTTTGATTCTTCTTTCGTCATATAAGACGAGTGAGGATCGCCCAAGCCGTACACCAAGCCTTTAATACTGCCCTCTACGAGGTCTTCTGTTTTAATTTCACCATCATATTTTTCCTTAAGCTCGCTATAGACTCGTTGCAAAGCAGCAAAGTCTAGCTCATCAGCTTGTTTACTGCCAATAAACGGCGCTATTTTTGTAAGATTTGCACCAGCAATTACGCCGACCACCAAAGCAAACACTGACACTATAAAGTAATTCACTTTTGTCTGTTTAGATTTATCCACCGCAGGAACACCTTCCTTATTTATGTCATATTTATCCATCGTGCTTATTATTATACTTCTTATTTGGGTTTTATAAACAAAAAACGCCCAAGTTTTCTGGGCGTTATAAAAGATTCGTATAAAATCTAAAAGTAAATGTAGGTCAGTCCAGCGGCCGAGCGCTTATAATAATGATAAGCACCATCACGATCCCAGTTGTAGTCGCTTACCCAGATTGTCCCGTCGTTATTAACTTTTTCAACATACATGACATGACCATAGTAACCAACATTCCAGAAAGCTACCGAGCCTTCTCTTGGTGTCGTGCCGTTAGGTATGCCGTATCGTGAGGTAGTTGACACCCATTGATTAGCGTTACCCCTACCACCAAAATGAGGAACAAACCTACCAGTACTCCAAACTTTCCAAGCTGCGTAGCTGACACATTCACGGTTATACAGTCCCCAAGCATCAATTATCGTATCAATAGGTGCATAAGCCCAGTCCCCAGGATAACCACCGCCACCTATAGTGCCAGTCGACGGGACATTCCCACCAGACAGGCGACGCATTTCTTCTGCCTGCTCAGCCTGCAATTGCTTGATTTTAGAGTTGTTCTTGTCGGCTAGAGACTTATAGCTAGCTTCTTGGCCTTTGGTATCTGCTAATATCTTAGCCTTAGCCGCTTCTTTTGACGCTAGGTCATCACGTTGGGCCTGCTGACTCTCCAAAACTTGCTCAACTTCTTTTTGTTGTTCTTCAAGCTGTTTCTTGTAAGCATCAATTTCTTCTACTTTACTAACTAAAACACGTTGGGTGCTGCTGCGCTGAGTCTCTTCATTGATATAGTCCGTGATAGACTTACTGCTAGCCAGGCGTTCTATAGGAGTAATCTGGCTTGCCATATACATATCCTTAAGAACTAGGCCAAGAGCATCCTGATTGGCTTTAATCTCTTCTTCAGTTTCCTTGATATCAGATTCTAGCTGCACCAGACGGCTAGTAGTTGCCGCAATTTGACCAATAATGACCTGTTTTTCAGACTCAAGCCTATTTAATTCCTCGGCCAAGCTATTGGCGTAAATCTTAAGCTCAGAGGCCTTATTCTCGTATTGTTTGTTTTGATTCTTCAGCGCCTCGATCTGGGCATCATACTTATCAGCTAAAACTGGTAGAACATTAAGGTAGCCGGCAATAAAACCGACACAAGACAAGACTAGCACCGAAGCAGTTATTGCTTGCTTAGCAGTGATAGCACTACCTACCCTAGCGGGCTTTTGTTTGTTTATTGGAACTGTATAGTTATGCTTCATTTTTATTTTTGTTATTTCAAACTCCAGTTTTTAATAACATTATTCCTTAACTACCATTTTACTACAAAGTGCTAGTGTTTGTCAATACCCTTGTTCAAATTCACCACCTCGTAGACGCACCAAAAGAGCGCCACAAACCCTATTCCGGTTGCTGATCCTTAAGATACCGACGAGTTGCAAAAATCGATGAGATGACCGCTATAATTGAACCAAGAAGCGATATACTAACAAGAATTAACGGCCAGTTAGAACGCACCATGCTAAGGGCACCATCAACCATGACCCCGTAATTAGCCAACTTCTCTTGATTAATTAGTGATAGTACCAGGTACAAAGCAGCGGTTGACATCAATCCAGCAACAACGCCAGTCACAACAGCCTCAACAATAAACGGACCGCGGATAAAACTATGTTCTGCGCCAATAAGTCGCATCATATAAATTTCACTCTTACGATTGAATATCGCCATGCGAATAGTATTAAAAACAAACAGCAGTGCAATTAGCAAGAACAGCCCAATCACCAGCAAACCAAACTTTTCGATAAACCGAGAGGCATTAGCGATCTGGTCAATCGCAGCTCGTCTTTCAGAAGAAAATGATGGAGCGTCTCCAGAGTAAAATTCCTTGTAAGCTTTGTTTTCTTCAGTAAATTTTTCCAGCTCACTCGGGTCGTTTATGTCCTCTATTTCTATATTAAAGGTCCCCGGTAACTTATTATTAGCATAATCAAAGGCCTTAATAATACTAGCGTCACTACTGTTCTGCCTTACAGCTTCTTGTTTAGCCTGGGTTGGAGAGACATACTCCACCGATCTTACGCTACTCAATGCTTCTAAGTCTCCTTTGATCGTTTTAACTGAGCCCTCATCAATCTCGGCACTAACGTAAATAGACATCTTAACGTTACTTCTTAAAACCTCAATTGTATTGGTAAGGGTCTTACTTGCAACTAACGCCACTAAAACTATTAATAAGGTTATGGTCATAATTAAAGTCGACGCAGCCGACAACCAAGCATTACGCAACCAGTTGCTCACACCATAGCGAACGACTCGCCGAAAAGTTATCCAACGCCTTTTAAAGCTTTGCTGAGTTTTAAGCCCAGCTTTTCCAGGTCGTTTTTTCATCGATAACTCCCCTCTGACTCGTCGGATACAATTCTACCGTGATCAATTCGAATCACGCGACGTTTTAGCTTGTTAACAATTTCAACATTGTGAGTCGTCAACAAGACTGTTGTGCCGTAACTGTTAATTTTTTCTAATAAATTAACAATGTCCCATGAATGTTTTGGGTCAAGGTTACCAGTAGGCTCATCTGCTAATAAAATCTTCGGTTGGCGCACAATTGCCCGAGCAATAGCAACACGTTGTCTTTCACCACCAGATAATTGATGAGGGAATGATTTTTCCTCACCAGACAGACCAACCAAATCAATAACTTTAGGCACCGCACTTTTAATCTCACGGTTACTCATGCCCGAAATTTCAAGTCCGAAAGCTATATTCTCAAACACCGTACGGTGCGACAACAGCTTAAAGTCTTGGAATACCACACCAATTCTTCGTCTAAGTAGTGGGATATATTTATCCGCTAAACTGTCGTAATCGACACCACCAACAACAATCTTGCCTGAGTTTGACTTAATTTCACGAGTTATCAACTTGAGCAAGGTCGACTTACCTGATCCGCTAGGACCGATAATTATGACGAATTCCTTCGGCTTTACATGAAGACTGATGCGGTCAAGCGAAGCACCCGTGGCTCCAGTATAAGTTTTAGTGACGCGATCAAACAGGATCATGTGTTTATTATAACATAAGCTATTTAGCTTGGGATAGAGCGGCCCACTCTAAATAATGCTTCGAAAAACCGTCAATCTCCCCATCTAAGACTTGGTTAACATCAGTTTCTTCGTATTTCGTCCTCGTGTCTTTAACCAGCGTGTATGGATGCATTACATAATTACGGATTTGCGCACCCCAACTGGCCGACTCAGTGGCGCGTAATTCGTTTATACTCTCAGCGTGCTGCTCGAGCTGTAGTTGCACTAATCTAGAGCGCAATATCTTCATCGCTCGCTCTTTATTTTGCAGTTGAGAACGCTCATTTTGAATAGCCACCACAATTCCTGTTGGTAGATGGGTTATCCTTACAGCTGAGTCAGTCGTATTTACGCTTTGTCCACCGTGCCCACCAGCATGATAGACATCAATTTTTAAGTCCTTGTCATTAATCTGAACCTCTTCTGGTACGCTAATTTCTGGCAAAATTTCCACGAGAGCAAAACTGGTTTGACGTAGATGATCGGCATTATATGGGCTCAACCGAACCAGTCTATGCACGCCATGTTCACCTCGCAGACGACCGTAAGCGTGAACACCACTTATAGAGTAAGTAGCGCTCTTTATACCGGCCTCCTCACCCACGTTGCGTTCAATCAGATCCATCGATAAGCCCGACCGCTCTACCCACCTTTGATACATCCGCTCCAACATCTCAGCCCAGTCTTGTGCCTCCGTTCCCCCTACTCCAGCGCTAATCTTGAGGATTACACCATGGCTATCATACTTACCATTAAACAATAGGTCTGTTTTTAATTTTTCGTAATCCCTTTCTAGGGCAGTGATTTGACTATCAAACTCCTCTTCGAGAGATTCCTCTGCCATTTCTTCTAGAAGCGCTAATATGTCGTTGGCCTGTGTTTGTAAGACTTGCCAAGGAGCAACCTGTGCACGCAAAACGTTGGCTTTTTTGATTATTTCCTGAGCATAATTCACGTCACTCCAAACTACTCCGTCGGCAATTTGTCGATCAAAGTCTTCTAGTTTACGAACCTGACCCTTCAGATCAAGTTGCAACACGGCTCGGTCTACCTCTGCTCGCAAATTTTTAGCTCGTTCAGTTAATAGTCGGATACTCATCTTTTAGTCAAAGTTCTCCACTAGATCTACAAACTGTGTGCCACGATCATTAACATTTTT
>CAZRIZ010000010.1:15964-24226 GCA_964600285.1 uncultured Candidatus Saccharibacteria bacterium
CCCTTGTCGTGACCTCCAGCAATTAAAATCTTAGGCTGAGCCAGAGCTCTCAAAGCAACAATAGTGGCCGATGGTTGCGTAGAATAGTTGTCGTCATAATATTTCACTCCGTCTAACTCTCTTAGAAACTTTAACCGGTGCGGTAAACCATGAAAGTTGGACAAGCCCTTGGCAATGGCCGCATAGTCACTAGTTAACTGTAGCGCGACAGTTATAGCTGCGCAGGCATTTTCAATATTATGATCCCCAGGTATCGCTAATTTATCAACTGGGCAAATGATTTCGTTTTGAACACAAAAGTTATTCATATTGACATAGGCACCTCCATCGTCAGCTAGTCCGTAACGAATTTTTTTGGCATCGCTTAAGCAAGCTATGCCGGACGATATTTGACTTGTGGGGTGAAAAACAACTACATCGCTAGGTAGTTGTTGCAACACCAGCCTACTCTTTGATTCAACATATTCATCCATATCACGGTGAATGTCTAAATGGTCGGGTTCGACGCGCAAGATTACAGCAATGTTGGGGCTATACTTCATATCCCAAAGCTGAAAACTACTCAATTCATAAACTACAATATCACTGGACTTAATGTCATTAATGGCATTAAGTGCCGCCTCACCAATATTTCCAACCAAGTGAACAGTCTTACCAGTGGCTCGCAAGATAGAGGTTATTAAGCTGCAAGTAGTCCCCTTGCCTTTTGTGCCGGTAACCCCAATAATGGGCGCTGGACAAGCTTTAAAAAATAAGTTAGTTACTGAAGTGACGTTGGCGTTCTTAGCAAAGCGCTTAGGAGAGATTGATGGAGTCCGAACAATAAGGTCGGCTTTGATACCAGAGAAATCGACATTGTCCCCCATTTTAATGTCTACATTACTAGGGAACTCTTGCTTTGATATTAAAGTTTGGTTATAAATTGTAAAGCTAGCTTCTGGGTACTTATCTTTTAAGTATCTGTAAGCACTCCTACCCTCTAGACCAAATCCAGCCAGAGCAATAGTTTTAACCATACAAGACCTCTCTAAACTTCTCGTTATTTCGCCTGACAAATCGGTTTGTTACATTTCCTACCACACCAAAGACCCAATGACCGTTATTTAAAAACTCTCTAAGAAGACGGTTTATTTGACGTTTTGAAACAGCCTGTAAAGCTTCTGGGATCTGCTTGTAGTTAACAATTTGGTCAGATCTAAAATATTCTGACGCATAAAAAGCACTGACCGCGCCAACCGTTTGCAGGCTCATCTGGTAAGCGCCTAGACGATATGACTCAGTATTAGCAATTTCCTCGTCTGTCACACCTTTATCGGCCGCGGTTTTCAGTTCATCAACTATCAAATCAACTAAATCGTCGGCCATTTCAGGCAAGACCTTACCATTAAACTCCCAGCTAGTGTCATACAGACTCATTGTTGCCCCAGAGCTTAAGCCATAAGTCAGACCACGTTCACGAGCTTTACCAAAAATCCTCGAATAAAGAGTCCCTGTCAGGATATGATTAAGTGCTTTTAGGCAATGTTGTTCTGGCTGACTTAGTACTCTTGGCAGCGATATGGTCAGTCCGTAAGTTAGACTCTTAGAGTCGCTACGACCAACCACAACCGGCTTACTTGTCTCAAAAGAGTCAAATGGGACTTCAAGTCGCTCACCAGCTGGTAAATCCCATGATTCTAGAACCTTCTTTATCTGGTTTCTGCGACCAGTAATCTTACCCGCAATAATAAAACGCAAATTCCTATTAGTGTGAGTCCTCTTATGATGCTCGATAACATCGTCAAGAGTAACGTTATTAATCGTCTTAATTTGGTCTTCCATTGTCATGGTTTTTCCACCGAGAGCACGCTCCATTCTAGGCCAAAGCAGGACTTCGTCTCTAGATAGCATCCCCGAAAGCTCATTATGGATATTGCCTTTCTCGGCGTCGAGCTGATCTTGTAAAAATAACGGGTGGCAAATAGCTAATTGTTGCAATTTTAATATTCTTTCCCATTCAAAGTCGGCACAAGTAGCGACATACCCCATAGAGAAGTCTGACGTATAGGCGTTGTGATAGGCACCGTTCTTAGAAAATTCGCTCGTAAACTCCCTTTCGTTAGCAAAATCACGGTTTGCACCAAAAGACAGGTGCTCCATAATATGCGCCGCCTGATATATTTTGCGTGAACGAGTCATGCGATGACCAGCTCGAAACTGAAACTCAAAATCCATTACCGTAGCGTCTGGGACATCAATCAGTAAACCTCTGGCGCCATTCTTTAAAACAACTTCAGAAACTCGATGCTTCATCGATATCCCTTACCGGCGACCTTTTTTGCGATTCTGACGTTTGGATTTTTTCTGACGTCGAAT
The DNA here is from genome assembly GCA_964600285.1 of uncultured Candidatus Saccharibacteria bacterium. GTDB lineage: Bacteria > Patescibacteriota > Saccharimonadia > Saccharimonadales > Saccharimonadaceae > CAZRIZ01. Next base: position 18,320 of record CAZRIZ010000010.1, read on the forward strand.
CGTTTTATTTCCACCTTTTTTATTGTTAAGAGAAGCCTTGTCTTTGGTTGTAGATTTTTTGAAATCATCATCGCGGTTCTTTTCCCCACTCGAAACTTCATTTACGCCTTTAGTAATCGCCCCACTAGCAGCATCAGTTAATTCAGTTTCGTATTTCTCATCAGTTAAGCTTGGTGTGACTTGTTGTTTGGTTAGATTTAATATAACGCTTAAGACCTCATCTCGCAGGTTAATCTGCAACCCACTAAATAGCTTTTGTGATTCAGAACGATATTCTACTAGAGGATCTCGCTGACCAATACTTCTCCAATGGATGCCTTCACGTAAATATTGCATATTTTCGAGATGTTGCATCCATAGGGTATCCAGAACTTGAAGATAGACTTCACGCTCAACTTTTCGGATAATGTCTGCGCCAATTTCTTTTTCTTTGCGGTCATACGCTTTAGAAATTAACTCTTGAGCCGACTTAGTCCTATCAGCGTCTTTACTAATCTTCCCTATTTTTTCAATCTCAGCCAAACTTATAGACTGACTAATATCTCTAAAATTATCTACAAAGTCTGGGTTTAGTTTGGACGGCATCAGTGTCAACTCATGAGCTTTTTCATTGATTAATCGACTAATTTCTGGCTTGATATCATCGCCCTCTAGAATCTTACGCCTAATGCCATACACCACACGTCGATGACGATTTATAACATTGTCGTATTGCACGACATTTTTGCGAGTGTCAAAGTTAAAGCCTTCAACTCGTGCCTGTGCCATTTCAATCGTTTTAGCAACCGCCGAGTGTTGAATCGGGGTTTCTTCATCGACTCCAAGCTTATCCATCAAACCAGCAATACGCTCACCCTGAAAGATCCTCATTAGATCGTCTTGAGCCGACACAAAGAACTGGGTCTCCCCCGGATCGCCCTGACGACCACCACGACCACGTAACTGATTGTCAATTCGACGAGATTCGTGACGCTCAGAACCGATGACGACCAATCCGCCCGATTCCCTCACACCATCGCCCAAGACAATATCCGTACCACGACCGGCCATGTTGGTAGCTAAGGTAATTGCACCCTTCTGACCAGCCTTGGCAACAATCGCCGCTTCTCGCTCATTGTTCTTAGCGTTAAGAAGCTCATATTCTAAGCCAGCCTTGTCAAGGTAGCTTGCTAATAATTCGTTATTAGCGATTGAACCTGACCCCACTAAGACTGGGCGACCAGCCTTATGATGCTCTTTTATTTTTTCTACAATCGCACGGTACTTACCATCTTCTGTTTTATAAATTAGGTCAACATGGTCTTCACGGATCAGCGGCTTATTGGACGGAATTTCAATCACGTCTAGACCATAAACCTGTTGAAACTCTTCTGCTTCTGTCAGGGCCGTTCCAGTCATGCCAGACAGCTTGTCATACAGACGGAAGTAATTCTGAAACGAAATAGTGGCTAAGGTCATACTCTCTTGTAAGACTTTTACACCCTCTTTAGCTTCAATGGCCTGGTGCAAGCCTTCGTTGTAGCGTCGGCCTTGCATCAAACGTCCAGTATGTTCATCAACGATAATGACTTCTCCACCAGTAGTGACAACGTAATCTCGATCTCGCTTGAATAGTGTCTCAGCCCGCAAAGCTTGATTCATGTGATAGATTAACCGAACGTTGTTTGGACTATAAAGGTTATTAATACCTAAGATACCCTCAACTTTTGCCACGCCCTTATCAGTCAGCGCTACACTACGGTGCTTTTCGTCTAGTTCGTAATCCTCGTTAGATAGCTGTGCAGCTACGCGCGAAAACTGTCGATAGCTATCAGGGTTCTCAGCCGCTGGAGCGGAAATAATAAGAGGTGTCCTAGCTTCATCAATTAGAATCGAGTCAACTTCATCGACAATAGCAAAATTAAGCTTACGCTGTCTCAGAAGCTCGATGTCGTTGACCATGTTATCACGCAAATAATCAAAACCGAATTCGTTATTCGTTCCATAAGTAACATCGGCCTCGTAAGCTTCTTTACGGGTGCACGGCTTTAGGGGCTTCATTCTCGGGTCGTCATGCTTGTCGCTGGAATAATTTGGATCATAAATAAAAGAGGCCTCGTTTATAATTACACCAATGGTCAGCCCTAAGAAGTCATAAACCTTTCCCATCCAGCCAGCATCACGCTGAGCCAAATAGTCATTAACCGTAACTAAGTGGGCACCCTTGCCCGCCAAAGAGTTTAAATAGACCGGCATAGTTGCAACTAAAGTTTTGCCCTCACCGGTTTTCATCTCGGCTACACTACCTTGATGCAATACCATACCACCAATCAACTGAACGTCAAACGGTCGCATACCGAGTGTGCGCTGTGACGCCTCTCTAACAACAGCAAAGGCATCAGGCAAAATAGTGTCTAGTGTGACGTTCTTTTTACTTAATTTTTTACGCAAAATGTCAGTCTGCTTCTTAAGATCAGAGTCGCTCATCTTGGCATATTTATCCGCCAAATCATTAATCTGCTTAACTTTCAGATTAAGTTGCTTCATCTCACGTTTCTGTGGATCACCAAAAATCTTATTTAGAACCTTATTTAGAACATTATTTTTACTAGCCATTAGCACCCTAACCTCTCTCGTCAAAATCTGATAAAATTTTATAAAACACTTGAAATTGCGTCTCCCCTGCGAAAATCCTCTTTTCGCTAAGTTAGACCAATTATACTATATCTTCACTAACTAGTGTAGAGAAAAATGTCGATTAGTGATCCGACCTATCACCAAACAAACGGTGTTTCAGCCCAACAAATAGCTCGGTTTTATTGCCAAGCTGTGGCACAGTTTCAGTTTTATAGCGTCGAATCTGTGATAGCATTTTTGATTGCACAATATCTACGGCAGCCGCCATGTTGGTGGCGTTGCCGCTGGCTGTCAGAGTTTTACCAGGTAGATTTATGACTACAGAAGCCTCAAAACGGTCGTCACGCTTCTTTGATAGCTTCTCTAAGAAAACCTTTATGCTTACACTCTTAATAGCATGCCTGGGTATGTACTTATAGAGTCTCTTAATTTTCTTTTCTGTGTATTTTTTTATCTGTTCGTCAAGTTCATATTTTATAGTATTAATTTCTAAATCTTTAGACATCTCTCTCCTTTTATGGTATCGTCTAGCACACCCTTATTTTACTACTTTTTGCAAATAACGCCAATCTAAAAGCTGGCTTGTCAGCATATTTTTAATTAAATTATCTCGCGGTTTTGCATATACGGTCGTAGAACCTCTGGTATTACGACGTCACCGGTTTCAGTTTGAAAATTCTCTATAATGGCAACAAGTGGACGTTGCGAGAAAGCCGTAGCGTCGTTGGTGTGTACCAGCTCTACATCACTGTTAAGTCGCTTGACTCGCGTAGCTAGGCGTCGCGCCTGATAATCGGTCATGTAGTCTGCTGTATGAGTTTCGCGGTATTTATCCTGACCTGGTAGCCAAACCTCTATATCAACCCCCCTAGCGTTTGGCTTGCCTATGTCAAAGGTACATTTCTGCAATACGCGGTATGGCAACTTCAATTGAGACATGAGATGCTCTTGAATAGCTATTAGCAACAGGTGCTCGTCGCGACTAGTTTCCTTAGTAGTTAGGCTCTCCATTTCAAGCTTATCAAATTGATGCATTCGAATAATACCCTCCATATCCTTACCATAAGTTCCAGCCTCTTCACGGAAGCTTGTGGCGTAACCAAGGTAGCGAATTGGTAAGTCCTTTTCGTCTAAGATTTCATTCATGTGCATACTGCCTAGCACATGCTCAGCACTGCCCTGCAACCAGAGCTCTTGGCCATCAATCTTATAGCGGTCCTCTCTTGGCTCCAGTCGATCCATGGCATCATAAACATCAGTTTTTATCATCAATGGCGGGAAAACCAAGGTAAATGGCTTCGTAGAAACATTTAGACCGGCCTCTTTGGCTATCTTAGTAATAACGCCTTCGTCGGTTAATTGATCGGCACCCCATTGCATCATCGCCCAAGACAGACGCGCCATATCGCCTTTAACATAGGCAAATCGACTACCCGCCACTTTCGTTGCCCGTTCCTTATCTAGCCAGCCCTTTGCCTCAGCGATTTGAGCGTGATTCTTGGGGGCAAAGCCAAGTTTTGTCGGCTCTCCAACTGTTTTAGTAACAACACTAAGCTCTTCGCTCAACCCAATTGGCACGTCATCGTCTGCAATATTAGGAATTTGCTTGATCAGCGACAGATACCTTGGCTCCAGCACCGCTAATTCCGCTTCTCTGGCGGTTATCTCTGACTTTAGCTCCTTACCTCGAGCTAGATCATCGTCACTCGGCTTTGTATTCTTATTTCTTTCAGAAATTTGGTTTCGCTCTTGGCGTAACTTATCAATCAACGTCTTGCTTTGACGAATCTTTTTATCTAACTCAAGCAAAGCCTCGACATCAACTTCAACTGCCTTGTTAGCAGAGTTTTGTTTAACAACAGCGGGATTATTACGAATAAATTCAATATCTAACATTGGAACCTCTTTTCTTGATTAAGACTATTGTAGCTTTTAGATCAATTATTCTCAAGTGGAGATAATTCAACAATTTCCAACGGTACTTCTGTGTCGTCTATCAAGATTTTTGTTTTATCGTATGCTATAGCGCTACCCTGCTCAATATAATCGTCAGGCTTTACCACTTCATCTTGAGCTTTAACACGACTGGCTTTAGTATAAATCAAGCCCATTAAAATACCTGCTGATATTAGGGTTAAGCTAATAATCCAGATAAAGGTCGTGCTTACCCTAGGATGTGGTAAAGTTTTTTTGTCTTTAGAACTTGACATCTGGATAAATCTTTTTAGTCGTGCCGTCAATTTCAAACCTTAGTGGCGGAAATGGGACACCCTCTTTAGCCGATACACCCTCAAAAACCCAGAAAACTCGCTCAGAATAGCCCCAACCACAAGTTGGTGGCATGCCATATTCTAGCATTTCAACAAAATCAATATCCAGCATCATGGCTTCATCATCACCAGCATTACGCATAGCTTGTTGTTCCTTGAATCGCTCCAGCTGGTCTATTGGGTCATTCAGCTCAGAATAACCGTTACCCAACTCACTCCCAGCAATTACCGCCTGGAAACGCTGCACTTTGCGCTTATCGTCTGGGTTGGATTTAGCTAATGGTGAAATAAATTTTGGAGTGTTAATCAACCAAACCGGTCCAGATACTGTTGTTCGTAGACCCTTCCAAAGCTTATCAATGCCACGCGCCCTATTCTCAGTATTTTCAATTTCCAGGTCAGCCTTCTTTAAGGCGACTTTGACCTCATCTAGAGTGGAGTCAAACACATCAACACCGTAATGTTTCTTTATGACTTCAGCATAATCCCAAACTTCCCAATCTTGACTCATATCCACATCATGTCCATTAATCGAGAACTTGAGCGTTCCAAAAGTTTTATCTAGGACATACCTGTACATCTCTTCCATCAACTTCATGCCGTCTTGCCAGTTGGCATAAGCTTGATACCATTCCATTGCCACATGCTCAGGTAGGTGCTCATCAGTCAAGCCTTCATTACGAAAACGAGGCCCAATGTCATAAACCTTTTCGTAACCACCGCCAATTAAACGCTTTAACGGAAGTTCGTGGCTGATTCTAAGATAAAAATTTTCATCTAAAGCATCCATTTTCGTGGTGAATGGGGTTGCATCAGCACCACCAGTCGTGTGTTCCAAAACCGGAGTATTAATTTCAATAAAATTCTTCTGATTCAAAAAATCTCTCGTTGCTTGCCAGAATTTAGCCCGACGAACAAAACATTGCCGAACTTCTGCATTTAGATTCAAGTCCACGTAGCGACGACGTAAGCGCTGTTCTTTATCAGTAAAGCCTTCTTGTTCATTTGGCAATGGTCGCAA
>CAZRIZ010000010.1:24326-29217 GCA_964600285.1 uncultured Candidatus Saccharibacteria bacterium
TTTACTCGCCCCGCTAAGCTCACTCTAGATCCTTCTAGATCGGTAAAATTGTCTACTATATCTTTAGTCAAATTGGTACGAGAAGTTTGACTTGGATATAAGTCAAAACCCAGATCCAGCAAGCTCTGTCGTTTTTTTAGCCGCTCGTCACGGTAGTCTTTAAGTGTTGCCATGCTGAAATTATACTAGAAAGCCTTAGTAATTGAAAATTAGCGAACGGCGAGAATTTGGTAAGCCATTAAGCCTTTTGGCGTTTCAACGGTAAAGTTATCACCGACAACTTTATCCATCAAGGCCTGACCAATTGGTGATTCGTCACTAATTTTGCCAGCGAGCGGATTGGCCTCAACCGCACCGACTACGTGATAAGTACGTTTCTTACCAGTACCGTCTTTTACTTCTACTTCACTACCCAAACCAACTTGGTTTTTATCAGTAGATTTAATTAGCTCAACATTGGCAATAATATCTTCAACTTTAGAAATACGCGTCTCTAAAACCCCCTGCTCAGAGCGAGCAGCATCGTATTCAGCGTTCTCGCTCAGATCACCAAAATCACGCGCAGCAGCAATTTTGTCAGCAATAACACCACGTTGAGATTTTAATTCTTCTAATTCAGCCCTTAGTTCATCTAGCCCTTTTTGGGTCAGTTTATAAATTTTCTTAGCCATTTTTGATCCTTTTTTACTTCTTACTCTATTCCCTGCAAATTAAATTCCGAGACCAGCTCGAAATTACTTATTCAACATCTATTTAATGTGTAGTTTAGCAAGCAACTCATCGACTGTCAATATGTCTTGCGAACCAGTTTTTCGGTTAGTTAACTCTAGTTTATCACCTAGTCGATCGCTCAAAGTGACTCGATAAGGAATACCCATCAACTCCGCATCATTAAACTTTACGCCAGGTCGCTCTGCCCTATCATCATAGAGCACTTCTACACCAAGCTTTATTAGCTCGTCATACAAGGCTTCTGCTCGCTCAGCGGCGGCATCACCAATCGCGATTAAATACACTCTAGCTGGCGCAACATTTTCTGGCCAAAGCAGACCCTTTTCGTCCGAAAATAGCTCTGCCATCACCCCCATCAAGCGTGAAACGCCTATGCCGTACGAAGCAAGATAAACTGGCTGACGCTTTCCGTTCTGATCATTATAATAAATTCCCATTTGCTCACACTTGTCGGTTCCGAAGTTAAAGACATTACCAACTTCAGCCGAAGTGACTTTCTCTAGCTCGGATTTATCAATTTTAAGCTCCGCTAGAGCATCCTCTAGGACTTCTTCATTAACGCCAATACCTTTTTGACGATTGACAAAAAGAACATCTTCACCCGCCTCGCAAATAGTCTGAAACTCGTGGCTGAACTTCGTAAAAGCTCCGCCGCTAGCAAACGTAACGTAGGTTTGTTCACCGATGCCTAGTCGGTCAAAAACTCGTCTGTAAGCTTCAATCACCTGATGATAATAATCATCTAAATCTTCTTTCGTAGCGTGAAGAGAATACATATCTTTCATTAAAAACTCTCGGCCTCGCATCATGCCAGCTTTAGCTCTGAGTTCGTTACGCATCTTGGTTTGAAACTGAAAAACACTAATTGGCAAATCCTTATAACTACTTACAACCGATCGCATCATATCCAGCAACGGCTCTTCGTGCGACCAAGCCAATCCAAGCTCAGTGTCATCTTTTAAGCGAGTTTTGAACCATATATCAACAACTTTGTCATCCCAACGAGTAGTTGATTTCCATACCTCGGACGGCTGTAAACTCGTCATCAAAATCTCTTGCCCACCAATTCGGTTCATTTCTTCACGCACAACCGCCTTAATTTTTTCTAGAACAACTAGGCCTAAAGGTGTATAAGCATAAACCCCGGCCATAACTTTGTAAACAAAGCCGGCCCTAATCAAGAGCTGAGCGTTCTTAGCAGTTTCGTCAGCTGGAAAAGTTCGGCTAGTTTTGATATAAACTTTACTTCGTTTCATAAATAACCCTCTAAGCCTTCGCTACAAATAATAACATAAAAGCAAGCCCGTTTTTAATCATATGAATAATAATGGCTGGATAGACCGATCCCGTTGCCTCGCGACACAGACACATGCCAATTGACATAACAAACGTCACAACACCAACGTTCCACTGACCATGTGCTAAACCAAACAACACGCTAACTACCAGAACCGACCAAAAAACAGACATTTTTTGGCGAAACTTGCCATACAAATAACCTCGAAAAATTAGCTCTTCGACAATCGGCGTAAAGATAACTAGCAAGCCAAAAACCGCTAGCATTTCAGACCGATTATAAATATTTGCTGTCAACCCAACATCTTGAGCCTGATCCATTTGAAAATCTGGGAATAGTTGGCCAACCAAACCAAGGATATAAACAGAGGCCACCATTATTGCAATATAAGCCGCTACGCCCAAGAGTAGTTGTTGCCAAGTCAACCAACCTCCCCAACCTAGATCGTTTTTCGTGACACTAAGCTCGGCGAATTTTTTTGGGTAACGACGAGACAACAAGGCACCAAACCAAAGTAAAAGCAACGTTATTCCAAATATCATCATCGAGGAGAGGACCACAAAAACATTTTGACCCATATCAGATAATAAAGATGTTCGTTCTAATGATTTAATCAGACTATAAACTATGGCGTTAGCAGCCACGAACGACAAAACAGTCCAGCACAAAATAACAATAACCGCCCCAAAATCAGCTCGACTAAACTTAGGCTTAGTATTAGTTTTTTTCTTTTTAGATGATTTTGATAACATCACTTATTATCACCACTATCATTATGCCAAATAGAAGCATTGTGCCAAAGGCTTGAACTCGACCTTCTGTTTCTTTGTCCAATGGTTTTTTAATCAGCTTAAATATCGTCATAAGTAGCCAACGCCCACCATCAAGACCTGGAATGGGTAATAAATTCATGACTGCCAGCGTCATAGATATCATACCGACAAAGAAGAAAAAGGTTGTTGAATTGGTCGAGATTAATGCAGGAAAGATAAGCCCCAGCATGGCGATCGGTCCAGCCACTGATTCGCCAGCACGCGCCAGGCTTTTGCCACCCTCATCACGTACAGCTGGGTCAAGATTAACCTTTTGTAATAAACCACCAAAAAAATCAGTCACTAGATTACCAACTCCTTTGAGGGTCTCCCAACTAAGCTGAGCGGTTGTAACTAAACCAAAAGACGGAGCCTTATACCAAGGTGTTTTTATATAGCTTTGCTGACCAGGATAAATACCAATAAAGCCTTGGTTATCTTGCTTGTCATCGCCCCGAATATTAACAGTTAAAGTTTTCTCCTGCCCGTCTCGTTTTAATACCAACGCAACTGCCTTGCTGGCATTAACTTCAGCTAGCTCAGTCAAACGCGCTGGCGAAACCACTGCCTCGCCCGCCAGATAGATAATTTCATCACCTTCTTCAACGCCAGCCAGAGCAGCTGGACCATTTTCTTCAAGGCTCACGGCTAAAACTGGCGTACTGACCACTTTGTCGTCCTTAAATCTAAATTGGTTATCAATAACCTTTGGCATACCAAAAACACCTAAGATTGCAAAAATTACCCATGCCAACAAGAAATTAAGGGTCACGCCAGCAAATAAAATCTTGCTTTTGGCCTTATATCCAGCATTCCCGTAATCACCCTTGCCTCTAGCTGAATCATACTCGCCTTGCAACTTCACATAGCCGCCGATGGGCAGAGCATTGAGACGAAATTCAGTGCCAGACTTTAGTTTTTTAGACCAAAGCTTTGGTGGAAAACCAATGGCATATTCTTCAACTTTAACACCATTACGATGAGCCACAATAGCATGGCCAAACTCGTGAAGCGCCACCAAAAGCGACAACACCAACAAACCGACTAATATACCTAAAAATACCGTCAAAATATTTCTGATGACTAGATTGTCATCAGCTCCTTTTCTTTAGCGGCAAAGATAGCCTCAACTTCATCTTGAGTCTTGTTGACCAAATCCTGAACAGACTTTTCAAGACGCTTAGCTTCATCTTCTGATAAAGATTTAGCATCTTTTAAGCCTTTGATTTCTTTTATAGCATCTTGCCGTAGATTGCGAATTGAGATCTTAGACTCTTCTACTTTGTCACGCGACTGCTTAACAATTTCACGACGACGCTCCTCTGTAAGAGGTGGGATTGGCACTCGCACAACCCGACCATCATCACTGGGGTTAAACCCAAGCGATTGGTCATTTCTAATTGCTGTAGATAAGGCCTGCAAGTTATTGACATCAAATGGGGTCACGGTTAGAAGCTGGGCGTCAGTAACCACCACATTAGCCACTTGGTTGAGTGGCAAAACTGCCCCGTATACCTCAACTCGAACACTTTCCAACATACTAGGGTGAGCACGACCCGTGCGCACAGATTTCATCCTATCTTCAAAGAAAACCACCAATTTTTCCATTTCGGATTGTAATTTTTTTAGATCAAACATCAGTTCTCTCCTTGTCTTTTCTACACATATTGTACTGTTGTAACACACCTTATTCTCTCGAATAATATTATTATATCACGAGCATAATCACTTTTTAATAGTTAGGCATAGTGACAATTATGTGTGGGGTTTGGTGAGCGTGGAGTTTAGTAAGTGCTGAGTTCTGGTTCTTGTAAGTGTGGTGTTCTGTTAACCATAGTGCGTAGTGTCTCGGTAGCTAAAGGTATTGGACAAGCTTAGACTTGACTGCACTAGTGAACTTAGTCCTGGTTGTGTTGGTGGGTCTAGTCTTAGTTGTACTTGTCCGTATTTAGTTATTACTTAGTTACCACCGTATATCTAACTATGCCAGTATAAGTGCCTGATGGCTTAGTTACATTTAGCTTTAGGCCGTAGTAGATAGGTATAGTAG
>CAZRIZ010000011.1:0-26693 GCA_964600285.1 uncultured Candidatus Saccharibacteria bacterium
AATTTTTCATCAACGGCTTTCAGCGGTTTGCTGGGATGCGTTTTGTTGTTGTACAGCCCGCCCGACCCAACTTGTGCACCAACTTTGACGCGGGCGGTATCCCAGATCTGGACCTGAGGAGTGCCTCGGAGATATACCCCGGCATCTGGTTCAGTGCCTGGATAAAGTTTCCAATCAATCAGCATTTCGAAATCTCCATACAGCTTGTCAGTGCAGAGATTATTTCCCTTGCCGGTAAACAAAAGCTCGCCATTCTCAGCAACCCAGCTCATTCGAGCTTCTGCATCCGCTTTCTTTTGGGCGTCAGCAAGTTCTTTGGCTGTCATTTTTAACCTTGTGATGGGATTACCCACTAGTCCTTTCCAACCGGTTAAATCTTTACCATTAAAAATTGAAATAAATCCTTTCTGTTTTTTATTCTCATCCATGTATTTCTTGATGGCTTCACGCTGATACCCGGCATCAGGATTACTCAATGTTTTACTCACTTTCTCCAGAATAGCAACAGTAGTTTCATCGTAAAACGTAACATTATTGAGTGCCAAATTCATGGCTGACTGAGCAGCTGCTTCCTTCAAAGCCGGATTATCCATAAACGAAGCTACATACAACAAGGCTTTGTATGAATCCGTGCTTTCGAGTTGTTTTATAATCGCATTTCTCTGTTTGTCACTTTGGGCAAACTGCATAGCTTCACGGAAGTACATTGCCTTAACTTCTCCTGACTTATCAGATTTGCTTATAAGCGACGCCAGAGCATCCGAAGCTTTGCCTAACTCTGTATTATCATTGCTTTTTCTGGCTATATCCAACAGAGTATAAACTGCATCGAAGGTTTTCCATTTTGTAAGAGCCTCGAATGCTGCAGACTTAACGGCTCCCGTTGAATTAAAATAATCTGCCGCCATCTTCTCTTTTCCTTCCATAGCTCCAATCACTGCTAAAGAATTATAGTATAAATGGCTTTTATTAGTTTTAGCCATTCTCTCCATAATCACTTTGGATTGATCTGTCAACGGAAGATAAGACAATGCGGCGTTTAACGCATCCTGAAGGGCAGGTATGTCTTGTTTGTCCGATTTTTCCAACAATTGGAAAATATCCGATAAGTTTTTGTCGGTAGTAACCGATTTGAGAGATTTTACTGCCTGCTTTTTAACTGCCGGAACACCTGAGGTGTATTCATTATAAACCAATGGATATTGGTCTGTCAACTGTCTTGCACCTATTATGTTCAATATCGCAACCTTGCCTTCGTCGGTACTTTGAGGATAGGCTGCCACCAATAATCTGGACAAGTTCTTATTGTCGGTTGTAAGCAATTCAATCGATATTTGATTAATTGCACTCTTATCGGCTGTTAAGAATTGCCGTGTTAACGATTGTGTAGCAGCATCTGTACCCAATTGTGACAATGATTTGATGGCTGCTGTTTGCAACATTTTATTGGTGCTTTGCAGTTGTTGCGATATTTGCGGTACGGCAGTTTTAACCTTGTTTTTAGCTAGCCAATAAACCAGCTGTGTTTTCACTTCAGCCGGAGTAATTCTGCTATTCAGTTTTTTCAATACCGCGGCAACGCTTTTTTTATCTGCACTGGAGTAGAAGTTCAATGTATTGGTTAGAAAAACAGGATTATTGTCTTTCAGGGCATTGGTTAGCAGTTTAGTTTTATTGGCATTTGGGATACTCATTAAAAGCTCCATAGCTGCTATTCTCAAATCTTGGAGACCTAAGGCAGTGGCTTTCGACAGCAAATCGGACGCTTCGGCTTGCACCGCTTTGGTGAATTTTGGTGCAATATTCTTCAATAGCTGAAGATAAGAAGTTGTTGCACTGTTCTTACTGTAGGAATAGTTGTTTTTTTCTGTTGCTGATTTTAGGGGTAAAATGGAGGAATATCCGCCTAACTGCCCGAGAGATTTGAATAGTACTTCTTGCATTTGTGGCGAAGGATTGTTCTGGAGTAAGCCCAATAATGCCGGTTCGGCTTTTTCATAACCTGCATAACCCAAGCCGTTTATCAAATTTATCTTTGCCTTTTCTTCGTTGGTTTTGATCAAACCGTTCAACAAGGCTTCGTTAGCCTTATCGGACTTCATTGCGGCAAGTGCTTGCACAGCGGGCGCTGACAGCCTTTCATCAAGAACAAACGGTATCAGCGCATCTATTTGACCTTCACCTGATATTAATTCCATTTGACTAATGAGAAAGGCTTTTATTTCCTTGTCAATGGGCAGTTGGAGTGCTTTGCCATACGCATTAGAGGCGATGTTTCTTTTCACTGCATCGTTTGCTGCAAAGTTTGTCCAGCCGGCAATGGCAAACTCTACTACATCGTTATTTTGTATATCAGAAACTTTCAGCATCTGGATAAGCGAAAGTAATCCTTCTTCGCCTGTTGATGTGAGCGAAGTCATTGTTTTAGTGTAATCAGCCGGCTTGTCTGCAGGGAGTTGCGCCAACGCGTCAGCTACAATGGTGGCTATGGTGCGCCCGGGCGCGTCTTGAGCTATAACGGGATTGAACGCTAAAGTCAAGGCGGTAACTAAGAAAAGTATGTTAATTCGTTTCATTTTTAGTGTTATTTTATTGAAAAATGGAAGTTCTGTTTTGCAAACCGCTGACAACCCGATGGTTTATCAAGGTAAACAAACAACTTTTGATGATTAATGAGTGGTATAAATTAAATATTCCAAGGTGCTCTCATCGGCGGATTTAACAATCGATTGGCTTCTATATCGTTGATAAACTCTTGTTTTACGGGATCAAAGTGCAGCGTTCTGTTCAACCGCAATGCAACGGCGCCCATATTGACGATAGTGCAGGAATGATGCCCGTCGACTTCATTGAGTGCAAATTTTTGACGGTTGCGGATACATTCAAGGAAATCGGTGTTTTGAACGGCCGGTTCAGGGTAGTCTGCCAACTTTCTTTCCCAATCGGGGATATCACAAACAAAATTTTTATATACATTCCCTTTCGGTCCAGCTATATAGGGTGTGTCTGGATTTCCGTAATCACCTCCCCAAAGTATGATTTGACAACCATCCTCATAGGTATATGTTATCGAACGCCATGTTCCGACTGAATCAGGATGCTGCTGAGGTGCGTTTACTTCCACCTTGACAGGACTTGTATGATCTTTGTCTAAAATATATTGCACAGGATCAATATAGTGCTGTCCCATATCCCCTAGTCCACCGGCATCATAATCCCAGTATCCACGGAAAGTACTGTGTACTCTATGTGAATTATAAGGTTTGTAGGGTGCAGGTCCTAACCACATATTATAATCCAGCTCTTCTGGAATGGGCTGAGGCTCTAAAACATTTTTTCCTACCCAAAAGAATTTCCAGTTAAATCCCGTATGCATGCTAATTGTCACTTTTAATGGCCAGCCAAGCATTCCACTCTGAACTAGTTTTTTAAGCGGCTTCACAGGCGTACCCAGTCCATAGAATGGATCTTTGAAGCGGAACCACGTATTCAAGCGGAAAATATTTCCGTGATTCTGAACAGCTTCCATCACCCGTTTTCCCTCTCCAATGGTGCGTGTCATTGGTTTCTCGCAAAATATATCTTTACCTGCCTTAGCAGCTTCTACCGACATTATGCCGTGCCAATGAGGGGGTGTGGCGATGTGGACTATATCTACATTTTTGTCCAGGATTAAGTCTCTGAAGTCATGGTACAGGTTGATTTTTTCTTTAACCATTTCCGCACCTTTTGCCAAATGATTTTTGTCTACATCGCACATGGCTACTACACGGGTGCCGTCGTATTTTATATGGCTGCGCCCCATACCGCCCGTACCGATTATTCCTTTAGTAAGTTCGTCGCTTGGCGCAATGAATCCTCGTCCCAGCACATTGCGGGGTACAATGGTGAATAGGGTCAAGCCTCCTACAGATTTTAAAAATTGTCGTCTTGTTGTCATGAAATTAATTATTGTGTTTTTAGTTGTGAATTCAACTTGCAAATTAGTTTGTATAAAAGTCATATTGACTTTCTCAAAACAATAGAAAACATAGCTTCTAAATTCCTTTTTTCAATTATTAGTAAACATAGCAAAAATATCTACGATATTTTTAAACTGTAAATTCAATTAGTAAATGTAACTTTGACGACAGAATAGTATAGTTTATTTTTTTCATCGGAGTAAAGAGGCGGAGGCCCCCCCCCTTTACTCCGATGAAAAAAAATGACAATAATTTTTATCCACCTAAAGTTCACATTTATGAGTCATTTAATCTGGGTTCAAAGACATACTATTGCATCGATGCTAAGAAACGGTTATAAGCAAAACGAAATAGCCATTGTTATTAATTAAGATAAATCAGTTGTCAGCCGGGAGATCCGCCACAATGAAGATGCCCAATCCGGCTTGACCTTAAAGACATAGGACGCCGCTATAATAAGCGGAGTATGATTTATGATAAACGGGGAACAATTCCCAATCGCACTAATATCTCTCAAAGACAGCGTGAAGTTGAACTGTCCGAGCGCTTTGGTGATCTGTAAATTGACCTGATTATTGGTAAAAATCACAAAGGCTATATATTAACCAGCAACGACAGATCAACAGGGGTAGGGAAGCTTCGTAAATTAGAAGGCAAAGATGCTGAACAGCAGAGAGGTTCGACCGAAAATTACAACTGCCTCGTCAGGCAGAATACATCAAAAAAAGTGGATTTTGATTGTATTCCTCCAGATTATATTAATTTTGTCAGAATACAAATCAATAATCGACCAAGAAAAAGATTCAATTACGAATCACCTGATTTTATGTTTAATCAAAAAGTTGCTTTGACAACTTGAATGTTGCTTCTTAAAAAAACAACATTATTCTAAATTTATCTTCTTTATTATCTTCATTAATTGTTTCGAAAATCTTGTATATCCTAAATCGGTATAATGAGTACCATCAACTGTTGCTTCACCATCACTTCCCAAAAGATCTTTTGATTTTAAATAATAAATATTCTTGTATCCTTTCTCTTTCAATAATTTGAATTCATTTCTCAAAGTACTATTTTTCTCTAATATTGCATTTCTTTTATTTAAGTTAAAATCAGCACTCGAAGAAATCGCAGACTCAATAAATAAAAGGGGTGTTTTAGGATTCTTTATTCGAATTATTTCCACAAATTTTGCCATTTTTTCTTCTATCTGTTGAACTGTAACATTCGGTATAAAGTCAAAAATAAATAATGATACATCGTTTCTTTTTGCCATTACTTCAGCTATTTCGTAATCTAAGCGACCATTACCACTAAATCCTAAATTAATGAATTCTCTATTCAATTCTCTTGTTAATATATTGGTATAGGACATACCTGGGCGTGTAGCACATCCGCCTTGAGTAATGCTCGTACCATAAACAACAATGGGTCCTTTCCTTTTGGGAATATTCAATGTTGGTTGTTTTATTACAGAAAGAGAGTCAATACCAATTAATAAAGATGTAACACCGTCATATAGTGGAAGAAATAACAAAAACTCCCTTTCCTTTGATGTCATATTGGTAATTAGTTTGTATGTATTGTTCTTTTCTGATGTAGGTCTTGCAGAATTCACAAATTGCCATTTTCCTATTTCCCAAACATACAAATCTAATCCTCTGATACCGGTCGCTGTCATATGGTACATTACTCTATTTTGCAGCAATTCCCATCTTAAAGAAATACTTGAGCTGTTTGAGCAGAATCGAACTGCGAGGCCAGAAGTGTTTTTCCCAAGATCCCATACAGGTGGACGTGTTTTATCTTTCAAAATTAATGGAAGACGCTCATATTTGGTTTCAGTTTCTTCACTAATTTTCCCTAACAACGGAAAATCTGAAAGTTCATAATATTTTATCTGGGCAATAGCAATCGTACAGAAAGTCAGAACAGACAATAATATATAAAATCTTTTGTTTTTCATATCCGTGTATTTAAAGTTAAAAGTATTAGCCGAGATGCCATTTGCCGCATGATATAACTTTTACCCGTATGTATTGCCAACGTATTGTCCTATTTGAACGGTGTAAAAAGTACGGGCATATGCCAAATCTATCGGATTATTGGTCCAAAAATTATACTTTCTTATGGAATTAATTCAGCCATGATTGGATATTTTAATATAATAATTTTCAAATATATTTGAAAAAAACTGAAAATTGATTAATCGTTCCTCATAAAAACATTTTACTGTAAACCATGCTTATTGTTTCGTCAAAAACCATTGAAAAATTAGACAATCTATGAGATGCTGACAGATGCACAGTGCGGTTTTAAACTGCATTGTGCGTCTGGTTGTCCAGCATTACTTGAGCAGTGAATCCATTTAAAGCATTTGTTGCTGTCGCCAATTACGGATAAAATCTCAATTATATACAGTATAAAAAACTCTTGACACTACTGTTGTGCCGTTTAGGATTACGATGCATATACTCACCCCTACTAACTAAGGGAGGGTGAGTATATACAATTAGAATCGAAATTGATGATTTATTCTATTTAACAAGAATCTTTCTAACCTCATCATTTATCTTAATAATATATAAGCCTTTAGATACTTTCATACTAAACAAATTATTAACTGTTGTATTTGAAAGAATCATTTTTCCACTTACGTCGTGTATAGAAATTTTAGCCTCAGATATCGTCTTCACATGAATTGATTCGTCTGAAGACCAAACTAACAATTCATTATCTATATTATTAACACCTGTAGATGGGTATGAGCTTACTTTTATATTATCTATCAGATGTAAGGAAGCAGTTGCGTAAGTTCCACTAGTTTTTATAGGCAACAACATATCACGAAAAGCTAAGTGAACTTTTTTACCAGCGAATGATGATAAGTCAGCCCGATATAGTCGTGAGCCTGGATATCCTGCTGAAGGAGGTGTTTTCACAGTTTCACTGAGTCCAGCTGGAGTGCCATCTGCAGTATTTTCAGTAGTCTGAAATAGATTTGTGATATCAGTCCAGGTACCATTTAATGGATTAGCCCCATCAAAAGTTTCAGACATCAAAACGTGAAACCTGAAAGGTTCGTTTGCTACATAATAACCCAAACCAAATGAAAGTTCGAACTGGTAAGAATTCGTTGTTGATGATAAATCAATTTGAGTAGCTGTAACTAACCAAGAATCAGCTCCAGCAGTTCTATTATAAGAGAATGCAACCGGAGCCGTCGAAGTAACGCCTGTTAATGTAGACCACACTCTTCCAGACCCTTCAACAATTTTATTAAACCATTTAGAAGGATTGTTTATGGCGGCCCAATTCCCTCCCCCTGTAAAATCTTCCTGAAAAAGTACAGTTTGAGCATCTAACTTTGGAGCAATAAGGCTCACAAATAAAAATAATGTAAAAATTTTTGCTTTCATAAAAATAAAATTTTAAATTAATAATAAATAATTGTAGTTATAAATCTTTGGTATTTTGATAAACCCATTTTTCTTTGAATCCGTTATATATAAATCTGTCAATTTTTTTTGTAATCGGAATCAACTTTTCTTTTTCCCATTTCCCATTAGTTTTCACATAACCTTCAGCATATGTTGTTGACTTAGAGGTCTTATAAACAACGACGATTTTATCTACTGATGATTGAATTTTACTCGTTAATATTTCAGGAATATATAAATGTGATTCATTGATTCTTAATTCTTGTTTACCTATTTGATTATAATCCTCACCCTGAAGAACATATAAACTATTCATTTTATGCCACACACCATTAGTTAGTTTATATGCATCATATTTTGTTTGTACTCCATCAATTGTTGCAACATCTCTTGTCTCATATACTTTCAGATTATCAATTACATATAATGTTGCATCATCGTAGTTTGTAGATTTTACTGGAAGGTCATAATTTAGAGCAATGTAAATTCTTTTTCCTGCATATTTTTTCAAATCAATTATATTCAGTGTGTAAAGAGTAGGATATCCAGTTACCCATGGATTATTTTTCACTCCCAATAAATTAGTAATATCCTCCCATGTACCTTCACGTGGATTCAAACCATTAAAATTTTCGCTTACCAATACTTTAAGACAATCTATTCCTTTATAATATCCTGTACCAAGATCAAACGTGAATTTTGGGCTTATAGCGGCACTTAAATCTATACTTCCGGTTATAAACCAGGCATCACCACCCGGTTTAGAATTACAATATGCCATTACGCCTTTATTCCCAGCTCCGGCATTAATGACGTATGTCATCCACCGCCTCCCTTTTGTAGATATGTCCTTATTAAAATATCCGGGCACATCAAACTCATCCCAAGTAACACCAGGTAATGAGTTGAAATTCTGATTTATATAATAAAACTCTTTATTGTACTGAATAACAGGCTCTTGCAAAGAATAGTTATATTGAACAACCCTATAAGGATTCGTCGAATTTTCTTTATTTAAAATCCTAACAATTTCGACATCAGGCGACTTGGAAGGAGTAAATGATTCTACAAAAGGTGTTCCCCAGGCAGTCCGATATTCAGTAGGACCTAAAACCCGCAATGTTTGTGATAAACTATTTAGGCTGTCTGCTCTGTCAAAGTTCATAAAATCGTACATTACATTTGCAGTTGAACCTACATCCATTGAGTAATAGTTGCTATTCAACCAATCCTTAAGGTATTGGTTTGCAATGTTTTTAGGTGTAAAATAATGATTCACACGAGGAAATGAATTTTCGGGCAACACATCATATTTAGTAAAAAGGATACTATCATAATGAGCAATATTGTTCATCGGAGCATCTTCAAAATTCATTTTATCACCACAGCTGATAATAAAGTTTATGATGAACAATATAAAAAAGTAATTAATGAATTTCATTGCGTATTGTTTTAAAAGTGATTAGGATTAATCTATCGTTTTAATATAACTCCAGGAATTGTTATTATAACGATATTCATCTTTTTTCTTAATTATTTCTTTAGGCGATACCTGAGTCCAGACACCGTCAATAAACTCAAATTCGTCGGAATAAGAATTATTAATTGATGATTTGTAAATGACAACTATTTTCTCAGTAGTGGATAAATCAGATTTCCTTTTTAATATATTTGGGATTAGGACTGCTGCTTTATCTTTACCAATAGCCTTAACATTCAGGTACGAATAGTCTTCCGGCTGGAGAACGTACTTATTTCCTGACAGCGATGTCCATTTACCACCGGTATATTCGTAAGCATCGTAATAAGTTTTTGATGATGAAATAAATGTCTGATTAGCTATCTCATGAACTACAATGTTGTCTAATTCATAACTTGTAGATCTGTTAAGTTTAGAATTTATCTTTCCTGTATATCTAAATCCCAACCTGATTTTTTTTCCTACATAATTTTTAAGACTAACCTCGCCATATTTAATCAACGGGCCATAACCGGTGTCGGTTGTACTATGTGGTAAATTAAAAAGCCCGGATATATCATCCCATTCTGAGAGATTAAGTTTTTCTCCTAACTCGTAACTTGAGGTTACGTAAACACTAAAGAAACTTTCATTTGAATAAAATCCCATACCTAAGTCAAAGGAAAATTTAGGATCGACAGCTTGTGTTAAGTCTAACTCCTTTGATATTAACCAACTATCCAATGAAGTTATATTCGGGTCAACAATCCCATTTGCTGTCGCCATAGCAGTAAAATATGTGCTACTGTATGTTCTTAAAGCCCATGTTCTCGTTGCATTTCTTGATGTATTTTCCCAATCTAATAAATTATTAATATTAGAATTTGAGCTTGAAAAATCTTCATTAACATAATAAATGTTATTATTCGTAATAGTGTAAGGTTCTTGACCGGAGTAGTTATACTCCACAACCATCTTATCTCCTTCGGTAGAATTTAAAACCTTACTTTTTAATATTTTAGGAATTTCTATACTCGGGCTCTTACTTGGTGATAGAGAGTTTACATAGGGAATACCCCACACATTCATATAGTCCTTGTACTCAACAAGGAACAAACCATTGTCGTACTTCTGCAGATAAGTAGGACGATTACCCAGGTTGTAATCATATGAAATAGTCACCCATGAATCTTCTACTACTTGAAAAATATTTTTCATTAACCATTGGGGTAAATAATCTTTGGCCGGATCACTTCCTGTAAAATATTTTTGAATTTCAGGTTCTGAATTTTTGGGTAAAGCCGCATAGTCAATAAAATCCAGATTATATCCATCTAGGAACTGTTTCGGAATAATATCTGTCTCTGCTATATCCTTACAAGATAAAATAAGCATATTAAACCCTACGAATAAACCAATATAGATTAGATTTTTTTTCATTTTAGTAATGAACATTATTTATATGATAATTTTATAACGAACTTTCAAAAACCCATTTCTCAGTTAATGACTTAAACACATATTTATCCGTTTTTTTGATAATCGGCGGTGCATTCTGTTTCCAGCTTCCATTTTCATAAATATAATCTTCTGCCAGTGTGGTAGAATCACTTTTTAGATACACTACAATTTTTCTTTCCCCTTCGTTAGCGCCGAATTTATTGTTCAAAATAGTAGCTATGTATGAAGCAGAACTACTTGAGCTAAGCGTAGGATTGTTTGGATCCAGATAATCGCCCGGTTGTAAAACGTATATACTATTTTTCATCAGTTTCCATTTTCCGTCAGCATAGTTAAATACATCGTATCTTTTTTCAACATTTGTCGAAGTTGCAACATCCTTTATTTCTGTGATTTTTATATTATCTATAAAGTAAAGTGAAGCTGTAGAGTATTTTGAACCGTCTGTTTTAACTGGGAGTAACTTATCTCTAAAGGCAATGTAGATTTTTTTTCCATAATAAGTTGAAAAATCTTTAATTGTGTATGCTCTCAATCCAGGATAACCTGATGAAGGAAGTGTGTTAACGGTTTCTTTTAATCCATAGAAATTGACTCCTCCATCAATTGAAGTTAAAAATTGATCCGTTACATCAGTCCAATTACTATTCAGGGGATTACTTCCGTCAAAAGACTCTGAAACAAGAATTTGCAATCTTAATGGCTCATTAGTTACATAATATCCCCATCCAAAATCAAATGAGAACTGAATTTCATGACTAAGGGTCAAATCGATTGGTTGGCTCGTAACTAACCATGAATCAGCTCCTTCTGTTCTGTTATAACTAAAAGCATTTGGGGTCGTTGCAGTTTTATTTAGGATAGTTGACCACACCCTGCCCGTTCCTTCTGTTATTTTATTAAACCAGGTAGCAGTTTTTATAGCACCCCAATCAGTACTTGTTGGAGAGTTAAAATCTTCATTAAATTTATGAACCTTTTGATCATACAAGATAGTTGCATCAACAGGCGAATAATTGTATTCAACAATTTGATAATCACCCTCTTCTGATTTTATATCTTTATTTAAAACCAATGGGATTGATGATTCCGGACTGATTGTAGGAGTATAAAAATTTGATTCGATATTATTCCAGGGCATCTTGTAATCATCTGCTTTTAATTTTATGATAGCTTTATTCGACAACATTAGAAGCTCAGCAGGTTTGTCATAGTTTCTAAAATCATATGTTACATGCGCTATTGAACCCTCTTTTACAGAAAAATACTTTCCGAACAGCCAATCTTGTAAAAATTTATTTGCTTGATCCTGTGGGGTAAAATATTTATTAATATGTGGTTGTGAATTATTTGGTAATGAGCTGTATTCATTAAAATTAACTTTCAGATGAACTACTTTCAATAATTCTCCATCTTCATCTTTTTGGCATGAACCAACAAGCAATGCCAGAGATAGTACTATCAAGTAATATGTATATTCTTTCATAAAGGTTATTATTTAATTTTTAATGAATTTAATCGTTTTATTCCTATTCTCGCTATATAAGTTTAGAAAATAAATACCTTTAGATAGTGAGGAAACATTAATATTTTTTCCAATTTCCTTTGATGATAGCAGTATTTTCCCGTCTGTGTTAGATATAGCCAAAGAGTTATAACTGTGAAAGTCTTCATCGGTTAAATTGATAGTAACCGATGCAGGATTTGGATAAACTATATTTGTTAAATTATTTTCAGACTTAGTATTTATGAAATTTGATACAGAACTAGAAATACTGTCTTGAGAAGAAGGATACAGCCCGGGGTTTAGTATCTGGAAATCACCAATATCTGATGTCCTTATCAAAAACAATTTCAAATATTTGGCTTCACCGGGAACATCAATTGTGTAATTATACTTTACCCACTGATTATTATACCAGTTTGGAGCCACAGATCTGTTTGTATCTTGTTCAAAATAATCCTTACAATTTATAGAACTAATACCGAAAGAAGGACTTGTCCAAAACTTGCTAGTATCGGAATAATTTAAAGTAGATATTAGACTCCTATCTGTCAAAATATTATATTGAGCATCATAAAACTCAACTCCTAAAAAATTCCGATCCGGAAATTTCACATCATGTCCTTTTATCAACGCACTAAACTGAAGTTTTGAAAAATTTAAAACATCAACCAATTCTCTATAAAATACAGGTTCTTTGTACGATACTGAAAGGGGCATTTTTTGTGTCCATTTTGATTTTTTCAACAAATTAGTTGGCTCAAGTGTATTATCAAAATCGAAAGAGTTTTCATCAGATAGTGTTAATAACAGATTATCAAACAATATCTTATTCCCGTAGTACCAATTTCTAATATAGAATTTCACACTCTTAACATTTGAAGGAAATTGTGTATTTCTTGTAAAATCCGTCCACGTTAATCCAATATTATTTAAATAGAAATAATTCATATTCAGTGCCGATGAAAAATTCAGATTAGGTAATTGAGGTTGGGGGGATATTTTTACTCCGTTTTCATCAAAAAGTTCAATTCCTAAAAGAGCCTTGTAAGCAACATCTGCTGTACTAACAGGTGTTTCTTCACGTACCGAAACAGTAATTTTGTATTCTTTATTGGTTAATACAGGAATTCTTTCTTTCGATACTGCAAAGTTGTTTGTTAATAGACTTATTGATTTATTTCCTATTTCCAGGGGCTGTTCTACATGTAATGAATCATTGTATTGATAAATTATTTGTGATTTATTTACCAGATTGTTTTCAGTTAGCATAAGAGCTCTCCAATTTATAGCGCTATTTCCCAATTTCTTAATAAAAAATTCTAAATAAACAGTATTTGCAGGAGGTGTAAATGATACTTCAAAATTATTGTACCCCTTAGAGGTCTGTATATACTTATAATAGCTTTCCAGATTATTTGAATAAGCTAAATTTGAGTTAGTCGGGTCTGATAACAGATTCAATGATTTATCATAAAATTTCACGCCTATCACAGCGCTAAAATCTATTTTGTCATCCTGACTTTCTTTTGCCTGTAGTGTTAATTTATAATTTCTGTTGTCTATTACCGGGTATTTAACTGAATAGATTGAATTTGTAGTTTCTGTAGAAAATTCTAATAATCTACTTTTATTTACAGAACTTTCATTGGCTTTAACAGCATAGTTTCCGTCCCAATAATGAAGTTTGTTAAGATTTGTTTCATCCTTAATCTCAAAATCTCCATTTACAACAATACCCTGATCATTTTGCTTGATAAATTTATACAAGTTGTCATAATCGATTCTTTGTTTTGGATTATCTGAATGACAATTAACAAAATGAGATCCGGAGTCATCATAATATAGTTTTGAATAATTAGCAAAACCGTACTTTGTACCATAGTCAAAATAATCATTTATCCGGCCATATTCTTCACCTTCAGCTAAAACGCGATTCTCAATATTAATTGCCAGTTTTTTATTGGAGGCTAAAGCATTTGCTTTTTGTAACATATCCGGCCCCATGTTCCCATATCTGAAAAGATAAAAAGCATTGGGCTGTTGCCACAACATATCAAAAACAGGTAGAATACCATCGGCATAACTGGAAATTATGTCACAACTATAAAAACTATTATAGGGCGACCCGTATAACTTCCACTTATATATATTCATTTTTTGTTTCATGTGTTCAAAAATCTCCTTATAAAAAGCCACTTCATCACTTCGGATATTCTCATCTAAGTAATATAATCCGATTAATTTTACGTTGGTTTGCGGATTTGAAATGACCCAATCATTGTACCTTTTATAGATTTCTTCTATATAATTTATTAAATTTCGTTTTAGTTCTTGTTTAAGAACGGGGTCAGAAGAATAAATATCAAATCCAATTTCAGGAATTTCCAATATCAATTTAGTTTCAGGTATATCAAGACCTGCTAACTCTAAATTTGCTTCATGCAACTCATTAATCAGCGCAGTACGAGAATTAAATAAAAAACTCATTCTGCTGTTTTTATTATATTCCCAGTTTGTGTCTGTATCATTATAGTCAAACCGGCTTTCTTCAGTATTTATAAAATTTTGAGCATTATATTTTATAAAAAAATTATCTAAACCTAATTTGTAATATTTATCTAAACCCCAATTGAGTACATGAACCTTTATGGATTCACAATTGATATTTAAATTAAAAGAGGTATTAACAGGCTGCCATACATTAGTTGTAGTTTCATCAAAATTGATATACTTGTAATGCATATTTAAAGCAGAAGAATAGTTTAATTCAGATGTTGACGGTAATATCTTTTTTCCGTCTGCATCAAAAAATTCTACTCCAAGGAGTAAATCATAAGTAATGCCTCCCTGATGTGGGATCACAGGTAAAGTCTTAATGTCAAAAGAAACAGTATAAGCCCCTTTATTGCTGATGGTATTAGTTTTATAACTTAAACCAGCTGAATAATAATTACCCAAAACAGCAAAATTGTTTATCCCGGAAGATGTTTGCTCTGTATTTCTAACAGGTAATTTAGTCCTAAGAAATATATTATCAAGATAATTGTTCCACTCTTTTTGCTCATACATTCCATTGTTTTTGTATGATAAATCTAAAAAGAGGAATGCATCCATCATTTTTTCACGAAAATTATTGTTTGTATCTAAATAAGCAAGATAAGGCTTGAAAAAATCTTTTGCTGAAACCGGAGGCACTTCTTTTATTAAATTAAAATAAAAAATCTGTGTGTTACGTGCTTCCCCTTCACTCAATAAATTAGTTGGAGAAATAGTCTGAGAGTTTCCATTGCTACTCATTACTAATAGCACAGAAATTAAAAAAAGGAAATATTTTTTTTCTATAAACATTTTCTCTTTGAATTTTTGTAGGTATTAAATTAATGCATTATTTTTCTATGAATACTATCTGCACTGTTTTGTCTTTTTATAATAACATCTGCATACTGGTCAAATAAGTTTTTCAATACTTCATCATTTGCTTTTGACATCATATACATAGTGCCTCTGTTTTCGTAATGTGCTATCGGTGAAAGTTCAAGAACTCTGTTTTTATCAAAATACTCCAAGTATTCTCTAAATCTTCTTTGATATAGAGTGTCGGTTATAGTTTGATCAAATTCCATTTCGAGTCCCATGTTATATTTTGAGGCAAACTGACATGCATCGTTTAGTCTCGTAGCCGGCCAGTATTCATCTTTATGTCTGAAGAAATAATTAGGTTGCTGATATGCTATATCAAATCCAAATTTTTTCCAGTCTCCGCCACCTATTGGCGCTCCAAAATATGGTATCCAGTAAAAAAATAAACCTTTACTTTTAATATATTGACTAATGACAGGTAAAATTTCTTTATCTGGTATGTTTGTAGATTCTCCTTCATGCAACCAATAAAACCCTGAAAATTCCAATTCAGAAAAGTCATTCGCCTTCCATGTTTCTAACACACTATCTATAAACCACTTGACTGATTTAATACGATCTCCGTTTTTTGACATATCCAATGTTTTTCCATCGATTTCGCCCCAGTCAATTCTAACGTTAGTGGGTCCAGGAATAGTAATAACCACTTTTCTTTTTCGTAGAGGAGTTTGATTTACACTTTTTAGACTGTCTAATACTGAGTTTAGTGCTGGAACTCCTATTGATGGAGTTAATAATTGTTTTTTAATAAGCCATTCCCAGTCAGCTTTATTAGCAGTTGTTCCAAAATGACGATTACCATTAGCAGATAACTCTATGAACAAAAAACCATCAAACATCCATTTCAAATTTCCTCCACTACCATTGAACACATAGGGACTAAACTGTTCTGTGTTGTATTCCATAGTATGATTCATACCCTGATAAATTAGACATAAATCAACAATATAATTATTCTGAAAAGAATAAAATGTTGGATATCCAAATTGCTGAGTAATGTGATTCTGATAATCTGAAAAACTCTCTTTCTCACAAGATGAAAAAAAGAAGAGTAAAATATAGATTAAGAATGAACTGATTGACTTATTAATTTTCATTATTTCAAGTAAAATACAATTTATAATAGACTTATTCAGAAGTTTCAGGGCTAAAAGGCCATCCCGGGTTCTGAACTAAATTTGGATTTGCGAATAATTGTGATTCAGGTATAGGCATACGATACATTTTGGTGTCCATACCCCTATTTTCAGTGTTAACTATCTGATAACGTACAACTTTTTTACCATTTTCTACATACCAAACCGGTATTTGTGCTTCAATTCTATTTAACTCTTCTACAGGCACCTTCCATCTTCTTACATCCCAAAAACGAAACTCTTCATAAGCAAACTCCACTCTTCTTTCCCTTCTTAGTTTAACTCTAAATTGTTCTTTTGTCAAACCTGATTGTATAGCGGGCATTCCTATTTTTCCGGGAGGATAGTTGGTGAAAGTTGTAGCATCAGGATATTTGGCTCTGGTTCGCACTTTATTGATTGCCCACAATGCAGTCATTCCATTTCCGAGACCATCAACCTCCGGTCCGAAGGCTTCATTCATTGCTTCTGCATAGTTTAAAAATATTTCTGCGAAACGCAAATAAGGAAAATTGGCTTCAGCACCAGCACCTTGATAATAAAATCTGTTATCCCAATTAATCTTCAAATGTGTGTCTGCAAATTTTATAGAGTATACATAAGTATCCATCGGGCCTTGATAGGGGTCATTATATGCACCTTTAGATGCTACTCCATCACCTGAAATACCGAACTCGGCAACTTGATCCAGAATCGTAGCACTATTAAATAAGCAGTCTCTGTAAAATCTCGGGTCTCTATTTATATATGGATTTTGGGGGTCATAGCTTGAACTTGGATCTTCAATATCAAAAGCGATTCCATCTTTAATGATTTCATATTGCTTAATCATATTGTAAGTTACCTGATTTATGCCACCGTTATTAAATGATTTAGTGTAAAACTTAGGTGGAAAACTCAATCCTGTTACATAGCTTTGAGCCCTTTGCATTCTGGCAAAAATAAATTCACTATTAACTCTTGTCAAAAAAAGTTTTTCTATTGGAAGTAAGTTATATAAACCCTCCATCTTTAAGACAACAGCTGCTGCTTCTGCTGCTTTTGTCCATTTTTGGATATCATACTGTCCTCGGAATGGAGTGTTTCCTTCAGGTTTCTGAGGATTGTTCCACAGCGGACTTGAAGCAAAAAGTAACATTCTGGATTTTAGCGCTAAAGCAGCTCCTTTAGTCACTCGTCCATAATCAGCTCCACTCCATTTTTCGGGTAACTCAGTTGCAGCATTATCACATAATTCACAAATAAAATTAATTGTTTCATCGTAAGTAGCCCTGGATTGCAATAATTCTTGATTTGATGATGACAAGTCATTAGTAGCTTTAGTAATAATAGGTACACCACCAAATTCTTTGGCAAGCTCTGCATAGTTCCATGCCAGCAGGAAAGTTGCTTCAGCCTTTCTTAATGCTCTTCTTGCAGCATCGAAGTCTAATTGAGGATCGTCCGGCACGTTATCAATGTTATGGATAAACATATTACAGTCTCTAATAGACGACCAATACATATCCCAGTCCTGATTTGAAAAATTACCGCTACTCGCACTCCATGCTCCCAAAACAAAAGATGGAGATGCACCCCATTGGGCTTCAGCGTGTCCATCATCGCTTACTGCATCCAGATACACATCTGGTGACCTCCAACGGGTACCAGAAGCTGAATTTGGAAGTACAGGCAGTAGTTGATCATAGATATCCAAAAGTATCTGTTCTGCGTATTTAGCTTGCTTAAAAGCATCTACACCATTAATACCAGTAGAGATATCCGGATCAAGTAAAGAAGAACTATCTCTACAAGATTCAAAGGTCATTAATGTGATTACTATCAAAAATAGAATATATAGAGCCTGTTTTTTCATACACTACTAAAATGTTATATTTATTCCCGTTGAATAATATTTAGTCTGAGGAAAATAAGCTCCACTAGATCCGGAATAATACTCAGGGTCAATAGGTTTATAATGATTAAAAGTTAAAATATTAGAACCGTTAATGTAAATCTTAAGATTTGAGATTCCGATTGATTTCAGGAACGTATTAGTAAATAAATAACCTATTTCTACACTCTTGAGCCTTAAGTATTCAGAATCAATAAGCTTAAAAGTTGAATTTTCACGAGTAGACTGCGAGCCTCCACTATTATTTAGTGACGGATAAGTAGCAGTTGCTCTGGTATCAAGTCCCCGATCCGGATCATAAACCCATCTGCCTAAATGTATTGGCTGTACATTCGGAGAGAACTCATTCATTAGAATATTTCCATAAGTTGAGCTCACATGGGTTGCACCTTGAAAGAATATTTGTGTATAAAGTCCTTTATAGTCAAAACCTAAATTTAATCCGAAGATAATTTCAGGAATAGAAGGATAACCTATTACACCCTTGTCATAATCGTCTATTTTACCATCTCCATTCAGATCAGCAAACATTAGGTCACCCGGCAGTATGGGATAGGTTGGTTTAGGTATATCCGGATTTGCTAAATCTGGATAATCATAGAATTTACCGGTCCAGGTATAGCCGAAAATCGAACCTATAGGATGACCTTTTTGCATTTGATAGTCGTATGGTTTTTCAACTTCTGCAACATAATCAATCGTGTTTTGTGCAAATGTATAATTAACTCCGACAGAGTAATTCAAATCATTGATGCTGTTTTTGTAGTTCAATGTAACTTCATAACCTTTATTAGTTACTCTTCCTTCATTTTGTGCAGGTAAGAGATCTCTTAAAAGTCCGGTTTGAGTTGGTATATCTTCTCTAACGACTAAGATATTATCTCTTTTTTCAGCAAAAAAGTCTACAGCACCGGATAATTTGTTCTTAAATAACACAAAATCAAGTCCGACATTACTCTTTTTTGCAATTTCCCAGGTAACATTATCATTACCTAAAGAACCTTCCCTTATCCCTTTACCCAATGATTGAGGATCTTCTCCCAGTTGATAAATTCCTGGATATTGTGTGTAAGCTCCCCACCGTGAATTCATTTCATTGTATTTGTATTCATACAGGAATCTAAAACCGGCTATTTTGTCATTCCCCGCCGTACCATAAGAGCCTCTTATTTTTAAGAATTCTATAAACTTAAGGCTTTTCATAAATTTTTCTTCTGAGATTACCCAGCCGATCGATGCAGCCGGTAGGAAAGCATAGCGATTCCCTGCCTTAAATTGGTCAGAACCATTATATCCAATATTAATTTCAGCTAGATATTTATCGTTGTAAGCATACGTAGCTCTACCAGACACACCCTGATAATTTATAGGCAAGTTATAAGCTAATGCACTTTGATTCTGAATATAAATAACCATAGCTCCAAGTCTGTGCACATCATTTATCATTGAGTTGTAGTTTAGTGCAAATTCAAAATGATTTCTATTGGCAGGAGACAAAGTGGTATTCACGTATTTTGGAGTAGTTGCTGATTGAGCAAGCTTATAAACTTCGCTGTCAACACTATAATTCCAATATGCGGGACTAACATCGTAGTTCAGTCTTGATCCGGAATTAAACACTCCACCATACATTCCTCTAAGAGAAAGACCTTTCAATACAAAATCTAATTTTTGATCTAATGTTATGTTGGTCTGGAATGAATTAATATTTCTTTGAACATATCCTCCGGAGTAAAGAGAGCCATAAACATTGCTTTTAGACGGAGGTAACCCGATATTAAGTGTTCCATTAGGATTAAATACCGGGAACTCGTGTACAGTAAGGTTAGCTATATCCCACCAATAAGAACCCACATATCTTTGTCCTGAACTATCGTCATGATTTGGGTCATTCTTTGCCTCAGTGGTTGCATTTAAACTTATGCTTAATCTGGTATTTTTGGAAATATCAAAGTCGAAATTGGTTCTTAAATTATATCTTTTGTAATAAGCATTTGTAGAGTAAGTTCCTAAATCCCGTCCTTTAAAAGGCCCCCCTGCATAAAGATATTCTCCTGAAATAAAGTACTTTACTTTTTCGGTTCCACCAGATAAATTAAAATTAGACTGGTTTTCAATAAAATTATCTTTCACCAATAAATCTCTCCAATCAACGTCCGGATGTCCATAGGGATCATCACCTAATTTCCAGTGTTCCAAATCCTCCTGAGTATATCTTTCTCTAATACCCATATTCCGGGATGCTTCATTATGGAGATAAGCATAATCATATGCTCCTAAAAATGTAGGAAAACTAAGTGGTTTGTGCTTTCTTACCTCAGTTTTCACAAATACTTTTGGTTTACCTAACTGCCCTCTCTTGGTTGTAATCAAGATTACACCGTTTGCTCCCCTTACACCGTATACTGCGGTAGCAGATGCATCTTTCAAAATGCTCATTTGAGAAATATCCTCAGCGTTAATATTCGAAAATGTAGATTCAATTCCATCAACTAATATTAAAGGAGCTGCAGAGTTGGTTGTGGCTTTACCACGGATAAATATTTGCGCATCTGCCAATGAACCATCAGAACTATAACGAGTAGAACCACCACCTATATTGCCATCACTTAGTCGAACTATAGCACCTGTTATTCTACCTGCAATTGCATTCGTTAAATTTGCAGGAGCGGCTATTTTTAATTGCTCATTATTAATTTCAGAGATGGCGCCTACAACACTTGCTTTCTTTTGTTGCCCATAGCCAACAACAACAACCTCATCTAAAGAACTCGTTGATTCCTTTAAAATAACGCTTAAAGTTGTCTGACCTTTTTTTAATTTTAATATTTGCTGTTCAAATCCAATAGAATTAAATATCAGAACAGTTTCAGGAGTTGAAACCACAATATTAAAATGACCGTCAATATTCGTCGAAGTCCCGTTTTTCGTTCCTTGTTCAAAGATTGTAACACCTGGTATTGTTTGATTATTTTCATCAAACACAGTACCGCTTACCGGGTATTGAGCAATTATACCGAGTATTATCAATTCGTAAAAAAATAAAAAAGCTAGCCTTTTCATAATCGTTAATTCCAACCTGTATTTTGAACTAATGCACCGTTTCTATTAATTTCTGAAAGTGGGAAAGGATAGTAGTACATTTTATCTTCGAAAACTCTTTTTTCTGCTTCAATTCTTGAGTAATTGAAAGTACCATTTCCGTTGTCAATAATTTTTAATCCAAATGCGGGGTTATTTAAGACTTCCTTAGCTTTATTCCAGCGTTTCAAATCAAACATTCTATGTTCTTCAAAAGCTAATTCAATTTTTCTCTCCTTATAAATCGCATTTCTCATTTCATCTTTATTATTCAAAGAAACAGTTCCCAGCAAATCGGTGTTTCCGGTTAATCCTGCTCTTGTTCTGATTAAATTCACAGCCCCACGAGCTGTTAATCCATATGACAAAGGATCAGCGTCCGGTCCGTAAGCTTCATTCATGGCTTCTGCATAATTTAATAGTACTTCAGCGTATCTGAATAAGATAAAACTATGATTTACAGAAGCAGTAGTTCCCCACCATCTGGAATTGTTATTCATAAATTTCCTTAAATAGAAACCGGTTCTGGTGGCATAAATCCCGGACAGATCGTCTCCGTTCTCAGCGGTATTGACTACATACCCATTGATATATTTTACAGTATTATACAATATATCTTCATAAAATCTCGGATCTCTGTTAATAAATGGCTGTTTACTCATCTCCGCGTTATTCCAGTCGAAGTCAGTTCCATTTATCATTTCATATGAGTCTACTAAATTTAATGTCGGGCAATTACCACCTCTCCCGCTTTGCAGACCCACAGGAGCATTAAGATATTCTAATGTGTAACTAGTAGCACTAAGCTTATTGAATATTATTTCGTTGTCTTGAATTGAGCTGAACACTAAATTCCTTTTCGGATTTAACTTATAAACTTGTCTTTGCGATTCATCTTTCAGATTTATTATCGCTGATGCAGATTCAGCTGCTTTAATCCATTTATTAGTGTCATATTTACCATTCATTGGACTATCTTCATTCTTTGTCGGATCGTTATAAAGTGGACTTGCCAAATACAACAACAATCTTGACTTGATAGCCATCGCTGCACCTTTCGTAGCTCTTCCAAGATCTGCATTACTTACAGTTACAGGTAAACTGGCAATAGCACTATCACAAAGTGAGGTAATATATTCAGCTGAATTATCAATCGTTGCCCTGGGAATTTCAATTTTTGAACTGTTCGTAATCTCCTTTAACACAATCGGATAACCCCCGAATCTCATAAAAATTTGAAAATTAAACAAAGCTCTTAAGAAATAGATTTGCCCCATATTTTTGTCTTTTCCTTTTTCAGACATCACTTCACTTATAATATTTGGATGAATCTGATTTTGATAAACAAATGTAGCTCTTATGCCATCATATGCATTTTTCAATGGATTGTCAGGCAAGTAAGTAGGTCCCCATGAACCTGTTGCCCATTTTGAAACCATTGTTCCTGTCGGAGAGTAAACAGATTCGTCAGTTGCAGAAGATACAAAAGCACTGCCTCCAATCCTCCCGAAACCATTTGGTACGTATGTATATATGTTATTGATGAACTGGACTATTCTGGTTGAGTCAGTGTATATTGTACTAACATCTCCAAAATCCAAGGGGATACTATTAATGCTTTCTTCTTCGCAGGATGTCAGAAGAAATCCAAAAGAAAATATCACAAGAAATAAACGTCGTATCTTCATAGTATTAGAAGCTAATATTTAAACCACAAGTAAACGATTTCACATTAGGATAGCGCAATGCTTCATCTTCACCTTCCGGGTCTTTAAATTGGATATTATCCCAGCTATATAAATTTGTGCCCATTAAAAATAATCGAATTTTCGTTGCACTAAGTTTCTTCGAAAAAGAGACAGGAAGTGTGTAACCCAATTCGATATTCTCTAGCCTTAAAAAAGAATTGTCGGCAATCCAAAATGAATTAGTCTGGGTATTATTTGTATTTGTCAATGATAATCTGGGGTATTCTGCATTCTGCCCAGAACCGGGAGTCCAACGATTTAGTGCTGAAGCTGTTATATTACCTGTTTTGTTATGAAATGCCCAATAGGCATAGCCTGAATTGTAAGTCGAAGAGTTTCCGGTTCCTTGAAATAGCATACTAAAATCAAGCCCGCTTAAGGCAAACCCTAAATTCAATCCATAAAATACTTCCGGAAACTTAGCTTTTCCAATGACGGTTCTATCGTTTTCATCTATTATTCCGTCATTATTTAAATCTTTATACTTTAAATCACCGGGCTGAACATCGCCTAACAAAGACTGGTTAGGTAATTTTTCAAAATCATCATCTTCAGTAAAAAATCTGTCAAAAACATATCCAAAACGAGTTCCATAGGGATTTCCTGTTTCTTCCATCCACGGAAACTGACGAACTTCTTCGTTTTTATAATCAATAATATTCCGTGTAAACGAGTAATTCAGTTTTACAAAATAATTGAACTTTTTAATATTGTCTTGCCATCCCAAATCTAATTCATATCCACTGTTACGCATTCTACCTTCAGGGACCCAAATGTCAGCACCATACATTACAGAAACTGCATTGGCTATTAATATATCTTTGTTTTCTTCACTAAAAACATCTACTGTACCGGTCAATCTGTTTTTTAGAAAAGCGAAATCAACACCGATATTTGCTTTATCTGCTTTTTCCCAGGTAAGTCTGTCGTTTGCAACCCGCGATTGATACATTCCGGTTGACTGCACCAGTGACGTACCAAAATATGCTCCGGAACCAACAGAAAAGTTAGACAAATATCCATAATAAGTAGCCCATGCTGTTCCAATTCCATTCCCAGTTCTTCCTAAAGATCCTCTCAGCTTAAGCAAGTTAACATTCTCATTGTTTTTAAGAAAAGATTCATTAGATATAATCCATCCAAAGGATAATGCAGAAAATAAGCCGTATCTATTTTCGGGAGGATAATAGTTACTGCCTTCATAAGAAGCAGCCAAGTCAAATATATATTTTTCGTTAAAATGATAGGAAAGCTTTGTTTTAAATCCTTGAAATATCTGGCCAATTGAAGAATACAAATGTTGTTTTAATTGTTGTCTTTGGGCCATTAAAGAAAGATCTATTCTGTGCTTATCTATATCTTTCTTATAATTAATTCCAACTAAATGATTATAGTTTCTGGATATGGACTGGTAACCACCCGAACTCGAAATTGGACTATCATCTCCCCTTTTATACCAGATTGTAGCACTTGGATTCAAAATATAAGAAGCAAAATTTTTAGTCCGGTAAGTTACGTAATCATTTGAGCTGTTAATTCCAAAGAAGCCAAAAAGAGACATACCTTTTACTAATTGTGTCAGATCATATTTGAAATCTACTGTTGTTGAAATAAAATTATTTTCGAAAATTGAATATCCACTGTAATTGAGTAATCCATAGGGGTTTGAACCATTGTACCATCCTCCAAGCAAGTTGTTATATGTAATGGGTTGAAACGCATTATTCGGAGTTGAGTATAGTGATGTTAATAGTTTTTCATCGAAATTCGATGCATAACTGCCTGGTGTGTTTCTTGTATCTTTTTTAGCTTTTATGTCTGCATTCACTGTAAAGTTTTTATTAACTTTTAGCTCTATATTACCGTGAACATTAAATACACTTAATGACGTGTTTGTATTATAAGTATTTATTTGATTTTCTACATTAAAAATTCCGGAGTTATTTACATATCCTAAAGACACATAGTATCTTGATATTCCCGAACTCCCGGATAAATTGAAATTGTATCTATTTTGAAAAGTATTATTATTGATGAATAAAGAATTCCAGTCGACGTTTGGATAGGCATAAGGTGATTTTCCCGATTCATATCCCTGAATATCATGTATGGAATATAAAGGCATTGCATTAGGATTGTCGTTTAATACTGCTTCATTATATAGAACTGCATACTGATATGAATTTAAGAACTTCGGAAGACGATCAGGTTGCTGAATTGTTAACGATGCATTGAAATTTATATTCAACTTACCCTCTTCACCTCTTTTCGTAGTTATCAATACAACACCGTTTGTTGAATTTAACCCATAAAGTACAGTAGCAGCAGCATCTTTAAGAATAGTTATACTTTCAATGTCGTAAGGGTCCAACATTCTAATGTCAGTCCGATGTCCATCTACCAACACAATACTACCGGGGTGATTACCAAAAGTATGTTGACCTCTAATTTTCATAATACTTTCTTCATTCCCCGGCAAACCGCTCAATTGTATAATACCTAAACCTGATACTCTGCCAGACAGAGTGTTTAACGTTTCGGTACTAGGTGTGTTTTCGAAGGAACTCCCATCAATAAATGAAACAGAAGAAGTAATGAATTTTGCGTTCTTTTTTTCATGAAGCAAAGGAATGGCTTTATCTGCATTCGACAAATGCATAAACACAGTTATATCCTTTCTGCTATTAATCTTTGCTTTACTTGACAAATAACCCTCCTTCTTTATTTCAATATCCCCAATTGCCGAATCTATATAAAAGCAACCAAACTTATCTGTTTCCGCAATCAAATCAGAATTTAAGAAAACTTGAGCTGATTCAATAGATTTTTTAGAATTTAAATCTAAAACCCTTATTTTTTGTGAAAGCAACTTGTTTCCTGAAAAGTAAATTGCCATTATACACAAAAATATTTTTAAAATAGTTGCCTTTTTTTTCATCAATTTTTTCTTAACAAGGAATAAAACGTATCTTAAATTTAACAAGAATGTAAAAGAAAGCTAATAACGAAGACATTAAATCCACAAAAGCGTACACGGAAGACCTTAATGAATTTAATTCACACAAAGTAGATCAAAAGAAAAATAATAAAACTTTATAATAATTTTAATAATGGAATAATGAGTAATAATTTTGTGTAAATGTTCTTATTTGAAATACAAAGATAACATTCATGTGTTCAAAATTATGCCCACTTTTCGCACATTTGTCTTCAAAAAACGCAAAACGATATTTTTCTTCAAAAAACATTCAAAAAACGAATACACCGCCTCATTAGATTCTGGATTTGGGGCGTGTTCCGGCCGGTTAGTCATAGCCACTCTGTTTTTATATCCGAGAAGTTTATTTACTGCAATAGTATGATTGAGGGGTATCCATCTTTCCACCGGGTCAGAAGACCCGCCTGACACCAAAAAAGGCCGGGGAGCCATCAGGGCGTGTAATTCGTGAAGATCATATCCCTGTTCAAGTAATTTGGGGTAAAGTCCTTTGGCATCAGTGCCGGTTTTGTTCCAGGTTTTCTCCCAGGGCGGCGGATAATAACCCAAATACCAAGGTTCCCAATAATTTACGTTACTTCCTTTGG
>CAZRIZ010000012.1:0-25639 GCA_964600285.1 uncultured Candidatus Saccharibacteria bacterium
TCAATATCTGGCATGCTGATGCGGTCAGGGTTGAGAAAACGCTCAAAGAGTAAGTCATACTTCAAGGGATCTAAGTCGGTAATGCCCAGACAATAAGAAATAATTGAACCCGCTGCCGATCCGCGACCTGGCCCAAAAACAATTCCGTTTGATTTTCCCCAGTTGATAAAATCTTGCACAATTAAAAAGTAGCCATTGTAGTGCATACCATCAATCACACCGAGTTCGTAAGATAACCGCTCCGACCGCTCAGCTCCAATTAGTTCCTGGACTTGCTTGATAGACAGCGGATTTTTATCAAATTCCTCTGGCTTAATATTGCAGTAGCGAATTGCCGCACCTCGATAAGTCAGCTTATCAAGAAAACCCTTATCGCTAGTTTCGCCCTCTGGCAGTGGAAACTGAGGAATTAAGATATGTCCAAGCTCAATCTCGAGATTGCACCGATCGGCGATACGCTTAGTGTTCCGAATTGCCTCTGGGAATTCTTCACCCCAGCGCTCTATGATTTGTTTGGGATCGGTATAATAAAGTTCAAAATCTTTTAGTGACATTCGACGCTCATCACTCAGAAAGGCCCCCGTGCCGACACAGAGTAAAATTTCATGTGTTTGACGATCCTCTAGGTTCAAATAGTGTCCATCACACGTGACAACCAACGGAATACCCAAATCTTTTGATAGTTTAATTAAACCTTCATTAACCTTAGTTTGGTCGGCAAACGGCGCTGGTGACTTAGGATGTCCGTGATCTTGCATTTCTAGATAGAATCGATCGCCAAAAACTGAGTGATACCATTTCGCAAGCTTCTTGGCTCCAGCGTAATCATTATTTATAATTTTTGAAGCAATTTCGCCACTACCGCAACCAGATAAACAAATAATACCTTCGTTGTGTTTTTCTAAAATTTTATGATCAATGCGAGGCCGATAATAATAGCCCTCTATATTGGCTTGTGACGACAAGAACATCAAATTACGGTAGCCAGTTGCGTTCATAGCGAGTAACGTTAGGTGGTAACGCGTTTTGTCAAACTGAGGATCGCGGTCTTCCATATTACGCGCCGATAGGTAAGTCTCGATACCAAGTATGGGTTTTATTTTAGACCACTTAGCTGTCTTGTAGACATCCAGCACTCCGCTCATGGTGCCATGATCGGTAATGGCAACAGCCTCCATACCAAATTCTTTGGTTTTATTGATCAGCTCATCGACCTTAGTCATTCCATCTAGAACGCTGTAGTGTGTGTGATTGTGCAGATGCACAAAATCTGACGGCACTAAACCGCTAGGACCAACAAAATCATTTGTCTTCTTTTCCCCCATAATTAACCCCATTATACAGTAGGAGCGGCTACTAAGCCAAAAATAAAGCCCCAGCTATGCTGGGGCTTTAGAGCGAATTTTGTCAATATAGGCTTCAAACTGTGTGAATTAATATAAAGCGAGCCTTTAAGGCTCGCTAAAGATCATTTTTTAGGAAGGTTCTCAAGCTGTGCTCTCAAGCTAAACAATTGATGTATAGCGAAAGGCAGAACCATAAGTGGCAACCATGTCCTGAAAGCGACCGCCACCAGTATGGCCACTAGCATCCAAGCTAGAGCCACCAGACCATCACGATTTATGGTGTATTTATCTGGGTATTTCTCCATAAAATACATCAATCCGTCAGCCAAAAAGCTACGAGGTTCGTAGGGCTCATCCCAGCAATCGTCTTCAAAGGCCTCACACGCCAACGTAGAGAACGATTCATAGAACTTTATGCTAAGCAACGTAGTCACCGACAGTGACGCTACTGTTATACTGGACCAAACAATAGCCGGTTGCCGATCACTAAGAAACATGGTAGCAAAAGTTGCAATGAACCCCACGAGTGCTCCTACGGGGGCAATCATGACCACAATTAGAAGTATGAAAGCCAATACTCCTACGCAGTATATTCCCGCAGTGTAGATCCAGTCCTGAGTCTTTTTAGTCCACCCAGGTGGAGTCTTATGCGCCGATCCATTCTCTTTCAAACCAAAGCACCTCCTAAAAATTAATGAACTACCGTACATACGGCAATCTTAACGATATCATATTATAATAACTACCAATTGTCAAACAAAAACTGGCGACTTGGCCAGTTCTTTGCTCTAATTCTCTAAACTAATAAGACTACTTCTTGAACTTCTTTTTTGCTTCCTTAATGACATCATCAGCTTCAGATTTGGCGTCGTCAAAAACCTCTTTCGCGTTTTCTTTAGCCTCTTCAAAAACTTCTTTGGCGCTTTCTTTAGCGTCTTCAAGAACCTCGCCAGCAGACTTAGCAAACTTTTTGCCTTTTTCACTAGCCTCTTCTAACGCATCCTGACTCTTATTCTTGATTTCTTCTAGCTTGGCCTTGGCATCTTCTTGGTTTTCCTTGCCACTCTTGGGCGACTTAAAAA
Source organism: uncultured Candidatus Saccharibacteria bacterium (assembly GCA_964600285.1). Classification (GTDB taxonomy): domain Bacteria; phylum Patescibacteriota; class Saccharimonadia; order Saccharimonadales; family Saccharimonadaceae; genus CAZRIZ01. The sequence goes on from CAZRIZ010000012.1 coordinate 2,429, forward strand.
ATGCTACAACCGCACCCACCAATGCACCAATAGCTGCGCCTAGAACAAATGACTTTCCACTATTTTTTTTCTCTGACATCTTCCTTATTTCCTTTCTTATTCTTTTTTTCTTCTGTTTTACTAAAATGGTTTTTCACCTTCTCGCTAATACCCGCCGAAAGAGCTTTCAAAAAAGCTGGCGAAGTAAACGACACGAGCCCAGAAACAATATTTTTAGTCGTCTGGCTTATACGGTTAACATTTTCACTTGCCTCCTTGACTTGTTTGGCAATTCTAATCAGATAAACTGCTAAGACGATAGAGATTACTAGGAAAATCACTAAAACTACCGCCAAAACAATAATTAAAATACTGGCCGCATCGTTCAATCTTTCCTCCTTGCTGGTTTCATGTGCTTATTATACAACGAGCACAAGCTATTTACTAATATTTTCTCGTATATACGCTAAGAGGTCATTACCGAGTTGTTCATGTTTTAGGCCGAAATCAACCATGGTTTTGAGATATTCTAGCTTATCGCCAGTATCATAGAACTTAGCATTCTCGATTGCTCGAGCATAAACTTTATAGTCTTTGTTTATCATGTGCTGAATGGCTGGTTGAATCATTAGTTCACCTTCACCGTTAAATTCTTCGGCCGTCTGACGCAAATATCTTAAAATTTCAGGAGTAAACAGAAACTCGCTCACACTCGCCAAATCGCTCTTAGCTTTGTCCTTGCCAGGTTTCTCGTCAATCGCACTAACTTGCATAGTAGAATCATCAACCCAATCACCGTTAGCGATGCCATACTTATCGTATTCAGAATCTTTTTCAACTTTTTTGCACGCTAGCACTGCGCCACCACCATATTTTTGATAAGTTTCAATCAATTGTCTGGTGTTGCTCGAGTCACCATAGAAAAAATCGTCTGCCCATTTATAAATAAAAGGCTCATCTCCAATCAAGTGAGCAGCACAAAGTAGCGGAGTAGCATTGCCATACGGTCCTTTTTGACGAACATAAGTGAATGTAGCCATATTAGCCAACGAGTTGACTTCCTCTATTAAATGAGCTTTCTTTTCACCGCCAGCTCTTAGGTTGATTAATAACTCTTCACTCGGCGCATCAAAATGATCCTCGATAGCGCGCTTACTACTATTTCCGACAATAATAATATCCGTTATGCCGGCCAAAACCAACTCTTCTACCACGTATTGGATAATTGGCTTATCAATTATCGGCATCATTTCCTTTGGCATGGCTTTAGTCTGAGGCAAGAACCTTGTTCCAAAGCCAGCGGCGGCGATAACTGCTTTTGTAGGAGCTTTTAGCTTATTCATATCTTCCTTTTATTTTAATTTATCACTTAGAATATCTTGTACCATCTGTGGATTAGCTTGACCTCTAGAAAGCTTCATAACCTGACCAACTATAAACCCTGAGGCCTTGGCATTTCCAGCTTTAATATCGGCAATCGCCTTCTGACCAATCTCTGAATTCATCACTTCGTCTACAAAGGCCTCAATGGCAGAATTATCATTCACCTGAATCAGCCCTTGGCTTTCAGCAATCTGACGAGGCGATTCACTGGATGTTTGCATCTTCAAAAAAATCTCTTTGGCCGAAGTTGAGCTTAACTCACCGTCATCAACCATCTTTGATAATTCAATTAGAGACTCGTCCCTAATCTTACTCTCATCCTCACGAGCAACTGGGTCCTCGTCGTCTTTTTCATTCATCACCATCAGAAACCAGAAAGCGATACGGCGCGTTGTGTCGACACCAGTCTTTTCATAAATTCGATCGATTGTGCTAGCTAAGTCAGGCGACGATAATAGTGCAGTAGTAACGGTATCGTCAAGCTTCATCTCCGACCAAGTCGCACGATAGTGGTCCGGCAATTTCGGCATGCTAATTAGCATTTCGCTAATCATTTCATCAGTCAGGACAACTGGCGGTATATCAGGATCTGGCATGTAGCGATAATCTTGCGCCTCTTCTTTAGAGCGCTGTGAGAAAGTGCGCTGTTTTGATTCGTCAAAACCACGCGTTTCTTGAACGACTTTTTCTCCAGCCTCAACTAGATCAACCTGACGATAAAATTCATACTCAGCGGCTTTCTCAACACTCTTAAACGAATTTAAGTTCTTAACCTCCGCTCTTTTACCTAAGGCCGTTGCGCCTTTCTTAGCAACCGAGATGTTAACATCAAAACGCATGTTTCCCTGATATAAGTCGCCCAAAGTGACGCCAGAAAAAGTCATTAATCTATGTAGTTCTATAGCAAAATCTCGAGCCTGGCGAGCCGAATGTATATCTGGTAAAGTAACAATTTCAATAAGCGGTGTGCCACAACGGTTCAAATCAACCAATGAATAGTCGCCATAATGAGTTAGTTTTCCAGCATCCTCTTCTAGGTGAGCATGTTCAATTCGCACCTCAAAACTACCGCCTTCACTCGGAACTTTAACGACGCCAGGCCCGATAATCGGCTGATAAAATTGCGACGTCTGGTAACCCTTTGGCAAATCAGGATAGAAATAATGTTTACGATCAAATCGACTAACCTTGTTGACTTCTGAACCAAGCGCCTTAGCAGCTCTTACCGCTAAAACAACTGCTTGACGGTTCAGCACAGGAAGCATGCCAGGCAAGGCCCAATCAATTTCATCGACAGTTGTGTTCGGCGCTTTGTCACGAGCGTCGTTGTCACTAAAGCTGAATAATTTAGTCTTGGTGTTAAGCTGAACGTGGCACTCTATGCCAATCGTCATTTCGTAATTATCGTAGACACTCATTAAATAGCTCCTAAGTCTTTTAGGGCGCGCTTAAAATTGGCCAGGCTTTCGCAAGTTGCCTTTTGATTTAGGGTAAAGTTAGTTTCATGGACCAACCGATTGCGCAGTTTATGAGCCGACCATAGACCGTTAATATTGGAGAACTTTTTTGGTGAAGATTTTAGTCGCTCCCCCATAGTTTTTCCAGGCAGACCAAGTTCTATCATGGCTTTATCAACTAACTTATCGCCATTTATGACTGCCATAGCAAAAGAACTTGGGTCTTTTGAGCTATAGCTGTTCATAATCTTCAACCACTCACCCTGAAAAAAACCTTGATCTAATTTAGTCTTAGCACCTCGCCTCGTAATAAAAACTACTAAGACTATGCCAAACACTAATACACTAATAATAACCAAAATTAGGCCGTAGTCACCAATAGTGCTCCCTAAATATTCCATTAGTTCGTCTCCTTAAGTTCATTTTCTACCAGTTTAGCAAATGCCATTAATTCGTCATCGCGCCCCAGATTAGACATTATCTGCAGACCAACCGGCAAGCCATTACTTATTGCGCCACTAGGTAAACTTATGGCCGGCACGCCAACCAAGTTAGCTGGCGTCGTTAGCACATCTTGCATATACATCTTTAATGGGTCATCCGTATTGGCACCAAACTTAAAAGCCGATGTCGGCGCTACCGCGCCCAATAGGAAATCGTAATCCGTCAACGCCCGTCTTAGCGCTCGAATCATTAGGGTGCGAACTTTCTGCGCCTTAAGATAGTAAGCGTCATAATAACCACTAGATAACACATAATTTCCTATCATAATACGGCGCTTGTTCTCTGTTTCAAAACCACCAGATCGACTTAATTGGTAGACCTGATCAAGCGCTTCAGCCTCATTTGATCTAAAGCCATAGCGCACGCCATCATAACGATTTAAATTACTAGCAACTTCAGCAGAAACTACAACGTAGTAAATGGCTAGGGCGTATTTCAGCTCAGGAATATCAACCTCGCCCACTTCGTAGCCCGCTGATTTAATTTTTTCTATAGCTTGCTTGGTAAGGTCCAAGACTTCATCGTCTATACCATCACCGACGAACTGTTTTACGACAGCAATTTTTGGTTTACCATCTAGCTCGCGACCCGCAAGGTAGCTACTATCAAAGGTAGTCATATCACGCTGATCTTTGCCAGACATAACCGATAGTACCAAGTCTACGTCGGAAACATTTTTAGCAAAGCAACCAATAGTGTCCGTACTCGACGACATAGCGACTGCACCAAATCGGCTAATTAGACCGTAAGTTGGCTTTACGCCAACTACACCGTTAAACGATGCTGGTTGGCGAATTGATCCGCCCGTATCAGTTCCTAAAGCGAACGGAGCAATTCCTAAGGCCACAGCCGAAGCTGAGCCACCACTCGACCCACCAGGAACGTATTCAGGGTCGATGGCATTCTTACTTGGTCCAAAGGCTGAGTTCTCGGTCGAACTACCATGAGCAAACGAATCTAGATTAGATTTACCAATACATATTGCTCCAGCTTTCTCTAGCCTCTCTACAACTGTCGCCTGGATTGGTGGATTAAACCTCTCCAACATGTGACTAGACGCCGTCGTTGCCCCGTCAAATGCCAATATATTATCTTTATTAATGAAGGGCACGCCAGCCAGAACCCCAACTTTTTCACCTCGAGCAACCATACTATCAATTTCTATCGCCCTGGCCAAAGCTCGCTGTTCAGTCAAACTAACCAAGGTGTGATAAGATTCACACTCTTTTGCCTTGTGCAAGGATTCTTTTACTAAGTCAACTGCTAAAATCTCGCCAGCCGCAACTTTAGCGGCAATTTCTTGTATCAACATTATAGGACCTTTGGTACCTTAATCTGTTCACGATGAACTTGCTCGTTAATTTGCAGCCCGAGTAATTCGCTCGGCGATACCCCGGGTTTTATCTCATCACCACGCCAAACATTTTGTAAATCCAAGACTTGATAGGTTGGTTCAACACCTTCTGTGTCAATTTGATTTAACTGCTCAACGTAATCCAAAACTTTTTCTAAATCACTAATCATTGTTGCACTCTCACTTGAGTCTAATGTGAGTCCACTTAATTCGGCTAGGCGGGCTAGCTCACTCGCAGAAATTTTCGCCATATAGCCTTATTTTATCACAAAAGGCGACTATTTCTAGAGATGATACTAAATTTGGTCTAGTTAAATAACGGTTACTTTTAACTTCTTAGAAACACTATCGGCAATGCTGTCCATCAAGCTAGCAACTTCTTCGCCCGTTAGAGTCTTGGCTGGGCTACTAATTTCCAAATCAAAAGTGGTTCGCTTTTTTCTATCAACCGTAACGAATATATCGACCAGTGAACTATTAATACACAAATCGGATCCTTGAATTGTGTCTTGTAAAGCACTGGCCAAATCAGCAAAGACTGCAGAAGTCTCGCTTTCAAAACAAATAGACCGCGATACGCTAGGGAATTTATTAAGTGAGATGACCATCACCTCACTACCGGATCGGTAGGCGTCAAATATCTTAACCATGTCTATTTCAAAACCAGCCACGAAGTCTGGTAATTTGAAGTTATTTTTAACACTCGTCTTGTATTCGCCGGCTACGCCAACTACCTGATTGGCAATAATTATTTCAGCAGATCTTTTTGGTTCGAACATTACGCTATCTGGTGTTGTAAATTTATCAACAGTCCTCAATTCGACTGTTAAACCAAGTCCGTCGACCAAAAAGTCAAGATATTTTCTAGCAAGATAATATGCCGCCTCTCTAGACTGCTTTTTAGCCACAATCAAACCGAGCTTTTGTCGCTCCACCGGAACTTTCTCATCGGTCAAGCCATCGTCTTTTTGATGTACGCGATTGATTTCAAACATAGCAAACTCATCAAAACCAGCCTTAATATTCAAATGTATTAAGTTCAATAGACTTGGTTGCAAACTCTGTCGATAGATTTCTAAGTCTGGACTGAGTGAATTAGTGATTTTATAGGAATTTTTTGGATCCTGCATGGCTTTTGTTACTAACTTCTCGTTCACAAAACTATAGGTCAAAGCCTCATTAGCGCCAGCTCGAACTAGTAGTTTGCGCGTTTTTGCCATAAATTGATCAATCGGACCAACCTCAACTGCCACTGATTGACGACTTGGTAAAATTGGCCGAATATTATCGTATCCGTAAACTCGTCCGATCTCCTCCACGACCTCAATCGGTGTGAAAACATCGGTGCGCCAAAAAGGAGCGGTCACTAATAAATCATCCCCAGCCGATTCAACTTCAAATTCAGCATTATTAAGCGATCGCACCATCTCAGCCTGCGTTAAATTGGTGCCCAAAACAGCGTTCGCCCAGTCGTGAGATACAGTAATTGCCTGATTCACCCTACTGGCGCCTTCCGACGTAGCAACTCTCGCTTCACCACCGGTCAATTGATGAATTGCCTGCGCCAGAACCGGTGCCGTCAGAGCTGCTGGCTGACCTTTTGTAAAGCGCGTGATAGCTTCTGAAAAAATCCCGTGTCGCATTTGCGTGCCTCTCAATTTGTACAGGTTAAAATTGGCCGATTCTAACAAGACTCGTTTTGTAGACTCGTCAATCTCGGTCGATTTTCCACCCATAGCACCGGCTAAACCAATCGCTTCGGTTCCTGCCGAAATAACAATATCGTTATTGCTGAGTTTTAATTCACGGCCATCCAAAATAGCTAGCTTCTCACCAGGTTCGGCCAACCGGACGCCCACTTCCAACTGTCGCAAACCTTGTTTTTGGCAGATATCATTAACCTTATCGTAATCAAAAGCGTGCAATGGCTGACCAGATAGCATCATTAAGTAATTAGTTACGTCAACAATTGGGCTAATTGGACGCACGCCGACACGCGCCAAATAAGTTTTTTCTAATAAACTAAGTCCTCGCAGACTTTGCAAATCGTTAATTTCTGCTAACTGATACTTATTAGAAATATTGTCGTCAGCTATAAATGTCTTCAAGTTTTCAGCTAAAGCAAACTGTGGCTCGCCAATGAGCCAACTCGGTGATTTGAACTCCTGACCCAAAATTACCGCTACTTCGCGCGCAAAACCAATAATTCCAAAACAGTCTGGACGCTGAGTAAGTGACTTGTTTTCTATGTCAAATAGGTAATCGTCTAGCTCGTAAGCCTTGGCAAAGTCTGTACCGGGCGTAATGTCGTCGTCCAAGATTAAGATACCAGCATGCTCGTCATACAAGGCTAGCTCGCGTGGTGAAGCGATCATACCGTTACTGACATAGCCCATCAACTTGCGTGAATCGAGACGAAGCTCATCATCAGTGCCAAAAGTTACTGGCACAACCGTACCTGGCATAATCCAAGCAATGTTGGTGTTGGCACGAACATTGGACGCGCCACAAACCACCTGAATTTGACCATTCTCGTCGCGTTCCAAGGTTTGGTTACGGCCACCATCGTCGATTTTGCAAAGTGATAAATGGTCAGATCCGTCAATCTTGTCAGCCGACATCACTCTGGCTACGACAACGCCGTCGTATTTGGGTCCGAGTGCCGTGGCGCTCTCGACTTCTACCATCTTGGAGCCAATTATCTTGGCTAATTCCTGGGGCGAAACATTAATTTGGGTAAACTTTTTAAGCCAGTTGAGTGAAATTAACATCAAAACTCCTTCAAAAACTTAAGACGACCAGATTCAAAATAGCGCACATCGTCAATACCATATTTGAGCATTACAAAACGGTCAACACCGCCACCCCAGGCAAAACCACGATATTTATTGGAATCAATTCCAGCTATCTCAAGCACATTCGGGTGAATCATACCACAACCCATCACCTCTAGCCAGTCTCCAGGCTTACCGCCAATCGCGCTTGGTTTTTCAATCAAAAATTCTAGTCCTGGTTCAACAAATGGAAAATAAGCTGGTTGGGTACGAATGTTAAGTTTTTGCCCATAATAAACCTCAAAAAAACTCTTAAGCACGCCTAATAGTTGTGCTAGACTAGCATCTTTACTAACATAGACACCCTCTGCCTGATAAAAAGTATGCTCGTGAGTGGCGTCAACGTCTTCGTTGCGATAAACTCGACCATAGCTAACCGTAGCGATCGCCTCACCCTTCTCTAATCTGTCTTTGCCACTGGTCAGTATTCGATACTGCATCGTGCTGGTGTGGGCTGGTGGGATAAAACCTTCTTCGGTCTTAAACGTATCAAAATTATCTCTAGCCGGATGCCCAACTGGAAAGTTTAGCGATTCAAACATATGAAAATCATCATCTAGTTGTCGCGACTCAATCACCTCGAATCCCATACGAGTAAAGATATCAGATACGCGTTCTAACTCGCTCGTAAGTGGATGTTGCGAACCGAGTTCAGTGTTTAGTAACTTTGGAGCTGGTTCATTCTCACCCATCGGGGCCGTCACGTCAATCGCTTCAACACGAGCAGAATCAATCTCGGACTGGCGTTTTGTTATAGCAGATTCCAAATCGCGCTTCAGTTCGTTAACCTTCTTTCCGAAATCAGCTTTTTCCTCTTTTGGCAACTGGGCGAGCTGTGCGTATAGCCCAGATAGACTCTTATCTCGCAAGATCGACGCAGGATTGTCAGAGATAACAATTTTGCTCAACAACTGATTTTTTATATCATCAATCATTCCGCCACCAAAAAATAACCAACTATTATTACAAAAACCAACGCTAGAATAAAAATAGCCCTACCGCCACCTCTCCTATCGCTAACAGGCTCGTCGTCAGTAGTTTCGGTAGTAGCCTCAGATTCATCAAAAACACCGACATCACTGTCTCGTCCAGTTTCTGACTTGCGCCTAAGTTCTGCCTGAATTCGTCGCGACAGTTCGCTCCGACTCTTCTCGTTCTCTAAATCTAAATGAAGTCCCATATTTCTTTAGTATAACACTTCTTGATTTCTCCCTCAATTAGTCTATAATTTGATTTAATCTAATTAGCCTAGGCTGATTGGTAATAATCTAATAAGGAGGTTTCCAAATGGCTAATAAAAAAGCCAAATCCAAAACTACTAAAAAGAAAACTACTCCAGTGAACAAGAAAACTACAACGCGAGTTGTCTCATCAGAGGAAGTTTCTAAAGAGACAAAGCCAGGTACGAAAAAGCAAAACATATTAAAACGATTCTTTAGCTACGTCACGCTACCTAGCACAGTCAAGATGATTGTTCTAGAGCTATTGGGCACATTCGTGTTAGCGACGACCTTCATTTTAACTCAAGGTCACCCAATGTACATGATGTTCTCACTAATCGGAGTGTTCTTGGCGTTAACCTACGCTACTGGTGGATTTTTCAACCCAGCCCTAACTTTTGGTGCTTGGGTTAGCCGCAGAATCTGTGGAGCGGCTATGGTTGTGCAAATTATAGCCCAGTTCTTAGGCTCAATGTTAAATCTAGTCATGCTTGAGGTCTTCGTTAAAGCCTCTGGCAGCTCTGAATTTGGCGCAGCTGAACTATTCACTTTCAAGGCTATCCCAGCTGGTAAAGAATGGTATCTGTTCATAGCTGAAGTGATTGGTATTCTAATTCTTAGCCTAGTCTTAGCTCGCATCATGAAAGCTAAGCAAAGCAACCGAATGGAGAAGGCCATGGCCATTGGAGCCGCTGGTTTTGCTGCTATGCTTCTTGCCGGAACTTTAGCCACTTACGTTGGCGGAATGAGCGTCTTGAATCCAAGCTTACTAATGTCACTTAAAGCCTTTACCGGCGAAACCTGGGTTTGGGTCACGTCAATTTACATCATCGCTCCGCTCATTGGTGGCGCTCTTGGATTTGTTCTAGCTGGATTATTGGAAGAACAAGAAAAGACAAAAATAACTACCAAAAAATAGTAGTTTTACTTGGCACATAAAATACCCTCAACCGAGGGTATTTTATATTCTACTCAAGACAAAACTAATCGAGCTGTGGTCGATCAACTGCGCTAGCCTCAATCTGTGCATCGCCACCAGATATCTTGACCACATCTTTATCGACCTTGACAAACTCTTTAGATGCGCTGTTATAGTGGTTAACCGTTGTACCAAGCGAGTTACCCAACTTTTTCATATATTCATCATATTTAGCAAGGTGTCGACCTAGTTGACCAACCCGAACCTGAATATCCTTAGCCTGCTCTTCAATTTGCAAACTTCTCAAGCCTTGTAACACCGTCTGTAAGTAAGCCATAAAGCTGGTTGGGCTGGTTATTATAACGTGTTTATCGCGAAATGCGTATTCAATCAGGTCGCGCGAACTCCCACCAGTGCCAACATTACTTATCAACAAGTCATAATAAAGCGACTCCGACGGAATAAACATAAAAGCAAAATCCATCGTACCTTCATCTGGACGAATGTATTTTGAGGTTTCGTCGATTCTCCCCTTAAGATCAGCCTTCACTCTTGCCAAAAAATGATCCCGCGCTTCACCACTAGCTTCAATCATGCGGTTATAGTTTTCTAAACTAAATTTGCTATCAATCGGTAAAATCTTACCTTTATCTAAAAATATTACGGCATCGGCCGTTTCACCATCACTAAATTTATACTGCATCTTGTATTGACCAACTGACAGAATATTGTCCAAAACACTTTCTAGGTAAAACTCCCCAAAAACGCCTCTTTGTTTTGGATTTTGTAGAACATTTTGTAATGTCTTTAAGTCGTCAGCAATATTAACAACTTGTTTATTGGTATTCTCAAAATTTGCCAAACGACGCGAAACGTCAGCTACCAACTTTTGACTTTCCGCTAACTGCTTAGTAACTGTATTCTGTGCCTGCGAGCTATTCCGTTCTAAACGCTCCGACATGCTTGTGTTAGACCGATAAACCGTATCTTTCAAGCCATCAATTCGGCTGTTCAGCTCAATCAAATCACTCTTTATTAACGCTACGCCATCTTGTTTAGATGAGCGCTTGAGAACCAGCCAAACGCCAACTACGTTTACTACTATTAGAACAATGCCCAAAATGATTAATAAAACCTCCACCCTTTTTCTCCTATCTAGCAATTAAAAATAATATTAGTGTCACCAAAACCGTAGCGATTGCCGATATCAGCCAGTTGTTAATCCGAGCCAACCAACCAAACATAGCAAAAACCAAGCCACCAAGTAGTCCATAGATAAGCAAACGACCTGGCCAGAGTGGCATAAATAAAATTAGGTTCCAAAAAACAATTAAAGCTGGAGCTAACACATAAATTGGTCGCTCCGAACGAGTAAGCACCATTATAATCAAGGTGACTGCCGCTGAGAGAACTATGCCCACACGGAAAGCTTGAACTGTATCGCCAAGACATTGTGCTGGCAAGAGCCAACAAAATATATAGTTGACAAGAAGTGGCATTATTGCCAACATCAGCCCAAACAACACGCCCCAGATAATCACTCGAAAATAAGCCTTATCGTAGACAAAAAACTTTGTGTCGTTTGTCTCAATAGTCACTCTTGCCATAAAACTCCTTTGGCCACCCAGTTATTCTTAACTGTATTATATCATAATTAGACTATTTTAACAGAGAGCTAAACTGCTTTTTGCTAAAATTAGCAACGGAGCCGTTAGCGATAATAGCTTCTTACTAATCACCTAGTGCGACGTTAACTAGGCCGTTAATGCCAAAGATAAATACCAAGATTCCCAATAAGAACAACACCATTGGCCCCGCTAAATGTGGTAGGACAATTAAAATTAAGCTCATGATGATAACCGTGGCATTAATAATAATATCGAAGAGCTTTCTGCTTTGACGACGATTTTTTTGCTTAGATAAGCGCGACAGATTACTAACACCCTCAACCATCATCCAAACCGCCAAAATATAGGCAATTACACTTGAGACAAATTCTGGCCTAACCACACAAACCAAACCAACTAGCACTAAAAGAATATCTAGAGTCAAGATTAAGCGAGCACCAAACAGGGGCTTTTTACCCTGGAAGTATAGGTATAGCCCACTCACGCCTTTTAACATAGCCATGAGGCCAGATATTACCGTCATGACAGCGAAGGACAATTCGGGGGCAATTAGCAGTAGCGCACCAAATAATATCGCTATCAGGCTAATCGTGACTTGCGTCCAGTAGTCATCACCACGGTCATTCTTTTTAACATTCTTAACTAATTTTGCTGTTTTTTGCTTTGCCATTTTTGGTTCCAATCTATTTATGTTTATTTTAGTCTATAGCACACTTTTTCACAACCTGCACCCGCCCTAATGTTTACTTTTTAGGATAAATATGCTATAATTAAAAGATAGACTCGTTTACGCGAGCTAGATTAAGGAGGGAAAAGTATGTTATTAGATGCCCTGCAGACTGGCTTCTGGGGATGGTTTCCCAGATCAGCACTCACCATCATTTTCTTGATGGTTGCAACGGCCGTGCTAATCGTTCCGCACGTATCGCGCTATACCCAAAAAAAGGGATATGGCAGAGTGCGTTGCGCCCTGATTAGTGTAGCTATGCCGATAATAGTTTTTATTATCGGTCTTAGCTTTCCGTTCCCTTGGTGGTCGCGTTGACGACCACATCAGCTCGCCAAAATATCGGCGAGCTTTCTCTATGCCATCCCGCGCATCACCACAAGCCTTTACTTTTTGAATAAAATGTGTCAGAATTAATAAAGAGTTCTTTGCGGTTCCAAATTTTACAAGGAGGGAAAGGATATGATAAGTAGAATAGGTCAATCAATCATCCACTGGGTTGTTCAGGCAGTTCTATGGGTTCTTCCAAGATTCGCCACTTTTTTCTTATTGGGAACGGCAATAGTGTTAATCGCACTATCTGCGTTTTTTATTATCGAAAAAATGCACCGTACTAATGAGTCTACCGACGACAGAGCGTATCGTTCTACACCAATTTTTATCGTCCTCGTAGCTATGGTGGTAGGAGTAGTATCATTATTCATACCCCTATGGTAAGCTCTTTCTACGAACTACCCGCCAAATGGCGGGTTTTCTCATTCGACAATATTTACTTTTTAGCAAAAATATGGCAGAATAAAACCATCTAGCTCTTTCAAAAATAAAGTCAGGGAGGGAATAAAGTGATGAGCCAAGCGACAGATTATGTGGTCTCCTATCCCACATGGGGTCAACATGATTAGTATAGGGATTGTTCTAATGTCTTTGCTTTTGACCGCAGTAGCAACACTCACTACAACATGGCTATGCCTTAACCTGAGTGCAGCCATTGCGTATCTCACACAACCCGTTACTAATAGCCTGAGGCGTCGTATGAGACTATACTTCGCCATTGCCGTTCTCATTGTGGTGCTAATAAGCTTCGTCTTGGCGCCACATTGGCTCCAACTTCAAGACATCACTGGCACCATTATACTGTTATGGTGTATATATGGAGGCATTCTAGCAACTCTCATGATCATGTGGCGTATGTCCATGGTTGGAACGCTAAAAGACAGGCCGAGGGTAATCAAAAGAGGTGTAACCTTGTATACCCTACTGTTGCTCGTGGGAGCAGTTGTGGCTGTTATCTATGCACTACAGCGAGCATCGCATAACTGACTCCACCCACAAACCATCGTAGCTTACGATGGTTTTTTATTGACTATTTATTATTTCTAATTAGCACTCTTGACACGTGAGTGCTAACTCGTTACAATGGATATATCGGGAAACTAACCCGATAGAATACAAGGAGGCATCTATGAATAAATTAGTTCGCATTGATCCGTTTGAGGAAATAAATGCATTAACCAGTCGTTTTTTCGACGATAATTGGATGACACAATCCAAGTTAACCAGCGTCCCCACGACCGATATCTACACAAAGAATGGCGATTTAATCGTCGAGACCCATTTGCCAAACTTTACCGAAAAAGACGTAGATGTCGAAGTCGATAACGACGTCTTGGTAATCCAAGCCGAAAGAAAGGAACGAGAGGACGACAAAGATAAAAAGTATGTCATGCGCGAAAGCAGTACTAGCTTTTATCGTCGAATGCAACTCCCAGAACGGGCAGACAAAGAAAAAATTGATGCCGATATGAAAAATGGCGTACTAAAAGTCACTATTCCTATGACACCATTGCCAGAGCCTAAGAAAGTAAAAATACTAGGTAAAGGCAAAGAATAGTCATATCCACCAAGCCTACACTAAAGTACCGTCCCGCTGGGCGGTACTTTAGGCTGTTGGGGGTAAATTAGCTTTTTTATGCTTTGGTGTATAATAAGGCGTGGACTTAAAAATCACTTCTAATATTAATTTACTCTAATCTCAAGGATACTAATCTACAATTTGACATGTGGCAAAGACTTAAAAAAAATAAAGTTAGCTTAATAACAATATCTATCGTTTCAGTTGTTTTGGTGGCGGTCATGACCAGCATAGAGGGTGTCGACAAAATGTGGAGCGCCTTAAAGAGCGCCAACCCTTTCTGGCTACTAGTTGCCATTATTAGCCTCTTGGCATCGTGGTTTGCCGAAATTTATATCACTCACGTACTAATTATAAAAACAGCCAAAAAAAATCAGACCCTAAAGAGCACTATAAATCTTGGTATTATTGGCAAAATATTTGACCATCTCACGCCATTCTCATCTGGTGGCGAGCCAGCACAGGTTTATAAATTATCTCAAGAAGGAGTTCCTATTGGTCGCGGCACTTCACTAACAATGATTAGGACGGTTATTTACCAATTCGTGTCTGTTATAATCTCCTCGATTCTAATACTGATTGGCTTTAACTACTTCTATGAAAAAATAAATAATTTTAGTTTCTTAATTATTATCGGGCTAGTCGCTAATATTAGCGTCGGTTTATTAATGTTCATGGCCACTGTCCTACCAGACCTATCACGCAAAGTAGTAGTTGTGCTAATTAATTTTCTATGCCGAATACGCGTCATAAAAGATCGCAAAAAAAGACTCGCTCGAGTAGACCAACTAATAAAGGACTTTTCCGAAGGACCTAAAAAACTTGGTAAAGACAAGTCAACCATAGCTAAGCTTGTAGGATTGACCGTTCTCCAATTACTCTTTTATTACATCGTACCCTTCTTTGTCTTTTTGGGCTTAGGATCTGGAAACTTGAGTCAGCTTCTACCATCCGTTACGGCCGCAGTTTGTGTCGGGTTAATATCATCTTACGTACCACTACCAGGCGGTACCGTCGGAGCCGAAGGAGCTTTCTTCTTATTCTTCTCAATCATTTATCCAGACACAGCCGTCGGCATGGCAGTCTTAATTTGGCGTTTCATCACTTTCTATTTACAAATCATCATTGGCTCGTTCGTGGTGGTCGGCGACAATAGCAAAAAAGTTATTACCAACAGCTAAAATCACCTTGCGCATCTAACCAAGTTGAGGACGATAAGCCGACTTTAGTTTAGGACGAACCATTAACCATATAGCCGAAACCATTCCCACACTCAGAACCACTACTAGAGAGCGATTTTCTACTCGCGTCACAGCTCCCAGCACCGCTGGCAAAGACTGTGGTTGGCCATATATCGCCACCGTTAAGTGAACTCTCTCTCCATTTAATATTCCACTAGCTGAAGCAAACCCCACGTGAGAAAAACCTTTATCGAGCATCGCTTCGCGGTGGCTAGGTGATTCCATCCATGCTTCAACTATTGAGCTAGATTCGTAATAGTTTTTGGCTAAATTCTCACCAACGCTTACGTACGCATAGTCGGAATCCTGTACAAAACTCCACGGTGTTTTGCCAGACGGCGAATTGTGTGACCAATATTGCCCCTCAAACATATCTTCAAGTTTTGCTTGAGCGGCCTTGGTTAATTTTTCATTAACCTCTAGTATAGGCGCCTTCGCTTCATCCCGCATATCGTTAGTTTCTCTCAACAACCCTTCTAAAATTAGATCGTGGCTGTAAGACGAAGCCGCTACGGTTCCACTAGGCGAGTCTACTAATCCATATCCGATACACGATATGACAACCAAAAAAAACAAGTATTTTTTTATTAGTCTGAAGTGGCGTTTCATATTTTTTTGTTTTTGTATTTTTTTATTTTTACAATACTATGCCTTCATATTACACCAACTTCAAAAAAAACACGAGCTTTTACTACGAATTGCTCGTGTTTTTCGTTAATTAATTCTAGTAGTCCTATGCGTATTGATTATATTGCTGACTATACCGAGCCTGCATCTTAGTTACCGATAATATGACCGCCTGAACAACAGCTATAATCGCAACAAGCCAAGTCCAAGAATTGACCAAACCCATTGACATTGTAAAATCTTCAACCGCAAACAGAAGAAGTACAGCTCCTACTATCGGCATTAATGACAGAGCTCGAACAACGTTCTGTTGACGACTCTCTCCGCGACCCATTCCAAATAACACAGCCGAACCTACCAACGCAACGCCTAGCGTCAAAAGCACATTGACAAGTGACCATGATTGGCCGCTAGTTACCGTCCTGGCAGACAAAACCTCGCCACCACCGTCATTGGTTATCGCCTCGGCTACATCCATATTATCCTGATTTTGCGCGACAACCGCGCTTTCCCGAGCCCCTAGCTCAACAGCAGAAACAACTGTTCCAGATGATGATGGACCAGAAGGACGAGAGAAGGTAGTTCCTCTAGCTAAAGGAGTTGCCTCTGGATTCTGCTCATCGGATCCGCCACCTTGACTGCTAGTTGCGTCGTCGTCATCGCCACCTTCTCCGTCAACTACCGGATTTTCTGGGCTAGGAGTTATCTCCTCCTCGGTATTATCTACGGTAAAATGACTCTTTTTAGTCTGAGACATATTACCAGCCTTATCAGTTGCATTGTAGCGAATTGTGTAAGATCCGTCTTCCAAGTTGTCAGGGGCTGGGCATGTTAATTTATACTCATTTTCACCCTGTGGGACGAGGACGGTGCAGCTTTTAATAAGTTTATCAGCACCATCATAAAGGTTAGCGGTCACTATATTGAGGGCAAAGTTGTCTTTAGAACTGACACTGTATTCTGATGGGTTGTATGACCCCTCGTCTGGAGCGATCAACTCAATTTCTGGGCGAGTTTTATCGTATATTACAGTTATCACATCCTCTGTTGGTTGAGACCAATGACCATCAGCATTTCTAGTAGCCACCCGATAAGTATATTCACCTTCGCCATTAGCTCCAAAGCGCTTTGTCACATCGGAGTTAAGATGTGCATGATCCCATGGAGCTCCTAGGAAGTGGTCAAATGAATTCTCCGGCGTAGTGATAATAATCTTTTCCTGCACGGGCACAAAATTGTTTGTCCAGCTCAGTTTTAAAGTTTTCGTAGAATCTTTAACTATGTAGGCATTTGGCGCAAGTTGAGTTAGCTTGTCACCGTCAAGATACTCCAACTTCAAACCTGTCGGAGATATTGGATGTTCGTCAACAGCCGGCTTCAGATCCACCGTAAAGCTTCGTGGAACAGTCGGCTCGCTCCAATACTTACCCTCTCGATCATCCTTGTGTCGAGCGCGAGCCTGCCAATAATATGTGCCATTTGGCAATTCAACGTTGAGGTAGGAAGATTGACCGCCGTAGGCTGTTGATACCCACGGAGCAACTTCAAGCTCTTCTAGTGATTTAGCATAGCGAATCTCGTTTCGGTCGTCCTGCCTTCTGCTCATCTGTAGGTTCAAATGAATCTGACCTTCTTTCTTAGAACCACCACCTGGAGCTTTTGTAATAATCGCCCCGTCATCTGGAGAATGATAAACTGGTGTTTCGTGTAGTGGGGTGCAGTCAACAGGACTGCTTGTATAAGTTAAAGTCTTATCATAGATATGTAGGGTATCGTAACTTATGATTTTTTTACCCCAAAGAACAACATCTGTTTCAGTGGTATAGCCACCAACGACTCGAGCCGTAGCCTCAACCGCATCCAGAATCTCTTTTTCAGTGTTTATAGTTAGCACGTCAACATCGTTTTCCGATAAAGTATGCTTCTTTATTCCATATTTACTCGTCTTATAAATCACCTCTGCGTGCCATTTGCTAACACCAGTTTTCACACCAGGAAGATCTGCTTGGCGAGTCGTTAACGTTAAGACGGCTTTGCCATCAACGCAGGTCGCCTCTGCCACAAATGGGGTTCCACTTGCCTCTACAAATTTAGCCGACGCCACAACGCCATACACTAAACTTGCCGCAAAAATAAATAATACAGCAGTCATGGCTGGTTTATGTTTCCATAAAGCCACCCTACTACGATTGATGTTTTTAATTCGCAATCCCATGCTTCACTCCAGTTCCTCGCCTCGCAGACGATTAGCTATGATTAATGCCTAAATTATACCACGCCGAGTCATATTAAGCACTACTATTTTACTTCATCAAAACAGACCCGTTTTACTGATTTTAAGTAATAGTTGCCTATCCAGTACTTGAGCCTTAACTAACGAGCGACTATAATCTAATTATGATTAAAACATCTAAGCTAAAAACAGCCACCGTGATTGCACTGTTGGCTTTGGTGACCGTGATAGCATTAGTGTTAATTTCGAAGCAACAGCAAGCTGAAGCGCCACAAACACCCGAGTCTGATGTTATGGTTGACGAAAAGCCAGCGCCACCAGTCGTCAAGTTGATTCGTCTGCCAAACGCCGAACCAGTGACGCCGATAGATGGCGATTATTCAGCGGAAGACCACCTGTGGAAGTTGGTTAACAAGCAGTCGCCATTGGGAAATAATGATTACCGACCAGCAGAGTTGCAACTAATCACACCAAGCTGGACGGCGAAATCAAACGATGAGCGCTCGGTGAGCGCGGTGATGACACCCGATTTAATGACAATGCTTGCCGATGCCAAATTGGCCAGGCACGACTTAATGGTTGGTAGTGGCTATCGTTCGTATGCTTTGCAAAACAGTTACTATAGTAGTTACGTTAGAGCGAATGGCGAGGCTCAAGCTAATCAGGTTAGTGCCAAACCAGGGCAAAGCGAGCACCAAACTGGGCTAGCAGTTGACTTAGCTTACCAGAATCAGAATTGTTATCTAAAGCGTTGCTTTGCTGATACCGCAGCTGGCAAATGGCTAGCTGAGCACGCCCACGAGTACGGGTTTATCCTGCGCTATCCACTCGGTAAAGAAACAATCACCGGCTACATTTATGAGCCGTGGCATTTTCGCTATCTAGGTAAAGAACTGGCAACAGCAGTCCACCAATCAGGCTTGACCTACGAAGAAGCACAAACCTACATTAATTCACCAGAATAATTTAGTTAATTTTACGGCGTGACCTTAACCTGATCGCCAATAGTTCGGCGAACAAAATCAGTCCGATTGGCAAGAGAAGTGCCCATTTTGGTAGTTTGGGCTTCGGCATTAGCTAACGGCAAAAGCTCCAAATTATGGCGTGCTAATAAGCGATTGGCCGCCCTATCGGCAGCTGGCCAGTCATAGCTCATAAAAGTGGCGGTAAAACTCGGCTCGGTCACTGTAACACTACCGTCCTTTTTGGTGATAGTAAACTTGGCGACACCACCAGTCAACTGATTGTGATAGAGTTGGCTAGAAAGCAAATTACCGAGCGAATACCAAACCAAGGTGCGATGACCGTCGGGATTAGTCAGCCAATCAACTTTTTGCAAGACATGTGGACCAGTCCCAATAATAACATCAACACCTAAATTATTAAGCAGCTTGGCATAATTTAGTTGATCTTGATTTACAGTAGCAGAATCTTCTGTCCCCCAATGCATCGAGACAATAACAACATCAGCATTTTGGCGAGCGGTTGTTGCTAGATTATTAAACAGCGGTTGATTGCGATATAGGTTTAAGTGCGGCGCACCAAATTTAACATTGCTATAGTCAGCAAAAGCCAAAAAAGCGACCTTAATACCATTCTTGGTAAAGTAACTAACTTGATTCTGCTCCTCAGCATTTCGATTAGCTCCAGACTTAGCTAAAATTGGTAATTTATCCCACACATTAAGCGTCGCATTGAGTGCATTTACTCCTCTATCACCAATGTGGTTGGATGCCAAATTAATCAAGTTACAGCCACCAGCCTCAACAGCGTCACGAGCAAACTCAGTAGGCGCATTAAAGCTTGGATAACCCGAAATCTTAAAATCTGCACCTGAAACTAGAGTTTCAGGATTACAAAAAACAACATCAGCAGCCATCAAATCATGCACTTGAGCATAATAAGGCTTAAAGTCATAGCCGTCGGCAGTCTTGGCTTGCTGGTTAATAGTATCGTGCGCCAGCAGATCACCAGTCGCGCTAAACGTTAAGGTCGGTATCGGATCGGGCTTGGGTGTTGGCGTGGTCGTTTGAGCGGTTTCCGGTGTCGCTTCAGGCGCCTCAGGTGTAGTGCGCAATTGGCCGTAAGCCACCAATGCGCCAACCAAAACTAAGCTAGCGATAACAATTTTAGCTATGCTCTTCGTTCGGTGAGGTTTCATGACCTTAGTTTAGCAAATCCCAGACAATTTTTCAGGTTATATTTGTAAATTGAGTTTTCATACAGCACTACGCTCTACTTTTGCGTCGATTGCCGTCTTTATAAAGCATTTGATGGTCGTCGGCAACAGTTTTACCACCCTTGCTCCACGATGCAATTTGGTCGACTTATAGATTGCAGATAATTTGCCATATTTCGTGATATATTGCCAGTAACTACTGTGCTTTGCCTACGAAAATACGGCTCAAGTATCGCCAGTGTTGCCCCAGTCGGAAACAACACGGGCAATATCTGGCTCACAATTCGCTCATCATCAAACAACTTGCGGAATATGCGGAGCGGCAGGTCTTTTATTTCTTCGGCGGATTCTTCGGGGTTGGTGTCAAAATTAACGTTCGGCAGGTCGGGTATGTCGTGCCGCCACTTTTGCAAGTTTGCCATGATGTCGAACCAGATATTCGAGTAGCCGAGCTGGTCGAACATATCTTGTCCATACGATACCGACAAATGCACGCCCCATGATTCTTGCAACTTTTTTAGCTCTGGCTGGTAAAAGTTACTGTTCTTTATCAGGCTTGGGTCGATGAAGTAGAAAAATCCCCACGTTACTTTGTCGCCATAAATATCAACCAGTGCCTCTAGCTTTTTCTCGAAGTTGCTAATTTGTCCGCGCTTTTTGGTTGAATCGTGGTCGTCGCGCACTTTTTGCTCAATGAACAGCACCTTGTCGTCTTTCATGAGTAGTTGGTCGATGTCGAGCGCGTCGCCCTCTTTCGAGATAATTTTTTGTTGCAAAGGTTGCCAACCCTCGTTGATAAAATACTGCTTGATTGCCACCTCAAAAGCGTCGCCAAAGCGGATTTCATTTGACTGTAAGAGGTTTTGTAATAGTTTTGCCTCTGGCTTGGTCGGGCGGAATAAACCAACGTATCTATCGGGGTACTCGGCGACTTTCTTGAGCAGGTCGGGCTTTGACTTTGCAAATATCTTTTCGTCAAAGATGTCTTTGAATACCTCATACTCAAGCATAATTTTGCTCCAAATACTTTTGGCGAATGTCGTCAATCAGTGCGCCGTCGATATACCAAAATGTCCAGCCATTGCATGACGGTTGGTCTTGCAGCACTGCACCGACTTTGTGAATAGAACCCTCAACATCACCGCTTTTGAGCGAGCCGTTGGCGGTAACGACTGCGGAATGCTTGCCGTCTTTACTTGTGAGCGTCACACCAACCTTAATAAGTCCAATATCGACCAACAAGCCAAATGCAACGCGCGGTGCTTTTACCTCTAGTTTGCTTGCGATAAGTGTTTCATCAAGTGGGGTCGTGTCGGCAAGTCGTTTTTTCGCAACTTTAACATAGGTACTGTCGCGCTCAAGCCCGATATACGAGCGTCCAAGTTCTTTGGCTGCAACTGCCGTCGTGCCGCTGCCGAGGAATGGGTCAAGCACTACGTCGCCTGGCTTTGTAGTTGCACTGATAATTCGACGGAGCAGTGCAAGCGGCTTTTGTGTCGAGTGGGCTTTTTCGCCGTTGATTTTTACCCGCTCTTGTCCGCTGCAAATAGGAATAAGCCAATCGCTACGCATTTGCTTATCTTCGTTATGGGCTTTCATGGTTTTGTAGTTAAACGTCGGTTTTGACTTTTCAGATTTACCAGCCCAGATAAGCGTTTCGTGCGAGTTGTTAAAGCGCGTGCCTTTGAAATTTGGCATAGGGTTTGTTTTGACCCAGAGGATATCGTTTAAAATCCAATAGTCGAGGTCTTGCACGATTTTGCCAACACGAAAGATGTTATGATAACTGCCGATTACCCAAAGCGAGCCGTTGTCTTTGAGAACTCGACGGCACTCAGTAAGCCACTTGGTTGTAAAGTCATCGTAAACAGCAAAGCTATCGTATTTATCCCAGTCGTCATCAACGGCAGACACCTTTGTGTTATTTGGTCGCCACAAATCGCCTTTTAGCTGCAAATTGTATGGCGGGTCGGCGAAAACAAGGTCAATCGACTTGTCGGGCAACGTTTTTAATAATTCTATGCAGTCGCCCCTAAGAACGACATTCGTTTCTAATTTTTTCTTACTCATGGACGCCTCTGAGTTAAAAGGTTAATTTTCCCTAGAGAATATCCAGAAATAAAAAACGGACACCTACTCTAGGCGTCCAACCAACAGAAGGCTTTAGACCGACTGTTTTTCGAGTAAGTGCCCGATTTTTTCGGTCTAAATACTCTAAAAGAGTTGGAACTAAATTCCTGTTATTTTCTTCTGTTGGTTGGACTTCTTTATTATATCATTTTTTGTACACCCATGAAGCGAATACACAAAAATGGTAAGTCACTTTTTCGCAAGTTTGATTTGACATAGGGTCTTTTAACCTGTTATCCGCGAGAGAATAAGGAAAAAGATATTGACTTTTTAAACAATATGATGTATAGTTATATTGTTGGTATTCACAAAGCACATTATTAGACAGGGAGGAAAAGGATATGGGCAAAGATCGCAAGAATCCTGGAGTAGTAGACGTCGAGAGAGCGGCTGAGAACATTGTCGGTGAACACGGAGGCATGAACTCCGTCCGAAGGAGTGATGGTTCCATCCACCACACCGCTTTTTCAAAAGACGAAGAAAGACGTCTTTCTTGGAACGAGCAGACTGACGGCACCATAACGGACGTCCACACCACCAGTGGCGGAAAAGACCACGTAACGTACAAACGCGGCAGGTAACTTTCCATAAGATTTGTGAATACTAACAAAAAGGGGCGCTACGGCGCCCTATTTTCTTTTAGAATACACCTATTTCAACCATACACGAACAAGAATAGCCTAACAGGCTATTATTTGTTGGCTGGGGATGAGGGATATCGGCTGAAGCCTCCTCCGTTCGTTCGCTCAGAAAAATGCTTCGCGCTTTTCTTCGCTTCTCTCACTTCGCCGAACCCTATCGAATTTCCAAAGGAAATTCGGGGTTCAAATCTCACTACAAATCAAGATAAAACGAGACCAAAAGGTCTCGTTTTATCTTGGCTG
>CAZRIZ010000013.1:0-25162 GCA_964600285.1 uncultured Candidatus Saccharibacteria bacterium
AAGTTCTCAAAAGAAAATCAATAATTAAATAACAAAACAAACAAAAGCTCTCGGCTAAATCGGTCGAGAGCTTTTACTTTACTACCTGTTCATGCTATAAATGGAGTAACGAATCAGAAAATCTTGTAAAAAGAAGGTGAAAATAAATTATGAACAATGATTTCAATCAAAACCCAGTTACTAATACACCAAACCCCATAAACCAGCCAGTCACTGGGCCACAACCAGCGCCATCCGCACAGCCCCCAATTTATCCTCAGCCCAATAAGTTCCCTCTTTTTGACAAAACCTGGATTAATTACTACAAAACGATGTTGCCAGAATCTGATGTCAAAACTTTACGTTATATTTTCGACCTCGGTTTAATTAACCTGATTTCTCTCTTAAGTCTGATCGGCAGGAGTGGTGTGTCTGCCCCTAATATCATAGCGACAATTATCGTGTTGGTGCTAATTATTTTGCCAGTCTATAAATTTACAACCAAGCTGTCTTTGCCAGAACTTGCTAAATGGTTAAAAATTGCCACTGTAGCTCTATTTCTCGGTGTTGTTGAGGGAATTATATATATCACTACGTCTGCGATAGCTCTGGGCAAACTAAATGATATCAAAAATTATCTTGGCTTTGATATTTTAAACGTAAGCGGTCTTAGAACAGAGGCTATTGTGAAACTAGTGTTTGGTGTCTTAAAAATGGCTGTTTTTGGTTATCTTGCTTATCGGGCTCTTAAGACATTGAAAAATAAGAGTAGTATCCAACCCCAGTCAGCACAGCCCCAGTATCAGCAACCTGTTCCGCAACCAGCACAGCAGTATCAGGCTCAGCCACCGGTTCAACAAAATCAACCTTACGTGGCTCCTCCAATCCAACCACAGCCAACGCCTATCTCTAACCCACAACCAGTTGCTCCCATTCCACAACCACAATACCCACAACCGCCTGAGCAGCCTGTAATGCCGGTTCAAGCTCAACCAGTTGATCCTCAGCAACCCCAGCAATATAATCAGCAATAATTACGCTAAATAAAAAGAGCCTGCTGTAGTAGCAGGTTCTTTCGTTTTTAATAAAGTTTAGTCTAATTCTATGAACCCGTGTTAAAGAGTCTCTGGAAAAACATTTTTAGGTGAGGCGCTTTTTGGTAGCGCTCAACATATGTTGAGAAGTTTTCGGCAGAGTGCAATTTTTTGTCAGAATTCTCTTCCAATGCGTAGAACATTTGTGATGAATACATCCATGTCGCTTCAACTTCCTTGTGAACACGAAATAGGCGATATGCCAGAAAAGTGGTCGCTAGTAGGTTAAGGGTTAGTAATATAGGAACGATTAGTTTTTTAGCTTTCCTGTTTTTTTCGCTATCTTTTACTTTTTCTTGCGCCGTCGTCTTCTCCTCTTTAATTGTATTTTACAGAAATTGGATAGTTTTTAAGTCCTGTCCCAATTTTATCACAGGTCGTGACGAAGCACGATAATGGACGCGCGACATTTACATAACTATTCAAAAGTTGTAAAATAAACTCAAGGCGTTATTAGTGGCATCATCCACGAGCCGTCGGAAGAAAGGCCTTTGCTGATTAGACCCGACCGTGAGACTGCGAAAAGTCAAAATTAAGGGCTAAAAAGAATCTCTTTTTGGAAACTGGATGGTACCGTCCGCATTGCGGATTCCAGTCGCTAAAAAGGGATTTTTATTTGAGAAGGATGTTATGAAAGTTTATTGCTATAAAAAATGTTCAACTTGTAAAAAAGCGGTAGGGTTTTTAACTAACTGTGGTGTTAAATTTGAAATGATAGATTATACCGAACAACCGCTGACAATAGGCGAGTTAGAAAAATATTGGCGCGCATCTAATTTGCCCCTTAAAAAGTTTTTTAACACCAGTGGATTGCTTTATCGTGAGCTGAAACTAAAAGACCAATTGCACAAGATGACCGAAGACAGACAACTTGAACTTTTGGCCACTAACCCAATGCTTATTAAGCGTCCGATTTTAGTAAATGGCGATGTGGTTGTGGTCGGCTTTAATGAAAAGATTTGGAGTGAACATTTAGCATGAGCCAGTCGGAATTTACGTTAAAATGGGGTCGAAATATAAGAAAACCCCGTAGGGACGAGCCACAGCGAGGTATTTTCAAGAGCTTATCCTTTTATTATAACAGAAAATATAGAAATAATCAAGGAGGAAGATAATGAAGTTCAAAGCCAATTCACGTAGACGAGCGCTAGAATATGAAAAAGATATTCTAAGTTTCTGGAAAGATAATCGGATTTTTGAAAAGTCAGTTGAGCAAAGACCGGAATCACAAGCTTACGTATTTTACGACGGTCCGCCGTTTATCACTGGCGTACCTCATCATGGAACGCTGTTATCATCGATCGTAAAAGATGCAATTCCTCGTTATCAGACCATGAAAGGCAAACGGGTTGAGCGTCGCTGGGGCTGGGATTGTCATGGTCTGCCAGCCGAGAACTTTACCGAAAAAAAGCTTGGCATTACTGATCGGCATGAAATTGGAACTACTGTTCCGCTCGAAGATTATATAGTAGCTTGTCGTGATAACATGGTTCAAACTGGTGATTTGTGGGAAAACACAATCGACCGCATTGGGCGCTGGGTGAATTTTAAGGGTGCTTACAAAACCATGGACAGAGAATTCATGGAAAGTGTTTGGTGGGCTTTTAAGACTCTTTACGAAAAAGGCAAAATCTACGAAGGCGAGAAGGTGTTGATGTATGACACTAAGTGGGCGACACCTCTGTCAAAAGCTGAAGTCACCATGGATGCTGGCGCTTATCAAGAAGTAACCGACCCAAGTATTTATGTGAAGTTCAAGATTGAAGATAAGAAGTATCTGTTGGCCTGGACAACCACACCGTGGACTCTGCTGGCTAACGTTGCTCTGGCGATCAATCCCGAAGTAGATTACGTTGAGGTTGACTATGGTGGTGAAGTATTGATTATGGCGAAAAGTCTAGTTAAGCAAGTCATGACTGATGAAAAACATCAGTCGCTAGATTACAAGCTTGGACGAGAATTCAAAGGTGGCGAGCTGGTTGGATTAAAATACCAACCGCTATTTGATAGCCATGGCGAAAAGGCTCACCAGGTTTATGGTGCTGACTATGTCTCAATCGAAGACGGTACTGGAATTGTTCACACCGCTCCAGCTTATGGTGAAGACGACTTTAGTCTGGCGCAAAAATATGATTTGCCTGTGGTTCACAAACTTGACCAATATGGTAATTTTACCGACGGCGAATGGCAGGGACAAAATCTATGGACGGCCAACAAGCTAATCGCAAAAAAGGTCTTAGCTGATGGCAAAGCCTTGAAAATCGATTACATTCGTCACGAATACCCGCATAATCCGCGGACAAATGAACGCCTAATTTACCGCGCGCACCCAAGCTGGTTCATGGATATTGACGGCCAGCGAACCGAAATGCTAGAAAATAATGAGCCAATTAACTGGTTTCCTGAGCACATCAAGTATGGCCGTTGGGCTAAAACTATTGAGCAAGCTCCAGATTGGAATTTAAGTCGCGACCGTTTTTGGGCGACCGCTATGCCGGTTTGGGAGGGGGTCGATAAAGATGGTAATAAAAAGCAAATTGTCGTTGGCTCGTATGCTGAGCTAAAAGATCTTTCCGGAGTTGAGCTAGAAGATTATCACTGCCCTTGGGTTGATAGTGTCGAATTCACAAAAGACGGCGTTAACTACAAACGGGTTGATAAGGTGCTCGATTGTTGGTTTGAGTCAGGTTCAATGCCGTTTGCGCAGTTTCATTATCCGTTTGAAAATAAAGAAAAGTTTGAAAAGAGTTTTCCAGGCGACTTTATCACTGAATATGTTGGTCAAGTGCGAGCTTGGTTCTACTATGTTCATGCCGTGTCGACCGCCTTGTTTGGCAAAAATGCTTTCAAAAATGTAATTGTAACTGGCACAGTGGCTGGCAACGATGGGCGCAAAATGAGCAAATCATACGGTAACTACACTGATCCAAACGAGTTGATGGACAAATTCTCGGCTGATTCGTTACGCTTTTTGTTGCTACAGTCGCCACTACTAAACGGTGAAGATTTTGCACTAATCGATAAAGATGTTGCTGATGTGGCACGCAAACTCAGTATGATATGGAATATGTATGATTTCTTCACGATGTATGCCGATGTCGATGGTTGGGAATTTGACGGCGATTTATCGGATCCGCTCAGTGACCTCACAAATCCACTAGATCGCTGGATCGTTTCGCGTCTGCATCAGCTAGTTGCCGTAATTGAACAGAACATGGACGCCTACAATATACCCGATGCACTAAGTCCAGTTTTATTATTCATAGACGACGCTTCGAACTGGTATGTCAGGCGAAGTCGCCGCCGTTTCTGGAAGTCTGAGGACGACACCGATAAAAACCAAGCGTACAAAACCTTGCACTATGTTTTGACTAGGTTATCGATTGCTTTGGCGCCATTTGTGCCGTTCTTGGCCGAAGAGCTTTATCAAAAAATGACTGGTGGAGAAAGCGTGCACTTGCTCGACTGGATGCCGTCGGGCGAGATTGACGAGCAAGTAATCGAAGAAATGTCGATTGTACGCTTTTTGATCAATGAAGGCCTAAGGCAACGAGCTGAAAATAACTTCAAGGTTCGACAGCCTTTGCAGGGTGCGATTATAAAATGTGCCAACAAAAATGTTCCAAAATATGCTGACATAATCCAAGAAGAGTTAAACATAAAAGATGCTTTGTTTGAGGTTGTCGGTGTAAAAGATAACAAAGATTTTATACCAAGTATTGTGGTAGCTACGCTCATAACCGATGATTTACGCCGTGAAGGTTTGGCTCGTGAAGTGATTCGGGCTGTTCAAAATGCTCGCAAAAAAGCTGGGCTAAATGTTGACGACCGTATCGACTTGGTATTGCTGGCTGATGACGAAGATTTGAAAAAAGCCATTGAGCAATTCAAGGGCGAAATAGACAAAGAGACCTTGACTGTTGGCGACCAAGTCTCGCCAGATGCTTATGACGAGCTAGTGCAAGTGGAGAAGATTAATTTAGGTATTAAGCTGGAGAAGAACTAGTTTAAGCGGTCATCACTCTATTACGGGGGTAAAAGGTTGTTGAGTCGACACGGATGCGTTGACTTTTCTCCAATTTTATTATACAATGTAAGTATTGGGTCTTTTACGATTCAAGCATACGTTAAATTGATTAAGTTAAGAAAAGGATACTTCAATTTTCCATTAACTATTTCTAGACTAAACTCTATGTATTACTTGTTAAAACCTAAGGTTTAGTCTGGAGGTAGTGGCCTCCAAGAAATAAAGCCACGTAGGCTATAAACACAGACCAGTATTATTGGGCTGGCAGGAGGGGAATATGAGTCTGGAAGTGCTGTTAACCGCGACAATGGTGGTCTTGACTGTCACGTTAGTACTGATTCTTCTCGTGATGGTTTTCTCTCGATGATCATTATGGTCATCAAAGAAGCACTACGCGGGTTGAAAGGAGGGAAGTGTGGAATATCTATTAATCATGCTAGCGGTCGCACTTTCGATGCTAGGACCGTTCGTTGCTTGGATTATTCTTTGGGTGGTAAAATATATTCTACGAGATGGTAGGAGCGTGTCCACGGGTGTGATTATTGCATTAGTACTGTTGGGGATTATGTTATTGACAGCGATAGTCCTTGTAATAGTGGCGTTGCAGGCAATACTCAACTAACTTATCTTATCTCAAACCTGCCGTAAATTCGGCAGGTTTTTTATATTCTAAGGACTGTAACAGTCGACATGGGCGGGTAAGAGTGCTCTCGAGGTAGTTTGTTCTTATCGTATTTATGCTATTTTTTGTTTTGTCATGCCATTTTTGTCTGGTGATTTTAGCACAACTGAAGGTGGTGCTACTTCAGTAGCCTAGGTTGTCCAACAAGGGTCGGAGAGGCCCTCTTTTGACATTATTGCCAGAATGATGTATTATATAGATCAGAATGATAAGTCATGAGAGGCGTGCTATTCATCAGGAGACTGTTCCTGTCATAGAGAGCAATATTTTCGCAGATAAAGAGATAAGGGACAAGATATTTGCTACCGCTATGCTTGGATTTGGTTTGTACCCAGAAAACGTAGACGAGTCTATTTTTAGAGCTTATTTACAGCTCAGAAAGAATGTTTATGTTGATCAGCAGGGGTTTTTGACAAAGGACTCTGTCCTCTCGGATGGCACGGAAGCTGACGAATATGATGATTATTCTGAGCACATAGCGATATTACGTAATTTAGACTTGGGTAGAGTTGCCGTAGAAGGATGTATAAGAGTCATAACTAAGCGCACAGAGGATAACGTACTGCCAGTTGAGCATATTTATCCAGAAATATTTGAAGACAGTCCAGTTCCCATTGGAGGAGTGGAAGTGTCTAGATTTATTTCTCAGGCAGGAAGCATGTTACAAAAGATGAGGGTTCACGGTGAGTTGTTTCTGAGATCCGCTGCCTATTTTGATAGAAATGCACTGGGGCCAACCTATGCCGTTGTTGATCCGAGCGTTCGTAAGGCACTGCCGATGCTTGGAGCCCCAGTAGCAGAGGTCTTGTCTTTTAAGCAGGAGGTTGATAGGTATAATGGTACTGAGAATGAAGCTATCAGGATTGACGACGTTGCCATGGTGGAAGGTCTTAAGAAAAAGATTGGTGAAGATAAGTTTAATAATATAATATTAACTCCGGGTAGTATAACTTATTGGGGTGAACGTAAATAAAATGAACGAAGGTGTTGAGCGGCTACTTAATGAGTCAACCGGTGGGTCACCCAATAGCTACATTTCCCACGAAATTCTTGATTTAAAAAATGTCCCCGATCAGCGTAGGCTCGAAGAACTTCATGAATCAGGGCGTATAAAAGAGGTTATAAACCCTATCGCTACAATAGCCCTGAGCTTGTTCGAAGCCTATCATCCAGAGTATAAGGGTGATGTGGGTAAGACTGAGGAATATATTAATGATCGTAGATTTTCTGGTTATGAGTATGGAAAGTGGGTGTTCTATCAGAACGGAGACCTGGTAAGATTTCCCGAACCAGAAGAGTACCGCTTTGTTAGGACTAGCCGCTATCGAGATTTAATCACGGAAGAAGAGCAAAATAAGTTAAATATGGGCAGGGCTGCTGTGTTCGGTATGAGTGTTGGCGGTAATATTGTCGGTGCGCTAGTTCGAAGCGGGCTCGTAAGCGCAATAGCCATTGGCGATATGGACGAGGTGAGTATTGCTAATATAGGTAGAACCCAGTTTAACATGGACGATGTTGGTGCTAGTAAAGTTGATGTCGTTGCTAAAACTATTGGCAGGATTGATCCGTTCGTAGAGCAAAGGCATTTTCGTGAAGGGTTTAATAAGAGTATGGCTCAAGAGCTGAAGGAGTTTTCTCCTCAAGTGCTAATCGATGAGGTCGATGATATGGTTGCTTCAGCTGAAATGAGGATTTTTTGTAGGGAGAATTCATTACCGTACGTGACCGCTAGCGATGTTGACAGAAGCCCAGTAATAGAGATATGTCGTCACGACCTTGCCCCTACTGGTCTTTACGCACGAGGTGTAAAAGATGACTTTGCCGAAAGGCTCATGAGCGGTTCTATGACGGAAGCTGAACATACCGCGGCCTTCGCAAAGACCATAGGTGCTCTTAACTTAACACCGAAGCTAGTCGAGTCTAGTCTTCAGATTGGCGAGACTATAGCGGGATTTCCTCAGCTACACAGCACATCAATCAAGTCGGCTGGAGAGGTTGAGGACGTAGTCAGAAACATAATGCTGGGCAAAAATCAAAACACAAAGACTGGTCGGTATAGAGTGGACACCCATCCTAGGTTAAAGCAAGACATTTGCTTCTCTGATTGGGTCGATATGATGAGGAAATATATAAAACACACCTTCCGTCAAGAACACTAGCATAAAACTTCAATTAGTCTATAATTACGTTAGTGCCTATTGAAGCATATATCATTATAGACTCTATCACGACAATCTCATTGATTGTCTTAATGATTATGGCCTTGTCCAATGGTGGTCATAAGCTGGTTGCTAATCGGGTATACGCTATGTTCTCTGTTGTTGTTGCAATGTGGATTTTTTCAACTCACCTAAGTAATAATTTAGATATTTCGTATAAAGTGGCCA
Source organism: uncultured Candidatus Saccharibacteria bacterium (assembly GCA_964600285.1). GTDB lineage: Bacteria > Patescibacteriota > Saccharimonadia > Saccharimonadales > Saccharimonadaceae > CAZRIZ01. The sequence goes on from CAZRIZ010000013.1 coordinate 8,170, forward strand.
AAGTTTTACATTGGATAGTATTTGGATCAAGCTTTGCTGTGTCAATACTACTCATGAAGATGGTTGCTTACATATCAAAATCACCTAAAGACGAGAGAACTGTTAGTCGACTTGGGTGGATTATGTGGCCTTGGGTGCTTATCAGTATGACGCCATTGGTCGTAAAGGATATAGCGCCTCAAGAGCAGACGTATGGGGTAATATTCGGTCCGCTAGTTTGGGTCTACGGCGCTTTAGTGATATTTAACATATGCTTTAGTTTATTTATTATAGGTAAGGGGATAATAACTCGCCAAGATATTGTTAGGAAGCGTTTGATGACTGTAGGAGGTTCTCTGCTAGTAGCCGCTCCTTTGACGGTTATTTTTCAATTCATTCTTCCTGCAACAACGGGAGAGTTTGTATTTAGTCAGTTCGGTATGATTCCAATTTTTATCTTTGCCGTAGCTTTATATTATACGGTAGTTCGACATCAACTGTTTGATATCAAATTGGTGGCTATGCGCACTGTCGGTTATTCACTAACGATAGTAACCATGGCTGGAATTTATGTAGGGTTAGCCTATGCTGTTTCGTTGGTGTTCTTTAGAGGGCAAATTGTTGATGGCGTCAGCTTTAGCCCACTCAATATAGCTTTGGCACTTGTGCTAGCTTTTGTTTTTCAGCCAATTAAGCGGTTCTTTGATAAGGTTACGAACAAACTGTTCTACAGAGGCGAGTATAATCGTGATACTTTCTTTAAGGAGTTTGGGAGGATTCTTTCACACGATACAGACTTGAAGTTATTATTACGCCAGGCGGGTGAATATTTGGAGACTCACTTAAAAGCCGATAGCGTCTTTTTTGCGCTGTCTGATCTGGGGATCTACGCTAATGGCCACAGTAAGTCCATCACGATGACCTATGCTGACGTCGAGGAAATAGAAAAACATTACAAGAATTCAACATCAGACCATGAATCAATAGAGTTAGATTCGGTGGATAATCAGGCGATTAAAGAAATCATGCTTCGTCATAATGTCCATATTATTTTGCCGTTGATATCAAAAAATCGAATTTTAGGATTTTTGTTTTTGGGAGAGCACAAGGCGCGTGGCTACTCAAGACGCGACATTACGGTTTTGGAGTCAATTGTCAACGAGTTGACGATTGCTATTCAGAACTCGATCTCGGTGGAAGAAATTCGTGAATTAAATGCCACTTTGCAACAAAGTATTAATGAGGCTACTAAAGAGCTGCGGACTAAAAATCGCCAGTTACGAAAATTAGACGAGGTTAAGGATGAGTTTCTATCAATCGCTTCTCACCAGCTACGCACACCACTTACTAGCATAAAGGGCTATGTCGATATGTTGCTTGAGGGTGATTTTGGTGAGATTTCAAAGCGTCAGCGCGAGGTTTTGGACGATGTCTTTTCGTCTAGTGAGCGTATGGTGCAGCTTATTAACGACTTTCTTAATGTCTCAAGAATCCAAACAGGTAAATTTATATTAGAGCTTCGCCCAACCGATTTAATAGAAATGGTTCAAAAGGAAGTCAGGTTGATGGCTTCGTCGCTGGAGCAGCGTAATTTGCAGATTGATTTAAGTCATGACAAGGTTATTCCGCCATTAAATATAGATCCCGACAAGTTGCGCCAAGTAATCGTTAATATGATTGATAACGCCGTTTATTATTCTAAGCCTAATACGGTAATCAAAATTGCCTTAAAGCAGGTCGACAAGCATATAGTGTTCACAGTTACTGACACCGGCATCGGTGTACCGGCGAAAGAACAAGCGCATTTGTTTGGCAAGTTTTTCCGTGCTAGCAACGCTCGCAAGCGTCGTCCCGACGGTACTGGCGTGGGGCTTTATCTATCAAAAAAAATTGTCAGCGATCATGGCGGCGAAGTAATCTTCAAATCAACTGAAGGCAAGGGTAGCACGTTTGGTTTTCGTCTACCCATAAAGTCTTAGCTCTAACTATTTAAGCTTAACCATTTATAGTGTAGAATAGTTGTATATGTATTATCCAAATCGGATAGAGTTGGGGAAGTCGCTGTCGGTGCGCTTAGCGGACCTAAAAGGACAAGAAGCCGTGATTGTGGCTCTCAAGGAGTCTTCTATTAGCGCTTGTATTGGCTTGGCGTCTGAAATTAACGCTTGGATTTACCCAATGTTGACTGAAAAGGTTTATGTTAAGGGTGATCCACGAGTTATGGGTACTATAAACGCTGATGGTGTTTTTTGTTGGAACCCTAGTTTCACTAGACCTGATCAGGAGTGGATAACAATGCAGTTCTTTGGCATGTTAGAAGAGGCTAAGCGTATGGCTTTTTCTAAAATTAATAGAGTCATGGACGAATACCGTGATTTTGATAAAACAATGTTAAGCGGTCGAAAAATAATTTTAGCTGGCGATATCGTTCGTGATCGTCTAGAAATAGCGGCGGCTATGGAGTTACTAAAAGATGTTGTTTATGAAGCACTATACACAGCTGGAGGTAATGTTGATTCAAATGTTTTTAATGAAGTAAGAAGCGTTGTTGATCGCACGGAGTTTCTGGATGTGATGAGTAATATGTTTAACGACGACCACTACTTTGAGGAGCAATCGGCCTATTCCACCGAGGAAAATAAATTATTAATGCTAAATATAGCGCAATATTGGAAGTAAAGGAGAATATGGAAAACTACCAAAATCAGAATAGTCAACCTAACGTCGTTGGTTCGGAGCCAATTCCGCCAACGGCCAGCCCACATAGCCAACCTAACGTCGTTAGTCTAGAGTCAGCTCCACCAATGGCTAACCCACCAATAGCTAATGTTCAGCCTGTTGCGACGGTTGAGACGCCAGTTAATTTTCAAACAACCAATAGTCGCATAACAGATGCCGACCTAAGCGAAGTTAACCAATCGATCAGGAAAGTTTCCGAGGCTTTTAGTTCGCGTATTGTTGGGCAGGATAATCTAAGGCTGGCGCTTCTTGTATCTATCTTAACGGGTGGACACGTTCTGCTTGAGAGTGTTCCTGGTCTGTCTAAAACCACTGCGGTTCAGGTTTTGGCTAGTAGCGTGAAGGGGTCTTTTAAACGAATCCAATGTACGCCTGATTTGTTGCCAAGTGACGTTATAGGCACGCAAATTTATGATTCAGCCAGGGGAACATTTAAGACGGAGTTGGGCCCAGTTCATGCCAATTTTATACTACTAGATGAAATTAACCGCTCTAGCGCTAAGACCCAAAGTGCAATGCTTGAGGCGATGCAAGAAAAACAGACCAGTATCGGTGGAGTCATACACCAGTTACCAAAGCCGTTTATTGTGTTAGCAACTCAAAATCCAATTGAACAAGAGGGGACTTACGAGCTTCCAGAGGCTCAGCTAGACAGGTTCTTACTGAAAGAAGTTCTTACTTACCCAGATCAGAACGAAGAGCTAGAAATCTTAAAGCGAATTGACGCTGGCATCCTTGGCGATGTCGCCAAGACTGATGATCTGCCAACCATAGAATTAGATATGGTTATTAGAATGCAGGAAATTGCCAAGATGGTCTACATTGACGAATCTATCAAACAATATATTGTTCGTTTAACTGACGCAACTCGTAACCCCGCCAAATATATTCCAGCTGACATTGCTCGTTATGTGCAATATGGTGCCAGCCCACGTGCTAGTATTGCTTTCCAGAAAGTAGCCAAGGCAGTCGCTTTGATTAACGGTCGCAATTATGTTATTCCAGAAGATGTTAAGGCGATGCGACACAGTATTTTGCGTCATAGGTTGATACTAAACTTTGAAGCTATTGCTGACCAAGTTCATCCAGAGGGTATAATTGAAGCCATCTTTGGCGCCATAACTACACCATAAGTCAGGATAAGCTTTTGTAATGCCTAGCCTTTTAGTCGAAGTTAAATCAAAAATGCACCTATACGCTCATGAGCGAGTTCGTAGTCTATTAGAGGGCGAATATGGTTCGGTGCTAAAAGGGCGAAGTATCGATTTCGAGGACTTGCGTGAGTATGTGCTGGGCGATGATGCAAAAGATATTGATTGGAAGGCGACGGCTCGCAACGGGTCGGTATTAGTGAAGCGCTACGTGGCAATTCGTAAACACAACATCCTACTAGTAGTCAATACGGGTAAGAGCATGGCCGCGCTAGCTCCCGGCGGTGAAACTAAACGTGATTTGGCGGTTTTTGCTAGTGGCGTAATTGCCAGTTTAGCACTGAACCATGGTGACTTGGTGGGCATGATGGCCGGTGACGAGCGGTCAAACTACTATTTGCCACTGAAGAGCGGCAAACCACATGTCGAGCAACTTTTACAGTATATTTACACTCACACTTCCTTGCAGTCGTCCAATAGTAAGTTGGTTCACCAGCTAGATTATGTCGCACGGAGCTTCCGTCGCAAGGCGTTTTTAATAGTAATAAGCGACGATGACCAGATTACGCCAGAAATAAACCAATTGTTGCGTCGTTTACGAGCACAGCATGAAATACTATGGTTGTCTCTGGCTAGCGCTAGTGGGCTACAACCTAGCGCAGTTTATGATATAGATGACAAAGCTGTTCTCCCCTACTTTTTACGCTCAAACAAGCTAGTCAAAGAAGCTTGGGACAAGCAGACGGCTTTAGATAGCGGTGAATTTGACAAAAAACTTAGTAGGTTGGGCATATTTGCGGAATCAATTTCTAACGAGCCTGAAGTGGTTGGTCAGATTTTTCGTTTATTAGAAAGGCAAAAGCATGCACGTCGACGTTAATTTATATCCTAACCAAAATTATCACTGGCGCTGGCTGGTTATCGGATTGATTTTACTTGGACTGCTATTGGCTTGGTATGGGTTAGTTATTTGGCTGACTCGCAAGAAAAAACCAAAAATACTGGCCAACTCCAAGCCGCCGGTCTATGCTAAGCCTGATTTGCCGGCACTGAAGCAAAAATATTTAACCTTAATCGGCGGGGCGGAGCAGCAATATAATAATGGAGAAGTGGGTTTGCGGTTATTGCATCAACAACTGAGTTATTTACTGAGACTGTTTGTCTATGAGCTCAAGGGATCTCGTATCGATACGTTTACTTTGACTGATTTACAGAAGTCTCGGTACCAGCAATTAGCAAAAACTATCGAGCGATATTATTTACCAGAATTTTTAGAAATTGAGCAAGGCGACGCCGTTGAAGCGATCAAGTTGGCCAGAAGGGTTATAAACGAATGGGCCTAAAATTTTGGTGGCTTAGTTTGCTGGTCTTGGTGGCTACGGTGCTGTGGTTAACTTTTGGTGATCGAATAAAGTTAAACAGAAAAAAGAAGCCTGTTGAAAAACGCCAGCCGATTTCGCACACGCGACGCTTGCGTGAATTACCGGAATATCAAGGTTTGCTGGGAAAGTATCGCAAAATTGTTCTGGCTTGTTTAGTACTAGTCGGGGCGACTTGGTTGGGGTCCGTAGTCTTAGTTGGTCGCCCAGTTAAGACAGATGTTGTTTACCCACAAGTTTACAATCGCGATATTGTTTTGTGTCTTGACGTTTCTGGATCGATGCACGAAGTTGTGGCTGAGTCTTTAGACACGTTTGCTAGTTTAACTAAAGGCTTTGATGGACAAAGAATAGCGTTATCATTATTTAATAGTTCTTCAGTAACGATGTTCCCACTGACTAACGATTACGAGTTGGCATCAGATCTTTTGGGCGATTTTGCGAGACGAGCTCGATCTGACAAAGAGCGCCTAGGGTTTTTACTTGATGGCACGATGGAGGGTTCTGGAGCATCGCTTATTGCTGATGGCTTAGTCTCTTGTTTACAGAGATTTGACCAGCTAGAGTCTGAGCGTTCACGGTCGGTGATACTCATAACTGATAACTATGCTAGCAAGGGGATTGTAGAATGGGATCAAGCGATTGATCTGGCTAAAAACCTTAAGATTAGGCTTTATGGCATCAACCCTTATGATTCCACTACTGCCACGAGTCGTTATATACCTGAGCAAATTCGAAGTTTTCGTCAAGGCACTATAGATACTGGTGGAGACTACTATAAAATTGACGATACGATGGCGGTAGGAGCAATTATTGAAAAGATAAACCAACAAGACGCCGCTTTGTCTCAAGGCTTGCCTCAGTTAATGGTGGTTGATCGACCGCTGGTCCTAATAATCATAATCACAGTTTTGGTCATAGCATATCTAGCGCTAGCTTGGAGGTTTAGACTATGAGATTAACTTTCAACCCAATAGTTAACTGGATAGTGCTTCTGGTGGCGTCGGTTTTAATGGTGGGCGGACTAATAGCGATAATTGTCTATCTGACCAAGACAAAATCGCAAAATATAGGCAGGTGGTATCGACGTTTAGCTATAGTCATTCTTTTGGTATTGTCGTCTTTTCGACCTAGTTTTTATAGCATGCCAACAGACCAGGCTTTTAGTAATGTTGATGTCTACTTCTTGGTAGACACTACTATTAGCATGATGGCGGAAGATCACGCTGGGTCGACTAGGCTTGAGGGGGCAATATCTGACGTTGAGGAACTAATGAAGTATTTTGTTGGTGCAAGATTTAGTGTTTTGAACTTTGATAATGTTGTTAGCTCTAATTTGCCGTTAACGACTGACGCTTCTGCGGCTAAAACTAGCTTGGCAGTAGCGTTCGTCCCAGACCGTTACAAGGCCAAGGGTAGCGATATTGGCTTGCCCGCTGATACATTGGTGGAAATTTTAGATAAGCAGATAAAGTCAAATCCTGATCGTAGTCGGATAGTTTTCTATCTGGGCGATGGAGAGAATACGGGAAAGACTCAAACTTCAATGGAGCCAATCAAGCGATTAATTGATGGTGGGGCAGTCTTGGGTTACGGCACTGAGCAGGGTGGACAAATGATTGATCAGTGGAATGCATATCGGGTGGAATATTATGACTGGACCACGGTAGAGCGAGACAAATATATCATGGCCACTTACGATGAGCCGGCTGTATCTAAGATGGATTATGACAACTTGAGATTAATTGCTGATCAAATGGGTCTCAATGCGTTCCGTCGTACTGATGGTGGTGACTTAAAAGATGTCGCCAGCACTATTAAGGTAACTGGCTACCTGCCATCTGGCAAAGAAGGCTCTAGCGTCGCAGATTTATATTGGGTGCTCATATTAGTAGTGATTTGTTTATTAGTTTGGGACTGGCAGGTTTTGTTGCTACATTATCAGAAAATCACTCAGCTGGCAGGAGGTAAAAAATCATGAGTCAAAGAATTTATGATTTGTCGAAACTAGATTTTGAAGGTAATCGTAGACGCAAGAGGAAGAAGCTATTGATTTACTCTCTGCCACTCTGTGTGATGGCTTTTGTGACAATACTCAAGCTACTTGGCATGAATGCTATTTCAGCTGCAGTCAACCGAGCAGAGTCGGGAAAGGACTACGTCGTGGCTGAGCAGATGCAACGGATTCAGAGGGTGGCTAACTTGATCGAGCCACATTTGGCTGATTACAATTTAGGAAACTTATTATATCGTCAAAAAAAGTGGTCAGAAGCAATTCAGTCCTATCGGCGAGCCTTGGTAAACGTGCCAGAGGTTGATGAATGTAGGGTCAGAATAAATCTAACCCTGGCGTTAATCGGAGTGGCGGATAGTCAAGCCAATAACAATGAGTTTGATCAGGCCATTTTGACCTACGATGAAGCCAAATCTACGCTAAATGGCGGCAGTAAGGTTTGTGGGGTTATGCTTCAAGAAAAAACGGAAGAAGAGGCTGAGCAAGAAAAATCTGATGTCAAGAAACTAAAAGAATATCTGGAGGCTAGATCTAGCGAATTAAAAATTAAGCGCAATAAAGACGAAGATGACCACAAAGGTCACTCTTCCAGTGATGATTCTCCCGCTCTCGCACCTGACCAGTTAGAGCAAATTAAAGAAATCGAAGAGCGGGCTAGCCGAACTAGGGCATATCGTGGTCGCAATGATGAGTCCAGTATTAAATATGGTGATCAACCGAAGCAGTATTGGTAGTAACGCTATGGCTAGTTTCGCACTGCACAGTGTATAATAATACTAACTAAAAGGAGATTTGTTATGATAGAGTTTATTGTGTTCTTGATAATTGCGTCGGTTTTGTATCTGGTGTCTGGTATCAGGATAGTTAAACAGTATGAAAAAGGTGTTGTTCTGACGCTAGGTAAATTTTCGGGCGTAAAAGAACCGGGACTTCGAATAGTTTTTCCCGGTTTTCAGACTATGCTACTAGTCGATATTCGCACTAAGACGGTTGATGTGCCAAACCAGGAGGCTATAAGCCAAGACAATATTCCAGTGCAAATTAACGCCGTGGTTTATTACCGAGTTAAAGATGTAGCTAAAGCAACTCTAGAAGTTGAAAATTTTCGCAACGCAGTGGCTCAATTGGCGCAGACCACTATGCGCAATGCTGTTGGTGAGCGTAGTTTGAACGATCTGTTACAGAAGCGCGAAGAAGTAGCCAATAGTATCGAGGAGGTTTTAGACGAAAAAACTGATTTATGGGGTATTGATGTTCAAATCTTAGAGCTAAAAGACGTTTCAATTCCAAATGATCTCAAACGTACTATATCTAAAGTTGCTGAAGCTGAGCGAGAAAAACAAGCTGTCATTATCAATTCAGAGGGTGATAGAGCTGCCGCTTCAAACTTAGCTGAAGCTGCTAGGACGTTAAGTTCCGTGCCAGGAGCAATGCACTTACGAACCTTGCAGTCTATCAACGATATATCAAGCGACCAATCTAACACGACTATTTGGATGATTCCAACCGAAGTTTTAGACGCACTTAAAGGTTTTGGCCAGAAGAATAAATAGGGCTGTCTTATGTCAAAAACAGACTTAGTTCAGCCCCAAGATTGGTGGCGGGCTTTGCCTAGGCCACAGTGGAAAACCCTAGATCGTGTTGAAGTGGCGAGTGATTGGTTTGAGGTTTACAAGCTGCCAAATCAGGTTTTTGCAATTTATGAACCGCATCACTTTCAGGAAGTTATTAGCTTTTTGGTGATAGGCTCTGAAAAAGCTTTGCTAGTTGATACTGGTATGGGAATTAAGAACATTAAGGCGGTAGTTGAAGAATTAACCAAACTACCACTGCTGGTTGTAAACACCCACACACATTTTGATCACATAGGTGATAATTGGCGTTTTGACGTAGTGCATGTGTTAGATGAGCTGTCTGCGAAAGATCGCCTTGGTCAAACGTTTAGTGTTCACCAAAATCTGCCAGAGTTGGCTGACAATTTTGTGCCCAAGGCTTTTCATTATGACCAGATGGGGACTATTGATTTGGCCAATTTTGCAATTCAGCCTGGTCGATTCCAGCCTATTCAGGAGGGGCACGTATTTGATTTGGGCGATCGGCAGTTTCGCGTCATTGCTACACCAGGCCACTCGCCAGATAGTCTAATGTTGGTGAACGATGTTGAAAAAATGGTTTTTACCGGCGATACTTTCTATCCAGCTTCACTTTATGCTCACTTTTACGGTAGTTTTGATGTCTATCGCCAGACGCTACACCGCGTAGCCAAACAGTTTGCTGATTACCAACTTTATTGCTCACACAATGAACCATTGCGTCCGGGCCAGCTGTTGGTCGCGGCGGCTGAAGCCTTTGACCAGATTGCTGAGGGCGCGGCTGATTTTGAAATCGACGGCGATGGTTTGAAAAAATACCAGTTTTCAGACTTTGCAGTTATCGCTTAAATCATTAACCGACCATCTGGCTTGTGCTAAACTAGGTCTATATGAAACAGGCGCTTTGGGCTAAAACCAATCTTAAAACTGGCTTAACTAAAACGGAAGTTACTGAGCGTCGACAGGAGTTTGGTACCAACCAGCTGACGGTGTCACAAAAAACTAGTATTGGGCGGCAAATTTTAGAGACTTTACGCGAGCCAACTTTAATTTTACTGATTATAGCCGCAACAATTTATGTCCTGTTGGGTGAGTCAAAAGACAGTATTTTTATGTTTAGCTCGATTGTGGTGATTATTGTCATCAATGTTTTTCAGAGTTGGCGAACTGATAAATCGCTCGAGGCCTTAAAGGATTTGGCGGCACCTCAAGTTAAGGTTTTGCGCGACGGCGAGGCGGAAACAATCGCTAGCGTGGACCTGGTGCCAGGCGACGTGATATTTATTAGCGAAGGTCTCAAAATTCCAGCTGACGCAGTGGTGGTTGATGGTGTGGATTTGAAAGTTGATGAGTCAACTTTGACCGGTGAGCCGGAGGGTGTTTGGAAGGTGGCGATCACGCCTGATAGTTGGGACGACTTAGTGGAAGATGAGAAAAAGCGGTCCTATTGTTACGCCGGTACCTACGCACTCCAGGGCTCTTCAACCGCCGTGGTGGATAAAATTGGCGTAGAGACTGAGTACGGTAAAATTGGCCATCAACTGGCACAGACGCAACACGAGGGTACGCCACTGCAAAGGCAAATTAGCCAGCTCATTAAAATCTCCGGCCTGGCTGCCACGGTCTTTTTTGTTACGGTAATTATTATTACCTTTATCGGACTAGATGGCTCGATTCCGCTGCTTAATCGGATAGGGACAAGTGTTGTGTCCGGCGTTACGCTAGCGATTGCGCTAATCCCGGAGGAGCTGCCAATCGTCTTAACAGTGTTTATGTCAATGGGAGCGTGGCGATTATCGAGGCAAAAATCACTGGTTCGTCAGATGTCGTCGATTGAAACGCTCGGCGCGGTTTCGGTAATGTGCGTTGATAAAACCGGCACAATTACGCTCAATCAAATGACTGTGAGCGAGACCTGGTCGCCACGTTTGTCGCAGACCGAGTTGGCGCAGGTTTTGGGTATGGCTTGTGAGACAAAGGCTTACGACCCAATGGAGAAAGCCATGCTGGACTACGCTGAATCGGTCGGTGTCAGTCGCGAGGAGATTTTTGCTGGCGAGTTGATTAAAGATTATCCGTTTGACAACAAGCTAAAACTGATGGGGCATATTTGGCAGATTGACGGTGAAAACGTTGCCACCATTAAAGGTTCAGAAAATGTCTTGCAGTTTTGTGATTTAACGACTGAGCAGACTGATGATATTAAGCGGCGCGCCAGAGAACTAGCCGCACTTGGGCAGCGCGTAATTATGGTCGCGATGGCGGCTGATATTAAGAAAGTACCCAAGAAAGTTAGCGATCTAAAATTAAAGTTTGCTGGTATGGTGGCGTTGGTTGACCCACCGCGACCAGAGGTCAAGGCTCAGATTGAACAGTGTCTGGCAGCCGGTATTCGGGTTGTGATGATCACAGGTGATAACGGCGTAACAGCAGCCAGTATCGCGCGGCAAGTTGGCATTCCAAACACGGAGCAGGTCTTAACCGGCAAAGATCTGGATAAGTTGAGCGATGACGAGTTGGCAGATATTCTACTAAAGGTGAACGTGTTTTCCCGCGTTACACCGCACGACAAGCTGCGCTTAATTAAAGTCTTCAAGGCAAACGGTGGTGTGGTGGCTATGACGGGTGATGGGGTTAATGACGCGCCGGCTCTCAAGAGCGCGAACGTTGGGATTGCTATGAGTTTGCGCGGTTCTGATGTCGCCCGTGAAGCCGCCGATATAGTTTTATTAGATGATAACTTTAAGACGATTGTCGATACTATCAAAGACGGTCGAAGAATTTATAATAATATTAAAAAATCAGTTGGCTATATATTGACCATTCACATCCCAATTGCTCTGGCGGCTCTGGCGGCACCGCTGTTGGGGGTCGGCCCAGAGTTTTTGCTGCTACTACCAATGCACGTAGTTTTGCTGGAACTTATTATCGACCCAACCTGCTCAGTGCTGCTCGAGCGTGAGCCACTGGAAGTTGATGCGATGACCAAACCGCCGCGTAGTTTGACGGAGTCACTGGTGTCAAAGCGGTCGTGGGGGCGAATCGTGGCGCAAGGCTTAACGATTTTTGCCAGTAGTTTCGGGGCGTATTACTACATGCTATCAAGCAACCAAGATGTCGCCCTGGCTCGCTCCGTCGGCTTTGCTGTGATGGTACTAGCCAATCTGTTCTTAGCTCAGTTGACAATGACTGGCTCGTCCCCGATTAAGGTTGGCTTAAAAAATATCATTAGCGACTGGGTGAGTTTAGTAATCTATAGTCTGATGATTGTGACTTTTGTAATCTTATTCTTCACACCAATAGGTGAGGTGTTTTACATGACGACGCTAGATTTATGGCATGCCTTGTTGGTTGTCGGCCTAGCCTTCGTTTCGACTTTTTGGGTGCGCTGGCTGCCTAAATCAAACCAAAAATAATGGCCCAGATTTTGTAAAATTAATTATATCACCTCTGTAAAAATCTGAATTAGCACTCTTGACATGCGAGTGCTAATTGCCTATAATTGATGGTGAATTAGCTTGAAAGAAGTAGCTAAATTACAAACCTAAGATTTTAAAAAAGGAGAAGATATGGGAAAAATTATCGGAATTGACCTTGGGACCACCAACAGCGCTATGGCGTATATGGTGGCTGGCAAGGCAGAAATCATTACGAACGCTGAAGGTGATAGAACCACGCCAAGCGTCGTAGCTATCAACAAAAAAGGTGAACGACTGGTTGGCAAAATCGCTCAGCGTCAACGCGTGACTAATTCCAGCAACACAATTTATGGTGTTAAGCGCCTGATTGGTCGCAAATTTGACGACAAAGAAGTTAAGGCTGATGTCGACATCGTGCCTTACAAAATTGTTAAAAAAGGTAATAGTGTCGGTGTAGAAATGTCTGGTAAGGATTACTCACCAGAGGAAATCTCGGCTATGACCTTATCAAAACTAAAAGCTGATGCTGAAAAATTCTTGGGCGAGACGGTGACCGAGGCTGTTATTACTGTGCCAGCTTACTTTGACGATTCACAACGCCAAGCCACTAAAGATGCTGGTAAAATTGCTGGCCTAGAAGTTAAGCGTATTATCAACGAACCAACCGCCGCTGCTTTAGCTTACGGCGTTGATAACAACAAAGAACAGCAAATTTGCGTCTTCGACCTTGGTGGTGGAACTTTTGACGTATCAATTCTCGATCTAGGTGACGGCGTTTTTGAAGTTAAATCGACTAACGGCGACACTCATTTAGGTGGTGAAGATTTTGATAACCGGATTGTTGAGTTCTTTGTTAAAACTTTCAAAGATGAAACTGGCGTTGATGTTTCGAAAGATACGGCCGCTATGCAGCGACTTAAAGACGAAGCTGAGAAAGCTAAAATTGAACTATCAACCGCTAACGAATACTCAGTCAACCTACCATTCCTTAGCGCCGATAGCGATGGCCCAAAGCACTTTGAATATACTCTGACGCGCGCCAAGATGTTAGATCTTGTCAAAGACTTAATCGATCGACTAGAGAAGCCAGTTATGCAATCTCTAAAAGATGCTAAACTGACTGCTAAAGATATCGAAGAAGTTATTTTGGTCGGTGGTATGACACGTATGCCAGCTGTAGTTGATAAGGTTAAAGAAATCTTTGGTCGCGACCCAATGCAGGGTGTTAACCCTGACGAAGTTGTAGCTTTAGGTGCCGCTATTCAAGGTGGTGTCTTGGCTGGTGATGTCAAAGACGTCTTGCTTCTGGACGTAACTCCACTCTCACTTGGTATTGAGACTATGGGTGGTGTCGATACCAAATTAATTGACCGCAACACGACCATTCCAACCTCAAAATCACAGGTGTTTTCGACTGCCGCTGATAACCAACCACAAGTTGAGATTAATGTCTTGCAAGGCGAGCGTGAAATGGCGGCTGACAATAAATCACTTGGTCGCTTTATCCTAGATGGTATTGCTCCAGCTCCACGTGGTGTGCCACAGATTGAAGTCACTTTTAATCTCGACGCCAATGGTATCTTGAACGTTTCGGCTAAAGATAAAGGTACGGGCAAGGAACAGTCAATTACTATTCAAAACTCAGGCAATATGAGCAAAGAAGACATTGAAAAAGCTCAAAAAGAAGCTGAACTTCATGCCGACGACGACAAGAAGAAGCTCGAGGTTATCGAGGCTCGTAATGTTTTGGAAAACTCTATCTACCAGGCTGAAAAGATGCCAGATGAATATAAAGATAAAATTTCTGATGAAGACAAGGAAGCTATTAAAAAAGCCGTCGAAGAGGCCAAGAAATCTAAGGATTCGGAAGATAAGGATGAGCTAGAAAAAGCTGTAAAAGCTTTGAATGGCGTCACTATGCCGATTGGTGAAAAGATGTATAAACAGGCTGCTGAAGCGGAAAAAAAGTCAGCTGACGGCAACAAGACAGACGACAAAAAGTCTGATGAGCCTGTCGAAGGTGAAGTTGTCAAAGACAAAAAGAAGTAGCTACTAGGCAACTCCTGCACAATTTTGAAGTTAATCCGTCGCAGTAATGTGGCGGATTTCTTTAGCACTCTTGATACTTGATTGCTAAAATGATAAACTAATCCTTATGGCAAAACGAGATTATTATGAAATTTTAGGTGTTGATAAAACTGCTTCGGCTGATGAGATTAAAAAAGCTTACCGCAAGTTAGCGGTTAAATATCACCCCGACAAAGACGGTGGTAGTGAAGAGAAGTTCAAAGAAGTCGGTGAGGCTTATGAAGTCCTAAAAGACCAAGATAAGCGTCAACGCTATGATCAGTTTGGTCACGCCGGTGTTGGTAGTGATGGTGGTTTTTCTGGTGGTAATCCATTTGAAGGTTTTGCCGGCTTTGGTGGTCAAAGCATGCACTTCGATTTCGGTGATGGTCTTGGTGATATATTCAGCTCTTTCTTTGGTGGTGGCTTTGACGGTCGTGAACGTGGTGGCGAGAGGCGTGGACGAGATGTAGAGGTCAGTCTCAATCTGACTTTCAAAGAAGCTGTTTTTGGTTCAGAGCAAAAGTTTGAAGTTGAAATGGATGCGCCCTGCGATCACTGCCATGGCAGTGGAGCCGAGCCAGGTAAAGGTGAAAAAACCTGTGATACTTGTCATGGTGCTGGGCAGATTAACCAGCCAGTGCGAACTATTTTTGGTGTCATGAATCAGGCTCAAACTTGTCCAACCTGCGAAGGTAGCGGTAAGGTTCCAGAGCAAAATTGCTCCAAATGTGGCGGTGCTGGTATTCTCAAACAGCGTGAAACTATTAACGTCAAAATACCTGCTGGAATTGACGATGGCGCTGCGATTCGTTTGCGCGAGCGAGGTGCCGCTATAAAAAATGGTCAGCGTGGAGATTTATACATTCATGTTCGAGTTAAGGCCGATAAAAAATTCACTCGTGAAGGAAATATTATTTTATCAAACGAGACCGTCAGTATGGTTGATGCCGCTCTGGGTGGAATTATTGAAGTTGAGACCCTAGATGGAATCGTGCAAATGAAAGTGCCGGCTGGCACGCAGAGTGGAGCTGATTTCAAGCTATCTGGTCATGGTGTGCCTTATGGCAATAGCGGCAGGCGAGGCGCTCAGATTGTGAATTTGATTGTCGAGACGCCGACCAGGCTATCGCGCAAACAAAAGCAGATACTAGAAGAGTTTAGAAACACCAAAACAGGCCTATTTTAAGCGTCTAAATTGACTTTTCGCCTCAGAAATGGTATACTGAAAGTATGGGCAAGAAAATTATTGTTGGGGCGTTTGAGCCGGTAATTTTACCAGAACTTGGTAGCACCAAATATTTAGCCAAAGTTGATACTGGGGCTTATCGAGGTGCTGTGCATGTCGATGAAATTATTATGACCGAAGCGGGCGACGCTATCGTTGAGCTATCTGGTCAAAAGTTTAGCTTTTCAGCGGATAGAATTAAAAACGTCTGGGTGAAATCGGCCAGCGGACACCGCTCTAGTCGAGTGGTGGTGACCACGCCAGTTGTGGTTCAGGGTAAGACTTACCAGACTTGGGTTGGGTTGACTAACCGTCAAAAAATGAAGTTCCCAATGCTAATTGGGCGGTATTTCTTGCGTGAGAATAATATTTTAGTTGATGTAAACAGAAACAACCAGTATGATACAGATGGAAGGAGATCGAAATGAAATTAGCGATTTTGTCCAATGGACCAGGAAATTACTCTACGAAACGGCTTAAAGAGGAGGCCGAAAAACGTGGACATGAAGTTGATGTAATTAAATACAAAGACTGTTATGTTTCAATTGAAGAAAGTGATAATAAAGTTTTTTACAAAGGTAGCCCGCTCAAGCATTACGATGCTTTAATACCGCGTATTGCCAACAGTATGACTAAATACGGCACTACAATTGTGCGTCAGCTAGAGATGCAGGGGGTTTATTGCTCCTCTAAGTCAATTGCAATTGTTCGGGCGCGCGATAAATTGCGTTCGATGCAGTTACTAGCCAAGGCGGGTGTGGATATTCCAAAAACAGTTGTTTCTCGTGACAGTAGCGATGTCGACTTGCTACTAGAACAACTCGGTGGAGCGCCAGTGATTATCAAATTAGCCCGAGGTACACACGGTAACGGTGTAGTCTTGGCGGAAACCAAAAAGGCCGCTAAATCAGTTTTGCAGGCTTTTTATGTGATGGATGCTGATGGCACAAACGTGTTGCTTCAGGAGTTCATCAAGGAGTCAGCTGGCGTTGATATCCGTGCCTTTGTGGTCGGTAGCCGAGTGGTCGCTAGTATGAAACGGCAAAGCCTAGATGATGATTTTCGCTCGAACTTGCATCAAGGCGGTTCAGGTATGCCAATCAAGCTGACTGATATTGAGCGTAAGATTGCTGTCAAGGCTTCTAAAGCGATGGGACTAGGCATTGCTGGTGTGGACATTATGCGTTCTAATCGTGGACCATTAGTTTTGGAGGTCAATGCTAGCCCAGGATTTGGTATCGAAAAGGTGACTGGTCGCAATGTGGCCGAAAAGATTATCGAGTACGTTGAGCTTAACGCCAAGCAAAAGCCCAAAAAAGATCGAGTTGGAGCTTAGTTTGTAAAAATTACAACATATAAAATTTTCATAGAACAGTAGTCAGACAGCTGGCTGCTGTTTTATTTTTTATATTTTCCCACAAAACC
>CAZRIZ010000014.1:0-23536 GCA_964600285.1 uncultured Candidatus Saccharibacteria bacterium
TTGGCTGGGGATGAGGGATTCGAACCCCCGATCCTGGGACCAGAACCCAGTGCCTTACCACTTGGCCAATCCCCAATTAGACTAACATCTTGGAAGAAAGAGCTCGCTCTTTCTTCTCTCAAATGCTAATAACGCTAATATTATAGCGAATTTCACCAGTTTTGTCACTTATTCTAGCAAACTCTTGTCTATTGAGTTTTCTCGGCGCCATTTGGCTATCTCGGCATGATTTCCCGAAAGTAAAACTTCTGGGACGCCCCGACCGTCAAATTGCTCTGGTCTTGTGTATTGCGGAAACTCTAGAATCTTAGTTCCACCAGCAAAACTCTCAATTTCGGCAGACTGCTCACCACCTAAAACTCCTGGCAGTAAACGAGTTACGGAGTCTATTAGCGCCATGGCTGGAATCTCGCCGCCCGTCAAAACAAAATCACCCAAACTCACCACCTCATCGACTAGGTTCATTATCCGCTCATCTACACCTTCGTAACGGCCACAGATAATTATCAAACCGCTGGAATCTTGCGCCAGACGCTCTGCCATTGGCTGATCTAAACTCTGACCACGTGGGCTAGTTAAAATTACTCTAGCGGCTGGATCGGATTTTTTTGCTGACTGCACGGCCTTGGTCAAAGGCTCAATCATAAGTAGCATGCCATCACCACCACCGTAAGGAGTATCATCGACTTGCTTTCTCGGTCCAACGCCAAAGTCGCGCAGATTGATAAGCTCAAACTTTACAATCTGGTTTTTCTGAGCCTTCCAGAGCATGGAACTATTAAGCACTGGAGTAAAGATCTCTGGCAACAAGGTTATGACTTGAATAATTTTCATACTTTTATTATAACAGATTAGTAATTGACAAAGAAGGTCTAAGGTTATAGAATATAAGTATTATTGCAAAGGAGGATGTTTGCATGTACTTTTCGAAAGGTGAGCAAATCACCCTGGGACAGGTCGTAAGGAGACTAAAGGAAGACATCCCGGAATTGGTAGACTACACCGAGAGAGACATTCGCAAGTTTCTGTTGGAGTGGCGTTGGGCTATGGGTCCGATATCTAAGATCAAGCCAAGGAGGCGTCTTGTCCAGCAAGGGCTACTGAGTGATATCTCAACTCGACCTGGCCCTAGAAAGTGCTTCGTGACCCCTTCTGGTTACGAGGTAATCAAGAAGCATTACCTTCGCCAGCTTGACGCCGAGCGCAGCAAAAATGGCAACAAAAAGCCAGGCACACGCACACGCAGAGGAGCTAGGCAATTTGGCGCAATAGCGTTCCTCAAATAGCGCTATCGCAAAGCAAACGAACCCGCTTGTTATCAGGCGGGTTTTTACTTTTACCAAATTACCTAAATATTTTATAAAAATTAATTTTAATTTTTAATTTATTTTCGGCATCCGTATCTGTTTGTTCGGTTTTTATATAATATTTTCTCAAAAAAATAAAGTTGCAAAAAAATATAAGTGGTTTAGAATATAGGTATTGGTTATGTTTAATTAAGAGAAAACAGAACCAAGATCTACAGGGAGGTGTGCCAAATTAGAGAGTTGGCATATCCTGTACCAACTGCGAGGAAACAAAAATCGAGTGCTCTGCGGCACTCATTGAAGAAAACATAAAAAGACGCCCTGCGATTCGGGTGTCTTTTTATTTAACACTACCTCTAGACCGAACAATGCCGAAAACTAGACCAGCCCACCATAAAAGGCGGGCTGCTCTAGACAGATATGACTCTCAATAATGTTTGTGTTATTACTCTCGCAGAAGAGCCTTCACAACTTTTAGTTCAGTTGATTTGAACTTCTTTAATTATACATCAAGGTCATCTAGTTCGGCAAGGGTTTTTTTGGCGTTTTCTGTAAAATCATCTACGTTCTCCACAGCCTCGCTAGTTTCGGTCTCATGCGACTCCACAGCTCGTTCTTTGGGCGCCGTAGACTCGTTATTACCACCGTCTTCGTCGTTATTTACAATCTTCAAGTTATACCTGGCATCATTCTTTGTGCCAAGTGCTCGCAAAAGAGTGCGCACGCTCTGAGCTGTTGCCCCACGCTTACCAATAACACGACCAAGGTCTTCTGGATTAACTGTCAAGGTCAGTAGCACGCCCTTTTCATCGATTTGGCGGTCCACAACCACGTCATCGGGATTCGATACAAGGGTCTTAATAATATATTCGACAAATTGCTGATCAATTGTAGACATAGATTCCTCCGTCTTAAGCATTTATAGCCTAATTTTATCACGCTTTATCTAAAAAATAAAAAATACCTCAACCTTTTTGCAGTTGAAGCATTCTTCATAGATATTTTACAGATGTATTATTCGGCTGGAGTAGCTTCGGTGGCCTCAGCTGGTTCAGCTGGAGCAGCCTCTTCTTTTGGCTGATTGCGACGCAGTTTACCTAAGTTACGGATTACCTTGTTCTGAACTGGGCGTTCTAACTTAACCCATTTAGGCAACTTAATTTCTTTGTTGCCTTTCAAGATCTTAACTACTCGATCGCTTGGTTGAGCACCATTATCTAAGTATCGCTGGACTTCATCAGTTACTATATTCAATTCTTTGGTGTGTGGGTCATAGGTGCCGACATAGGCAACGACACGACCATTGCTTGGGTTTTTTTGTGACTCTTGTACTACCAAACGATAGACAGAGTGACCAGTTCGACCCAGCCTTTGCAAACGCATTGCTAACATTAAATTTACATTTCCTTTGTTAAATTCTTACTACTTCTAATTAGATTACACTGTTTTAGGTTTTTCGTCAACCAAATTGTCCTTGGTGCGATAGATTTTCAGAGCTTCCCGGGCCGCCGCTTCTTGTCCAAGCTGTTTACTCGATCCAACACCTTGACTGATCAGCTCGTCGCCATTAAACAATCCTACCGTGAACACTTTGTCGTGGTCTGGTCCGTCCTCAGTTAAAACTCGGTAATTTGGTGTAGTATTATCAATTCTTTGCATCACTTCTTGAATATGCGACTTTGGGTCGCGCCAAGAGCCACTGTCGAGTATTTCTCGCAGTTGCGGTAAGATCTGCTCATCAACTAATTTTTTTGCCTCAGGATAACCACATTCTAAATAAATCGACCCCAGAACCGCTTCAAAAGCATTGGCGATAATCTGTTGTCGAGCTCGCTCTGAACCACGTTTTTCACCACGACTCATGCGCACTAGAGGCTCATAGCCCAAGCGTGAACCAGCTGCACCGATACTTTCTGTACGCACCAAAGCTGAACGCCAAGCAGTCAAAATCCCCTCTGGCTCATCAAAATTACTGAAGAGATAATCAGTCACGACCAATTCCAAAACAGCATCGCCTAGAAACTCCAAGCGCTCATTGTGCTCTTTGACGCTCTTACGGTGTTCATTCAAATAACTCCTGTGAGTCAGGGCGGTAATCAGTAAGTCGATATCTTTATAGTTTATTTTTAGAACATTTTTAGCAAATTCAATATACGGTGTTTTGTCCATTATTTTTCTCCAGCCCGAATTCGGCGCATCGCTAGTAGCATTAATTTAGAAATATCTTCATACTCAATTTTGTCAATCGCATCCATAAACTTAAACCAATGAATACCGTTCATCCACTCTTCTTTTTGAATGTCGTTAGTATCACCCCTAGCTCGCACTAGGTAGACTTGTGTAGTCATCAGAACTAGTTTATTCATGCGACGATAGCGAAAGTTGATTTTCCCTAACCACCCTAAAACTTCAACATCTTTAAGCCCAGCTTCTTCACCGATCTCACGAATAGCCGTCTGCTTTGCCGTTTCACCCGGCTCAATGTGGCCCTTTGGAATCGTCCAACGATCTTTAGCGTCTTGAATCAACAAAATCTCAACTTCTCCGTTGCGTAGGCGGTAAATTACCCCGCCAGCGGTTGGCTCGCGCACAATTTCCTGAATTGAGGGCTTTCGCCCTTTTACCTTGTTGTCTCGCCTTTTGGTCGATCGATTACGACTCTTGTTCGTCTTGTTCGGCTGAGCCGTCTTCGTCTTCTCCCGTGGCGCTGCTTTCGTCAGGCTTTTCTTGGGCTTCATCAGTTTGATTCTCCTTTGATAAGTCAGCAAATGCTGTACCAAGCACACCATTTATGAACCGACTTGAACTATCTGAACCAAAGGCTTTAGCTAATTCTACAGCTTCGTTTATCGCCACTTTTGGCGGCACCGTGCTTCCCATAAACACTAGTTCAAACAGTCCTAGTCTTAATATGTTACGGTCAATTCGGGCAATTTGCTTAATCGGCCATTCTGGCGCTAAAGGTTGTAAAATCTCGTCGAGCTTAGCCTCGGTCTTTGTAACACCGTTGACTAACTCGGCAACAAAAGCAGTGTCACCAACTACACCATCGTATCGATCCAGATTACGTTCCATAATCTCTACCGCGCTAGCGTCTTCATCGCCAAGTTGTTGACGAAATTCATATTCATAAAGTGTTTGTAGAGCGACGATACGTCCAAGGTGCCGGTTTGATGCCATTTAAGTTCAGTTCTTTCTTTTTAGTTTACTACTTAGTCTTACTTGTGGTCTTTCGACCATATTCTTTTCGAGTCGTAAAAGCCTTAACGGGTGAAGTTTTATTAACTCGGCGAGCAAGATTCACCACTAGGTGGCTACGTCGCATGCCGGTTTTACGAGGACTCGATTGCTTTTTTGGTTGAGCCATTATTTTCCTCTTTATTTAGTTAAATTTGTTCTAATTATAGTCTAACTTTACTATTTTAGCAATTAGATAATCGTTTATGCCTGTTTACGCACGCGTCTCCTTGACTTTTTTAGTATTTTGGTATATAATTAAAAGATAGCTGTTGTTAATTAACAGCCAGTACATCACAGTAGGAGGGTTCTATGATGGTAGTAGAGTCAAACAAGGTCAAAAGTAACTTGCACGGTTCTCCCGTAAGGGAAAAGGATAACGGCAAGAGCTACAGAAGCAAGAAGGTGGACGTTATTCTTGAGATGGTTGCAGCTTACGTGCTGTTGCCGCTCATGATGCTGTTCCTAATCGCGAGATTAGGACAAATGGACTGGGGAGAGACCCCCGGCACCCTAGCCTTAGTGGCCGGTTTGGCTATCGCCCTGCTAGGAGTGGCCATAGTCATGATGATTCAGGCCTGGCCGCAAGACCAGGTGGTGCGTCTTAAGATGGGGTGCCTGACTGGCACCCCGAGTATAACAGATCTACTTAATATCGCCCAGAAGTTTAACAGGAGTAAGCAACAAATAACTCCTGATAAGCTTCGAGTGATTATAGTGGAGAAAGCGCAGTCCAACGGGGCTCCGTCTCTTAGGCGAAGAAGTCAGATTATTCTCATGTTTAAATATGAGAGAGGTCCAATCGGGCAGTTGCGCGTCCACGACAAGGTCAGTCGCGTAGATATCTACGTAACTAAGAACATTGGGCGCGTCAGCATAAGTACGCTCAAATTGCTGACGCAGGTTGATGTAAGTTTGGTCCCCTTTAGGTGAGGCTGTAGCCTGACATCACCAACTCTAATCCTCCGCAATACAGCGCGGGGGCTTTCTTTGTTAGATTGACTTTTTAAGTATTTCTTGTTATAATATCCATATTCTAGTACATTTAGGAGGTTATTATCATGGCGATACAGGGAACTCCAAAGCGAGTGAACAAAATGGACCGTATCAGAAAAGTACTGAATGTGACCTGGTTTTCAATCCTAGTAACCGCGGTCGGTGTAATACTAACGGTAGCAGGGTTTTTGTTAGTGTGTTACACGGAGATGCACCCAATACTAGCAGTACTCATATCTCTTATTGGGGTTGCGTGCGTTATGGTGGGCTCAACTAACTTTGTCAACGTCTTTCCAAAGGATGATTTTGTCATTCTCAAGAAAGGCTGTGTCACAGGCGAGCTGACGCTAAGCAACTTCGTAGAGGTTGCTGAACACTTCAACAAGAGCAAATCGCCCGTGACAGACAAGCACATCATGGCAAACGTGAGGCATCGGCCCTATCAGCTCAATGAGAGTGTTGCCGTAGGGCCACATGATACGATAGGCCTACAGTACTTTTATAAAAAGAATTACCAGCTCGATCGGATCAAGATAATTATCGAATAATTATTTTAACTCGGTCCGCTTCCCCGCCATTATAGCGGGGAATTTTATTTGACGACAATGCTAACTAGTTTTTTCGGCACGTAAATCACTTTTGCGATTTCCTTGCCCTGAGTAAATTTTTGAACATTAGACTGACTTAAGGCCAGGTTCTTTACTTCATCCTCAGACGTATCTTGCGCAATCTCTAAGGTAGATCGCACTTTGCCATTTACCTGGACTACAATTGTAGTCTTTTCGTCAATCAGCTTCGCGGGGTCGTATTTTGGCCACTGGCTTAAATGAATCGAGTCCTTATGCCCCAGCTCCGACCACAACTCCTCCGCCAAATGTGGCGCAAACGGTGCTACAAGTTGCAATAAAGCCTCAAGTGCTTTTTGCCAAGAGTCGTTACCCATACCTTTGGTTTTAAGTTTATATAGATTATTAACTAACTCCATCAACGATGCTATAGCGGTATTGAAACTCATTTGGTCCAAGTCATCTGACACTTTTTTGATAGTTTTATGAATCAAGCTGTCTGAGACTTGGTTGTCCGACTGTTCAGATTCAAGAAACTCTTGAACTAAGTTCCAGATACGATTCAAGAACCGATAAGTTCCGGGCACGCCATCTGGTTGCCAAGCTGTTGTCAGGTCATAGGGCGCCAAAAAGGCAATACAAAGTCTCAGAGCATCAGCACCATAACCAGACTCAATAATTTCGTTAGGGTTAATTACATTGCCCTTAGACTTACTCATCTTTGAGCCATCAGCCGCCAATACAATACCCTGTCCCCGACGCGCCAAATAAGGCTCTGGCTCAGGAACTAATCCAGTATCATAAAAGAATTGATGCCAAAATCGCGAATAGAGCAAATGTAAGGTTGTGTGTTCCATGCCACCTAAATACATGTCAACTGCGCCCCAATACTTTAATTTCTCAGAGTCGGCGAAAACTTGGTCGTTATGAGCGTCAAAATAGCGCAAATAGTACCAACTCGAACCAGCCCAGTTTGGCATAGTATCGGTTTCTCTTTTAGCGTCTGCCCCACAAATAGGACATTTCACATTAACCCACGAGTCAATTTTTGATAATGGACTTTCGCCATCATCAGTCGGTTCATAATGGTCAACTTCAGGTAAGGTAACTGGTAAATCTTTATCAGGGACGGTAACTACACCGCAACTTGGACAATGGATAATCGGAATTGGCTCACCCCAATAATGCTGTCGTGAAAAAATCCAGTCACGCAAACGGTAATTAGTCTTCTTAGCTCCAAGAGACAGCGATTCTAATGTGTCAATCACAGCTTGACGCGCCTGATCACCACTTAAGCCATTGAAATCACCCGAATTGATCATCTCACCATCACCGACGTAAACTTGTTCATTATAGTCAACCGGCTTAGCAATAACTTCTTTAACCGGCAGCTTAAATTTGATCGCAAACTCATAGTCCCGTACGTCATGAGCCGGTACACCCATAACTGCGCCACTGCCATAACCAAGCATAACGTAATCACCAACCCAGATTGGAATCTTTTCGCCAGTTAGCGGATGAACAGCGAAGGCCCCGGTCGACACGCCAGTTTTTTCTCGGCTTTGACTTTGTCTTTCAATTTCAGTCTTGGCTTTAGCCTCTTCAACATAGTTAGCGACTGTTTGACGTTGCTCATCTGAGACCAATTCATTTACCAGCTGATGTTCGGGCGCTAGCACTATAAAACTC
The DNA here is from genome assembly GCA_964600285.1 of uncultured Candidatus Saccharibacteria bacterium. Classification (GTDB taxonomy): domain Bacteria; phylum Patescibacteriota; class Saccharimonadia; order Saccharimonadales; family Saccharimonadaceae; genus CAZRIZ01. The sequence goes on from CAZRIZ010000014.1 coordinate 7,796, forward strand.
ACACCAAACAGCGTATCTGGCCTGGTCGAGAAAACGGTAATCTTATCTTGGTGCGCGTCTACCTTAAAATCAATTTCAGCGCCCACCGATCGACCAATCCAACTAATCTGTTGCGACGAGATTCTATTCGGATAGTCAACCGCCTCTAGGCCGTCAATTAGCCTATCGGCGTAGTCAGTAATCTTGAGCATCCACTGTTTGAGCTTCTTTTTTTCTACCACAGTATCACAGCGTTCATGCTTACCATCAACGACTTCTTCGTTAGCTAGTCCAGTTTTACATTTTGGACACCAATTTATATCGATATCGTCTTGATAGGCCAATCCTTTTTTATAAAATTGTAAAAAGAGCCATTGCGTCCATTTGTAATAATTTGGATCGGATGTATTAATCTCGCGCGACCAATCAATCGAAAGTCCGAGCGCATCAAACTGCTGGCGGAAATTAACGATATTGCGAGCTGTGGCCACCTGTGGAGCTATTTTATTTTTGATAGCAAAGTTCTCGGTCGGTAAGCCAAAAGCATCATATCCCATTGGATAAAGCACGTTGTAGCCTTGCATACGCTTGTGCCGAGCCATAATATCACCGAGCGTGTATTCTCTGGCGTGCCCAATGTGTAAGCCTTCACCCGACGGATACGGGAACTCAGTTAACATAACATATTTCTGCTTTGTATCAAAGTCTACAGCTTTATAAATTTTTGACTCAGCCCACTTTTGTTGCCACTTAGGCTCAATTTCGCTTGGGTTAAAACGTTTCATTATTCTTCTACTCCTGGAATCTTAACAAATGATGAAAAATAGTCTTCTTTGGTTTTTAGCCACTCTTCAGATTGGCGAACTAGCAACTTGTGGTCATCAATCGACGACAGGACTACCTTCACCGCCTCTTCTAAGAAAACTTTGTTTTGTGAGCCCTTGAACAACACCACTGAGCCTTTTCGTAAAACCTTATTAACAAAACCGGCCGCCGCGATTGCGTTAGAGAAACTTTTCACTTGACAGCCATTAGCCTTTGCAGCTGGAGCGAGAAAGTGGTTTGCGTCATCACCAACGGTCACAACCCACTCTAGTAGATTTGGATTGCATAAACTACCAATTTCACGATGCGCTTCAGCCGACGTCGTTCCTAGCTCATTCATGGATCCTAGCACGGCTATGCGAGAACCTTCTGTTGGAAAGCTATAAAGCGCTCGTAGTGCCTCTTTGGCTGCAGCTGGACTAGAATTGTAAGTATCATCAATAATCAATGACTTATTTAATCCTCTTAATAAGTTCATTCGCCCATGAGTTGGAGAAATCTTGGCCAAAGCTCGCCCAATTTCTTCAACTGACATGCCAAACTCCAACCCAATCGCAATACCAGCCGCCACTGATCGCAGAATTTGTTCACCATAGACTTGCACCTTAATATCAAATCCTTGCGGTGCACGCAATCCGACAAACCTACCGACAAAGCCATTTTTCGGGTCAAAACTTACGCTTTCAATTCGGTTCTCAGCAACTTGGCTAGCGCCATAAGTCATGGTTGCTGGGTTGTTAACATAACGAGCATACTTACCGTCAATATCATCGCGATTAATAAGCCCGACTTTAGAAAAGTTAATCGCCATAATTTCCTCGGACGCAACCGCTTCCATATTACCAAAAAACTCCATATGTTCAGGCGTAATCGCCGTCAATATCGCCATATCTGGCCTCAAGTAACGCCCAAAAGATGCCATATCACCTGGCTTATCTACGCCAAGTTCTTGCACAATAATATCTACCGTTGCTGGTTGCTTAATACGAAGCTTGGCCGCCCGAAAAACCTTTCTCCAAGACGTAATTGAGCGCAATTTCTCTGGGTATTTGATTCCCAAAATCCCGAATGGTGCTGAAATTTCTGTATTATAGTTGTCGTCTAGCGCCCCGCCAATGCGATACTTTTCATCTAAAATAGCGGCTATTATATTTTTGGTTGTAGTTTTACCAACACTACCGACGACCACGACTAATTTAACCTCAGGGTGAGCCTCTCTGTATTTTTTAACTAATTTTTCTAACTTACGCTGAACGTATTTCTTAAACATAGCTTAATTTTAGCAAAAAACAGATAAAATGTCGCCTTGTTTAGACCTAAAGTCACAGGGCGGGCTTTGATGTCTCAGGTAAGACTGCACATGCCCCACCTAACTTTCCTAACAATGCCTTAATTATTAACCGGAGCTAGTTAATGTTATGTTGTAAATTATACAACGCCATCCAAAAATGGAGGATAATCATCAAGCTCTTCAGATAGCTCCTGCGCCGTGAAAGCACGTTTTGGCTTTATTTCTTGCCATTTGCCATCGTCGGGTGAATTTTTCATATCAGATGGAAATATGATACGTCGCCAACGCATGCTTTTTGAAATTTCACCTGGATTAAACGGATTAACTCTTGAATAGTGCACCACTGCACAGTTAGATAGCTTAAATCTGCCCTTAACTTCCGGCTTCATCCAATCCTCTGGCAACAACCATTCAATAGCATAACAAGCTGCCTTTATCATATGTCCATGCGTCACCGCCAAAACTCGTTGACCGGAATGATTTCGCCTCAGCGAATCTTGAAATGATCGATAGCGCCAAAAAACGTCTTGCATACTTTCAGCACTATCAACCCGAGCATACCAAGGTGTTACGTTGAGCATCTTGATATCACCTTCCGATAAGTCAGAATTTTGCCCCCACGTTCCTAAGCCCCCAAAGTAGCGCTCAATAATCCGATCGTCAATTATCCAGTGGTTTCCACCAAGATAGCTTGCAGTTTCTCGAGCACGTAAAAAAGGCGAAACAAACAAGCCGTCAAAGCTCTCTGCCCCGCCAACTTCAAAATCTAGCCAATCACGCGCTAGCTTAGCCTGCTCGATTCCTTTCTTAGTCAGGCGTTGTTGCCAATCAGGTCGCGAGGCGATCTCTTGATGAAACGGTACGATTTCACCAATTTTCTCGGCATGTTGAACTACGTTTGATTCACTCTCGCCGTGCCTCACAAAAATTAAATCATTTGGCATCTCTAGCCCACTTTGTCGATGCGTCATACTGGAATCATTTTACCACAAGCCTGATGGTTGTGCTAAACTAAAAAGTATGAGTAATTATTTTATAAAAGAAGTAAAAGCCCGCCAGATTATAGATTCGCGAGGCAATCCAACGGTTGAGGCTGACGTAATATTAAACGATGGTAGCTTGGGACGAGCCGCCGTGCCAAGTGGCGCCTCAACCGGAACACGCGAAGCTCTGGAGCTACGCGACGGTGGCAGCTCTTGGATGGGCAAGGGTGTTAAGAAGGCGGTCAGTAATATTAATGATATTGTAGTTAAAGAAATTATCAGCCAAGATGCTAGTAAGCAGGCCGACATCGATCGTTTATTAATCGATCTAGACGGTACAGAAGATAAGTCAAATTTAGGTGCAAACGCCATTTTAGCGGTAAGTCTAGCTTGTGCTAAAGCCGTTGCTAATAGTCGTAAATGGCCACTTTACCGATACATCTCCGAAATGACTGGCTCCGAGATGAGTTTACCAATGCCAATGATGAATGTCATGAATGGAGGCGCCCATGCGTCCGGGTCAAGCGATGTTCAGGAATATATGATTGTGCCAATCGGAGCAATCAACTTCCCTGAAGTTATGCAAATCGGCACTGAAATCTTTCATAACCTAGGCAAGATCCTCAAAGACAAAGGCTATGCCACAACCGTTGGCGACGAAGGCGGCTATGCCCCAAAGTTGAAACACGGTAATTTCGAGCCACTAGAGTTAATTTCCGAAGCCGTTAAAAAAGCTGGTTACGAACTAGGAAAAGAGGTTGCCTTTGCACTCGATGTCGCGGCAAGTGAATTATATGACGAAGAAAATTACAACCTAAAAACCGAGGGCAAAACCATCGGGGCTGATGCCGTAATTCGAATGTATACCGACTGGGTTGATGATCTGCCAATTGTTTCAATCGAGGACGGACTAGCCGAAGGCGATTGGGAAAACTGGACGAAACTAACCAAAGTGCTTGGACGAGAAGTTCAGTTAGTTGGTGACGACTTACTAGTTACTAATCCGAAATTACTCCAGGAGGCTATCGATAAAAAAGCCTGCAACGCCATCTTAATCAAGCCCAATCAAATCGGCACCTTAACTGAGACGATTACTGCTGTTAAGTTAGCTAAAACCAATGGATTCAACACAGTTATGAGTCACCGATCAGGCGAGACTGAGGATACAACGATTGCTCATCTAGCCGTTGGGCTTGGCACAAACCAAATTAAAACTGGCTCGCTGTCACGCACTGACCGCATCTGCAAATACAACGAACTTCTACGTATCGCAGAAGAGAATCCAAATATCAAGCTAGCAAAACCGTTCTAAGACTTGGAATGATAAAGAAAGACCGCCAGTTCTACCGTGGCGGTTTTTTATTTTTTGCGGTTACGCACTATTAAACCTGGATCAACTCTATAAGCTCTTGTTCACTGATAATTTTCGTGCCATAACTTTGGGCTTTTTTTAACTTAGAGGATCCGACTTTTCCCCCTGCTACCAAGTAATCCGTATCTTTAGCCACTGAAGTTTGAAATCTACCTCCCAAAGAGCGAATTTTTTCAGAAGCTTCGTCACGACTCATGCTTTCTAGCGACCCAGTAATTACAAAACTTTTGCCTGACAGCTTACCGCTTTTGGCCTCGAAATACGGCTCGACTCCAAGTGACTTGAATTTATCCAATAATTTTAAGTTATCATCGTTGGCAAACCAAGCCAAAACACTCTCGGCCACAACCTCTCCTATGCCATCAACAGCTCGCAACTCATCAAAGGTCGCAACCTTCAAATTATCTAGAGAGTGGAATTGACCCACTAAGTCACTTGCGGTCTGCGCCCCAACATGGCGAATCCCCAAACCATAAACAAATCTTTCTAACGCCGGCCTCTTTTTAGCCTCGACGGCTCCTATTAACTTCTGGGCTGAGATTTCAGCAAAGCGGTCAAGGGCCAACAAATCCTCTTTTCTGAGTTGGTAAATATCTGCTAAATCTCTTACTAAGTTGTTATTGACCAGTGCTTCAACATTTTTCTCGCCCAAAGTGTTTATATCCAACGCACCTTTGGAAGCCAAGTGAATTAAGTTACGTTTCAAAATAATCGAACCAGAAAAGTCTCGAACCCGATAAACCACTTCACCGTCAGGACGCTCGAAACTCAGCTCTGGATATTGCCTAGCCAGCTCAGCTTCATAATCTATAGGTTTTGTTCCATCGGGGCGTAGCTCTACCAAAACCCTTTCTATCTGCGGAATAATATCGCCCGCCTTAAATACCACCACAGTGTCACCACGACGAACATCAAGTCGGGCTATCTCATCGGCGTTATGCAAACTAGCGTGTTGCACCGTCGTGCCGGCAACCTGAACGGGATCGAATACAGCTACTGGCGTGGCCGCACCAGTCCGACCTAGCGAAATTACAATATCTTTTATTATCGTCGTGGCTTCTTCCGCTGGATACTTAAAAGCCACAGCACCACGAGGCGTCTTACCAACCACTCCTAAAGCCTCATACGACTTACGATCGTTTATTTTTATCACAATGCCGTCTGTTTTAAATGGCAAACTATCTCGCCGATCCCTCCAGTAGTTAATTTTCTTCGTTAGACTCGCTAAATCAGGTACAATATCAGGATTTAAGTTGCAAGTTATGCCCAGTTCTTTCATAGCCTGATAGGCAAAACCATGGGTTGGAATCTCGTCTGAACCGTCGCGTAATAAATCATACCCACGAAAATGCAGTGGTCGCTCAGATGCTAATTTAGAGTCAAGTTGACGCATTGTTCCAGCCGCCAAATTACGCGGATTAGCAAATTCTGGCGCACCTTCTTGTCGGCGCTTTGTGTTAAGCTCGGCAAAATCGACTTTATACATCACGATTTCGCCTCGAACTTCCGTTCTACCCTTCAGAAATTGCTCAAACCCAGGCGAATAACGCAACTTTAGCGGAACATCAGGGATAGTCCTTACGTTATGTGTAATATCCTCACCTACCGAGCCATCACCACGAGTAACAGCACGCTCCAGCACACCATCTTGGTAAATTAATGAGGCCGCTAGACCGTCCATCTTAATATCACAGAAAAACTCAAACTCTTCATTCGGGAGAATCTTCCTGGTTCGCTCAATCCAGGCACTAACTTCGCCCTCGTTAAACACATCCGCCAAAGAAATCATTCTCCACTTGTGCGGAATTTTCGTAAATTTGTCTAACGCCACTCCAGCAACTTTTTGAGTTGGGCTGTCCGCCGTGATTAGTTCAGGAAACTTATCTTCCAACATCGACAGTTCGTGTTTTAGACTATCGGCCGCAGATTCGCTCATAATTGACTCATCTAAGACATGGTAGTGATAGCGGTAATCATCAATCAACTTCCGCAGCTTTTCGACACGATTTCGGGCTTGGTCGAAACTAAGCTGGCCTTGACTTGTCATCTAAAATCTTTCGGTAGAGTATGTACAAATAGGCGCTAGTCCAGACTATCGTTGCGCTCAATAGTATCGCCATCGCGATTGGCACGACAGGCACATCGGCTATCCAGCTCCACTTATTGGACAGGCTGTTCTCTAAGAGAATGATAGGCATCAAGACCACTACCCAAACCATAAAGACCTGAATAGAGTGCCATAGCACTCGTCGAACAATACGACTACGTCGACCGACTACAATATCATCAGCTAGGCGCAATGCCTTAATCGGCTCAGTTCCCGATACTGTCACGATTGACAAGGCTATCAACGTGCTCACTAACCAATAAAGCGTCAGAGCAACAATCAGTACGCCTGACAGCACAGCTAACATTTCACCGACACCACCGTTAATTACTTCCGTATTTTTGGCGGCTGAATAAATTATCATAAACATGCCAAACGGCACAAGTTGAATCAGTGCAAAAACCAAGACGATGATGGTTGACACCAAAGGCGCGCTCGAGTTATAAACCACGTCCCTTAGGGTGATTTCCTTGCCAACCAGTTGATGTCGTAAGTAGTAAACAACCGCTAGCCAAGTCAGGATTATGATTAATCCGTTCAACATCTGCCCAGACTGATCGCTAGCTGGAGTAAGTCCACTAGAGTTAACTGAGGACATGAATAATAGCCCAGCTCTATAGACGCTGCCACCAATGTCGGCCTCTTGGATAGTCTCGTTTAGTGCATCGCGCAAGTTATTGTAAGAGGTCTGTGGCATAGTGAGGGATAGCACAGCGAATAACACCATTAATAAAACAAATAACTTAGCAAAGAACTTCTTACCTTTTTTCATCTCTCGCCAAACATTAATTGAGAAATTAATATAGCCCTCAATTTTTAAAGAGCGAGAAGTTTGCGATCGACGACTCAAGCGAAAACTGCGGTGCGGTCGGCGACGCAGAAAGTTTTTACGAGCTGCCACAAAACGTTGCCACAGAGCCTTTAGTCTTTCGACCACTGGCTTCTTCGCTGGAGAGCTCTTAGACTTCTTTACGATTGGCTTCGTGGTCGAAACTTTTTTAGTTTTCTTAGTCTTCTTTGGCATTAGAAATTGTCCGTCATACCTCTTAAGGCACTAATTCTTTCTTCAAGCGGAGGATGCGTACTAAGCAAGTTTGACATAAGTCCTTTTCTCAAAGGGTTCTTAATGTACATATTAGCCATTGATGGATTAGCATTATGCATCGGTGTGGTGTCGTTACGTAATTTATCTAGCGCCGAGGCCAATCCTTCAGCGTCACGCGTTGTCAAAACTGCAGTCGCGTCAGCCAAATATTCTCGTTTACGGCTGACAGCTAGTTGGATTAAAGAAGCCACTAATGGAGCCAAAACCACTGCAATCATCAGTAAAACCATGGTAATAACACCACCGCCATTTTTGTTATCACGATCCGAACTGCCGGAGCTACGAAAGCCGATTCGCAAAATAACATCAGCTAAAACGCTAATAGCCACAGTCAGAGCAAAGGCAACTAAACTAACTCTGATATCGTAGTTTCCCACGTGAGCTAGCTCATGAGCCATTACTCCAGTCAACTCACGGTCGCTCATCATGTTTATCAACCCACTTGTCGCTGCCACCGAAGCATGTTCAGGATCTCGACCAGTGGCGAAAGCATTGGGTGAGGCTTCGTCCATGATGTAGACTTTTGGCATCGGCAATCCAGCCGTAATAGCTAGATTCTCCACAATGTTGTAGAATCTAGGATTTTCAGATTTAGTAATCTCGCGCGCACCACTCATCTTGAGAGCCATAGTACTGGCCGCAAAATACTGAATCAGCGCATAGACAGCACTAACCCCCAGAAGCACTATAACAATCCCTAAGTCTTCAGTATAGGCATAAACCAACCCGGCAATCACGGCAATTATCACAAAGAACATTGCCATAACCAGCCAAGTTTTTCGCTTGTTGCTATCAATCTGTTTATACATTAAGTAAAACGTCCGTTGTATTAATTAGAATTCAACTTTTGGAGCGTCTTCGGCGGTAGCTCGGTCGGCTACTTCAAAGAATTCACGCTTGGCAAATTTGAACATTGAAGCAATGATGTTTGACGGGAAGGCGTCAATTTTAGTGTTAAGGTCACGCACACCAGCATTATAAAAACGGCGTGAGGCTTGAATCTTATCTTCTGTGTCAGTCAACTTCTGCTGTAAATCTACGAAGCTAGCGTTAGCCTTAAGATCTGGGTAATTCTCTGCCACAGCGAACAAAGTCTTAAGAGTGCCTTCAAGCTCACCCTCTGCTTTAGCGGTTTCTGCTACGCCCTTGGCGTTCATCAAACCAGCACGAGCTTCGGTAACTTTTTCAAAAACTTCTTTCTCGTGTGAGGCATAACCCTTAACGGTTGAGACCAAATTTGGGACTAAATCAAGACGATACTTTAATTGGACAGCAATGTCGCTCCAGGCTTCTTCGACACGCGTCTTGAGACGAACCAAGCTGTTGTAAATACCAGCCACAAATAAAGCAATCAAAACAATGACTGCCAAAACACCAATTATCCATTCCATACTTATTCTCCTTTAGGTAAATTATTGTATCGATGACACGATACTATAAAATAATTGTAGCACAAAATTAGTCAAAAATTCTAATGGTTTTAGATTAATATACCTCTAGAGTCCGTCATTACTAAACTGGATTTAAAGACTTTTCGTTTGTTATAGATCATTCTCTTTCCCAGATTAATGTCTTGTCTTTATAACTGGTTAACTTATTATCACTTAACGTAGCGGTCTTACTTAACAAGTTGTCTACATAATATATTCGTTTTATTACAGAACTATCAAGACCGTTTGGGATAAAGCCCATTAAGGCTTCTGACTGATAATCCACGATCATACCGTTACCGACTCTTAACAAATTGTTAATCTTATCTTCATCTTTAAATATTTTGTTTGCCAAAGTAGTTGTTACATTTATGTATAAATCGTAATATTCTTCGTCTACTTTAACCAATACCGCTTTAGTAGAGCTATAGTTGGGTAAATCGATTTTTATATCAATACCTTTACCCTCTGGGATTACAACTTCCACCATCTTATCGTTATATTTTAGTGGTTTTTCATATTTAAACACTGCTATAAAAAATGACGTAACAACAATCAATATACTGATAATTAATAGTGTTTTTTTAAGGTAATTGTTTTTAATTCGCTTGATCTCTTCATTGGCATATTTTATTGTGTCTTCTACTATTTGCTCTGTTTCTTTACTTGCCATCTTTTTCCTCTCCTTTTAATAATTCGTACAAACTTATCTCTAATACTTCAGTAAGTGTAATTAACCTTGTTATATCTGGAAACGATAAGCCTCGCTCCCATTTGCTTATTGCTTTATCGCTTATATCTATTTTTCTTGCTAACTCACTTTGAGTTAAGTTTTTTTGTTTTCTTTTGTTAGCGATAAGTTTTCCCGTTCGTCTTACATCCATTTATTCCTCCTTACTAAGTTAAAGTATATTGTTGACGTAAGAATAAGTACACATACCGTTGGTTTACTTTTTACACTTTTTAATCAAACCCCTTGTTTGCTCCCACCAAAAAACCCACCGCGTATTCCGTGGTTGGGTTTTAACTAATGAGCTCAATATCGGCGCCCTTCTACAACGAGGTTAGAGCTTATTTTGAGGAAAACTGCTGAAAAGTACAAGCCCCACCGCCTGCCGTTTACGGCAGGCGACATACTCATGGCAATAGGGTTTGGTAAATTAATTTTAGGGCAATAACTTGAATGTTTTTGCGATGCTCTTTAGATTTTCAGCATTTTTAGTACCGCCTGGTTTATCATTGGTCATAAACATGATACCTGTGGCAGAACTGCTTTTAGTAAGATTAAACTCTATGGTTGTTCTTACTGTTTCGTTCCAATCGTCCGTCGTCGTTTTCAACAGCCCCTTAACGCCATTTGCTTGAAAGTTGCCCTCACCGCTAAAGCCAGAACTAATTGCCAACGGTCTGCTCGTTCCTACACCACCAAAGTTAGCTGTGGTGGCGCCTATCTCAACAATTCCGTCTGAAGCCATATCAACAGTAAATGGGCTACCAGAGTTGCAGGTGGGGCACATTTTTTCAAAATAGAATGTATACAGTAAGGCATTTTGATTTTCTGAGCCGTACTCGCTATCTTCCTTAACCTTACCGTACTCTGATGGGTGGGAAAAAGAAAAGCCTAAACTGCTATTTTCATAAGTGAACCAACCACTAGGCACATTTTCTTCTGTATTAACTGATGTGTCTGTTTTTTGTTTTTCGGTTTGTTGATTTGTGGTTGCAGTCTCACTGTCGCTCGCCTTATCTTTCTGTCTATCAAAGAACAACCAACCGACAGCCACAATTAGTCCAATAACAACAATGATTAGTATTATCTCTACTACTCCGAAGCCTTTTTTATTCTTTCTCACTTCTCACCCTCTCTAATAATGTTCGCTTAATCAATATTGGTGCGCAGAGCGGGACTTGAACCCGCACAGGATATCATCCCAAGAGATTTTAAGTCTCTCGTGTCTACCAATTCCACCATCCGCGCATAGGAACTTGTTGGAGGCACCTGCCAGAATTGAACTGGCGTACGCGGTTTTGCAGACCGCTGCGTAACCACTCCGCCAAGGTGCCAACAGTGTGATTTTACTATATTTTGATAAGTTTTTCCAGCCAGATACTGCTTTTTTATTTTGTGCGCTTCGCACTATTGACAAAACGCTCATGGTTTGCTATACTGCAAATACATTCGTTGACATTTTTGTTTAAGAAAAGCGCGGGCCAAAACCCGCGTTTTTCTTTTGATCCATATCTTAAGCCTTAAAAGGAAAGGCTCGAATCGGATATGTCAAAAGGTAACGACTGGTCCATGTCTAGACCACCCATAAACAAGAGTATTAATCCGCTCAGATCTTCTGACCACTCTTTAAAGTCAACACTATCAGCTGGCGCAGTAATGTCAACTCCTGAGTCAAACAAAGCCTCTACTTTTACTGGCGAAGTTTTAGTAGCACTCTCCGAGTTATCACTTTTATATTCTATCTCAGCAGTAATAGATTTAAGCTGGTGATTCCATTGCCCAACCCTAATCTCTACGTTGTTGATTTGAGACAGTGCGTCCGACATATCATCCGATGCGTCGTCCAACGTGTCATCGCTAAAGAAGTCGTCCTCGTCTTCATCCTCCGCATCGCTCTTTATACAGTCCTGAAGCTGTTTCATAAGATCCGTCTCAGCTAAAGCCTTGCCATAGCTCTCCGACTTAGCCTGGTCAACGTCAACTAAGAAGACAAAATCCCCATCTTGACGACTAGTCTCTTTTATTTTGAGATATTTATTCTCATTGTAAGCTTTCTTGATCTGAGTAGCGAAGGTTTTATCGCTTCGAATAGACTTTAGCTTATCAGTCACACACGTCAAAGCCTGTGTACCGTCGTTGTTGTCATCCTCTCCTTTCAAGTCATCAATATTAAGTTTCACCCATTTTTTCTCAAGGTTACCCGTTACAGACTTGATAATAGTATCGGCATTAGGATCATCGACAGAGTCACCCACTAACCCAACAATCGCGTCTGCAACGCCATCGACGTAGAAGAACATTTCTTTCTCGGAAGCGATAATAAACCTACCATCCAGCTTCACGTCAGAACCAGCCATATCTAGATATATATTACCGTTTAGGCTAGCGGCTGACGTTTCTAGATCAGCCGAAAGAGATATATCAATTCCGCTTAGCTTCACTGGCAACATTGCCATGCTATCAGCAGATAGATTAACTCCATCGCTTGCCTTAATTTTGAAACTCACGGTCTTGGCCGTTAGTGTTTTAGCCATTACATCACTCAGAACCTTATCTGGATTTTGGTACCAGAAGTAGCCCCCAGCCAAACCAGCTAAAATTACTACTAGAACAATAGCAATAATCAACCCAATTTTGCTCTTTTTCTTTTCTGGCATCACAGGCATCACGGGTGGCGCCATAGGCTGTTCTGGAACTGGAGTAGTAATTGGTGGTCCAGTCAGTGGTTGAGTTGACCCAAAAGGAGCCTGGGTAACGGGCTGGGTTGGTTCATTTTGTGTATTGTCGTCCATTTTTCTATCTTTCCCCTATTTAATAACCTACATTATACCTTCAAAAGGTAAAAACACCAAAACGCTCAACCTTAAACAGAAATTATATAAGATTTTTAACAATGGTAGTTATTTTAAGAAAGCGCACTTACCTTTAACGGAACCACAAATTTAAATCCCGACTTAGCAGTCGGGGTTATATTCACTTCAAAAATGGTAGCAGCGACTGGGATCGAACCAGTGACCTTAGGCTTATGAGTCCTACGCTCTAACCAACTGAGCTACGCTGCCCCACTTCGACTAATTTTAAACGAAATACGCTAAAAAAGCAAAAATCCGAATAAAACTGCTAAGCCAATCAGAATCACTATGGACAAAACGGTCATAAATTTGCTCGACTTCGGCTTTTGCTGGTCTGGCTCGTTTTCCGAGTCATCGCCCACCGTCTTGAGACGCTCTGGCTCATCAACCTCGTAGCCGTCGTCACTAGCGCCAATTTCAACAGGATCGCCCTCTTTATGCACTTCGTGGACCACTTCTCTTTCCGGTTGAGTGTATTCTATCGGGTTCAAAGGACTTACAATCTTCAAATCTAGCTTCGGTGTAAGCGTATTAGCGGAATCCTCAGTGGGCTTCACGTCAAGCGCTTCCGGCTCTGGCTCTGGCGCATCAACTGTGTTTTCTTTATTCACTAAGTAGTCACCTTTTTTCTTGGGGGCATCAGAGCGAACACCAGATTCGTCACTTAACAAATCAATATCGCCATCGTATGCCTCAAAACCCGACGTTCGCTTCGCGTAAGACTTTTTTGAATTCATTATGGTTATCCTTAAGACTTATTATAGACTGCAAGCCCAACTTAATCCATAGTTAAATTATAAAAACACTCCGCCTAAATAGACCGAGTGTTTTTGCTGTTACGCGCCCACCCTGGGGCTTTTTGTTTTTGCAGTTAATGTTTGTCTTTGGGCGCTCGTGGGTGAAGCCCCGCGATGCGTACCAGCTTATACCTTCATTATAGCATAAACACTATAAGTGCGTCAATAGTTTCGTCTGATTCGAGTTGCGCCATAAAGAGCCACGCCGCCAACTGGTAGCAGACTGGCCCATGCTAGCCAACTTAGGCCATTACTAGCCAAGCCCGTCCTAGGAACACCTGCCATACCATTTAAGAACGAGACCAGCACTGAACTAGAGCCAAGTGAATTAAATCTCATGTCGGCTAAAGTAATGGGGGACTGGGCAGTGTTCCAATCAACGAAGCCAAGATATAGTTCTGATTGACTTGGGATGTCAACTTGGCCAGACAGAATGTCAGCTTTTAATTTAGACCTGGTTCTAAGTGAAACGACTAAAGGCTCATCTAAATATTGTAGTTCTAGATGATTTTCGTATTCAATGCCATCCATCCAGTCTTCCATGTCAATATAGTCTGGGTCGTCACTAGGTAACAAGAAGCGTGGCACAATCGTAGAGGTAATGACTTGACCCTCAATACTGGTGACGGCACGATAATATTGTCCAAATGGTGTGTTGTTAAACAGCTGATCGCCGATGTAGAGGTCTGATTCTAGCGGTACAACTCGTGGGTCGATCGTTTCAATCAACCTAATAGATACCATTTCTATGGAGTAAGGGTCGCTATCATCGATATAACCAGCCGTGCGCAAAGACTCTTGGCCTAATATGATTGCGTCAGTTTTGTAAACAAACTCCTCGTCTTTTTTAACGTCTAACCTACGCTGGTTGTTGACGCTCTTATCAATCAGGTTAGTGTTTGGTAAGATTATCAGTTTACTTAAAGAGTCGCAGGGTGCGTTAGTTACAAACGGCTCAATGCCCCCGGAGCCAAGTCTATTAGCAGATGATATCTTACAGTTGTATGTAACATAGGCTATTTTGCTAGTGTCTCCTATTATAAAAGTTTTAGTAGAATCATCGTAAGTTAGGTTATATAGAACTTCGTGATCATAAAAAGCACCGCTAACCTTCTTTAGGTTGTTAGACCAAGTCGATTCGTCATCCGAGTTGTAAACAACAATATTCTGATTACCATCGTGAACAGCATTACTTGCCAAACCAGACAAGAGCGAAAAGTCTGCGATTTGGTTGTTGTACAAATCAAGGGAGTACAAATTGTTTAGACTAGACAGCGGAGTGATATTTGAGATGTGGTTATTCCCTAAATAAAGACCCCCTAGATTGGTTAGAGTCGACAGTGGAGCTACGTTTGATATTTGGTTGCCCTCTAAGTCAAGGTGCCTCAATACAGCTAAATTTTGTAAGGCGGTTAGGTCTGAGATTTGATTGAAGCCTAATTCAAGACTTTCAAGACTGGTTAAGCCAGATAGTGGCGTGATATCTGAAATTTGGTTACTATCTAGATAAAGTTCCTCGAGATTAGTTAAGGCTAACAGCGGAGCGATGTTTGAGATTTGATTGGAGCCTAAGTTAATCTCTTCAAGACTGGTTAAGCTGGATAGTGGCAAAATATCTGAGATTTGGTTGCTATATAGATAAAGCCGCCCTAGATTGGTTAGAGTCGACAGTGGAGCTACGTTTGATATTTGGTTACCAGACAAATTAAGGGTAAGCAAGTTGTCTAGACCGGACAGCGGAGCGATATTTGAGATTTGATTGGAGCCTAAGTTAAGAGATAACAGGCCTGTCATACTCGCTATTGGCGATATGTCTGAGATCTGATTACCATATAACGATAGCTCTTCTAGATTTACGAGATTTGGTAGAGGCGACAAGCTCATGCCGCGGGCATATCTTACAGATAGCTTCCTTAAATTCGATAGACTATTAAAGTGGCCAATGTCGCTAATGTAACCGTCCGAAATGGATAGCTCCTCTAAATTTACCAACGTAAGTAAAGATACGATATCGACTGGATCATCACCAAAGCTAATTCTGAGTAACTTCAAGTTAGTAGCATAGCTCATACCAGTTAGGTCACTAGCAATTCGATAGCCACCACCCGTTGGATATGACCGGCGTGGACTTCCGTCTGTTAAGAACTTTAGTTCTCGCACGGTAACATCAACGCTCATATCTGCATCAGACGCAAACTCGCTTTTTAGATTTGTCTCTGGCATACACACCACCATATCATCATAGGTAGTGGAACTAGCTGTATCTATGG
>CAZRIZ010000015.1:0-21994 GCA_964600285.1 uncultured Candidatus Saccharibacteria bacterium
AAAAAAGACCCTAAAGAGTCTTCAATATTCAATATGGTGACCTCACCGGGAGTCGAACCCAGATTGTCAGGATGAGAACCTGATGTCCTAACCATTAGACGATGAGGCCACGTTGGCCCTTATTATATCATCTAGACTGGTCTTGGGCAATAATTATGTGATTAGGTTCGATCGGTTGAGCCAAAACCGCCCGTGCGAGCGCCTTTTGACGCGTCATCGTCTGTAATTAAGTACTTTATAAATATACCTTGTGCTATCGCTTCGCCTTTTTTGATTTCGTAGGGCTCGTTCTTGATATTTATCATCTGAACGAAAAAGTGGCCATCGTTGTCAGGATTCTCGTAGTAATCTTTGTCAATTACGCCAACTGAGTTTGGCAGCACTAGCCCACGCTTAATCGGATTTGAGCTACGATTGATCAAAAATAAGACCTCATCATCTTCCATGTAAACTTTTAATCCAGTTGGTATCAAGGTCGGCTTTTGTTCTGGACTATGTGGCGGTACTATAATATCTTCGCCTGCCAATATATCATAGCCTGCAGAGAATCTGGTCTGCCGTTTTGGCAGAGTGATTCGTTTATTTTCCCAGCCTTTGGCGACTACAAATCCGCGCTTTTTCATGCACTTAATACCTCTTGCACTGTTTTGAGCAAGCGATTTGGCGTGATGTCGGCTTTTATTAGATAAGCGTCTACTTTGAGTTCCATCATACGTCTAGATTCTTCGTCTTGTTGAAAGTTTGTCATGACAATAATTTTAGTTCCCGGAATTAGATCTTCTTTTCCACGTAGAGCTTCTAAGATTTCATTACCTTTTCGTTCGGGAAGCATAATGTCTAGCAGGATCAGATCGTATTTCTTATTACGAGCTGTCACCAGACCGTCGTTGCCATCTATCACCCAATCTACCTTAAATCCGGCTCGCTCGAGCGTGCGCACGTACATCTCACCGATGAATCGATCGTCTTCTACGCACAAGATTGCTTTTGTTGCCATTGTTTCTCCTTAACTCTTATATAATCCGTGGTTTTTAATCCAGCCATCGGCCTGTTGGCGGATTAGTGCTTGATTCATGCCATCAACTTCTTTTAATCTCTCAGCCACTGTTGCGTAAATCGGGACGCTAAAGGTAAAGGTTGAGCCTTTGCCAACCTCACTTATTACTCCGATATAGCCGCCGTGTGAATCGATGATTGCCTTTGATAGGTAAAGACCGATTCCGGTGCCTGCTACAGCTTCTCGCGAGCGGTGTGATCGATAGAATTTCTTAAATAAGTTATTTACCACATTTGAAGGCATACCGATGCCATAATCAGTTACTTTAATCTCCACAAACTCGCCTTTTTGTTCTGCTGATACTTCTATACTACCACCTTCGCGGGAATATTTAATAGCGTTATCTACTAGATTAACTAAGACTTCGCTCAGGCTTGCTTTGTCGGCGGCTATTGTCGGTAGGTTATCTGGAATGTCGAAACTAAGTAGCCTACCTTGCGTTGCGGCGCGAAGTTTTAGGTCGTCTAAAACTAAGTCAATAACGTTACCAATTGTTTCTTCGTGAATATATACTTGTAAGTGTTTTCGGTCATACTTTGATACACTTAAAATGTTGTTGATATAAGTACTTAAGCGGTTCGCTGATACTGCGAGGCGATCAAAAATCTGCTGATAGTCGCTCTCGACTGATGGTCGGAGCTCTTCTTCTAGGATTTCTAGATAACCGCGAATTACCGTAATCGGGCCACGCAATTCGTGTGTCGCAAAGGCGATGAAGTTAAAGTCTTCTTCATCAACTGCGTAAAGTTCAGTTCGATCGATTATCATGACGATTGTCTCGATTGCCTCGTCTTTACGAAAATTAATTGCTACGTCATAAAACCGTCTATCTTCTTGGGTCGAGTCGGGCCCAAAAGCCTTTTCCCATAAGTGATAGTTACTTAGTTTATTATCTCTAGACTGTTTAATCCAAAAGTTAATATCTTCGTCATTTTCGGTGAATAACGTAATCTGATCATTTTTATCAAGAAAAGGCTTGGCTAATTCATTGCAATAGGCGATGTCTCCGTCGGGTTTAATCAAAATCATGCCAAGTTTGGCATTGTCAAAGTAGCTCCAAGGTTGAGCTGCGCTAATATCTTGGCTTTCTATTTTTGGCATGACTACGGTCGTTTTTGAATCCTGACTAGCTAGGGGCATAGTTTTAACCTTGGTTGGTTGTTCGGCAATTACTGCTTTAACCGTCACGGGTGGCTTTGGTTTTGAAAATACCTTCTTTAATTCGGCCTTCAAGTCTGGACCAGGTGTTTTGTCCTCCTTTTTTTCTTTTTTCGGCGTTTCCGTTACCTTTTTTTCCTTCGCTGGCTTTTTTACAACGACTTCTTCTTCAGGCTCATCGTCTTCGTCCTCTTCTTCTGCATCTTCTATTTCTTCCAGATTCTGACCTAGAGCTAGACCATCAACCACCAGCGATACCATAACTATGCTAAGGGCAACAACTACGTAGCCGTCTACGGTTGATGTGTCTGGCAAGAATTTTTCGAGCATCAGGTGAACGGCTAGACTAATGGCGCCAACCACAACGGCTTTGGTTATGATAATCCAAGAGCTGTCTTTTAAGCGGTCGCCTTTACTTTTGCGCTTTACTGCCACGATACCGCTCCTGTTCCTGTCGGCACAGCAACAATCCAAGTTTTTCCTCGATTGATAGCTATCTCTGTGCCAGCGTCGTCATAAAATCTAATTTGAGTGGAACTCTCTGGTTTACGCCAAGTCGCCTTTGTGGCAGTTCCGTTTTGAAATAGGTGAGCTTCACCTGAACCGACTACTTCTATATCTTCTCTCCAGCCATCTTCCATTACCTTCTTTTCTACCACCCTGATAGCGATAATAACGTCAGTTTTGATTGGTCCAGATTCCCTGTCTTGATGGGCTTGTCCTCCTTGGTGACGCGTGTAGTTGTTGGCTGTCGCGTCATAATTATAAAAACTATTGTAGATGTTGTCGCGACTGATTTTTATATCAACTCTATTGGCGTTTGGTTCGTCGGATTTTTTGCCGTCTTGACGTAAAAACATATCTGGCGCCGACGAGACGAAGCCTTTGCTTTGGTTTAACTGATTAATCTTTTCAAAACTAGTGTAGACATTATTGGGAGCCCTGCGGCTATTGTCGCGCCAATAAAACTTTGCATTAGAATCAAAGCCGATGTTGCGGTATTTCCCGCTAAGAAGTTCTTGCTTGGCACGAGCACTGGCGCCAGTTTGAGAAATGCTGGCATTAAATGGTTCGACCCAAGACAAATAATATGGTCTGACGCTTCGAATTGGTCCGACTAAACTTGGCTGATTATTTTGGTAAAGCGCCATGAAGCGAGTAATACCACCTTCGGCAATTGCTTCAAAGACAAACTCCGCCTCCCCGATTCCTGATTGCGGTCTAGCTCCGTAATTATCATTCGGTATCATAATTGCTGTAATTGGTTTGTTAACTTCTGCCTCGGTTTCAACTTTGACACCAGAAAGACTGGCGTAATAAACTGGCGGTTTGGGCTTAATTTTAGTAAATTGTGGCTGGTGGCTAGTATCTACGCTAGTTAAGAGATTAATTAAAACTGCTGCTGCAATAGTAGAAATTAAAACCAAAGCGATTCCGACCCAATGACGCGCTAAAACAGATGGCTTTTTCGCCTTCTTTTGTTCTAGTGCGCTATCGAGCTGTCCAGCACTGTCATCGCTTAGTACTGTTTCTTCTTTTAGTCCCAGCTCGTCATTAATTTCTGTCGGCTTACTGCTGTCTGGTTTGAAAGCCATCTACCACCCCTTCTTTCTTTTAATTTACGCTCTCTATAGCGCTTTTTAATCTAGCTAGTGTCGTTTCTTTTCCTAATATGTGAATAGACTTATTTAAATCAGGACTAAATTGCGTCCAGGTTAAAGCGAAGCGCACCAAACTAAATCCTACAACTGGTTTTTCCTCAATTTTACTTAGGAATTCATTTAGGCAAGTTTGAATAGACTCTGGAGAGAAATCGTCTAATTTTTCTAGCATATCGTGAGCGATTTTTAGGTGTTGGACGTGCTGGTCTTGGCTCAGCTTCTTTAAGGCTTTGTCGTTTTTGATCATTGTCCAGTCTGGTTCTGCTGCCGTAAAGAAAAATTCAGTAATTTGGGCTAAATCTTTAAGCGTTTTCAATCTGTCCTGAGCTAGAGCTAAAACTTTTAATTTATACTCTTTGTCAGCTTTTTTCCCAGCTTCTCCCCAAAACTCAGCGACTCTTTCGTACAAATCTTGCAGCTCTAGGCGACGAATCCATTGACCATTCATCCAAACCAATCGCTTTTCATCAAAGCGAGCTCCTGAGCGCTGCACCCGTTCAAGTGAGAATTTCTCGATTAGTTCATCGACTGTAAAGATTTCTTGCTCAGTGCCATCATTCCAGCCAAGAGTTGCCAAGAAATTAAGCATGGTTTCGGCGATGATGCCATCATTACGGTATTCAGTAACACTTTTTGCTCCATCACGCTTGCCTAACTTCTTTTTTCCGTCTGGTCTCATGACATGTGGTAAGCAGGCAAGGATTGGTCGTTCTATCTCGAGAGCGTCGTATAGGGCTAGATATTTTGGCATAGAAGCAATGTATTCAACCCCTCTGATAACATGGCTAGCTTTCATCTCTACATCGTCTACGATATGTCCAAAGTTGTAAGTTGGTAGCCCATCTGACTTAATCAGAATAAAGTCATCAACCGACTCGTTAGCGACCAGGTTGCCCATGACGGCATCGTGCCACTCATAATGAGAGTCGTCTGGTGCCTTAAAGCGTAGAGCTTGCGTGCCGTCCCACTTAGGTGGGTTGCTTGGGCGATGGTGGCGATAAATAAATGGTCGTCCTTGAGCTTGCGCTTTTTCTCGGAAAGCCTGAACTTCCTCGGTTGTATATGGATCGGCATAAGCCATTCCCTTGTCTACCAGCTTTTGCCCCCACTTCTTATAGGTATCTTTTCGCTCGCTCTGAAAATATGGCGCACAAGGTCCGCCGACTTCTGGGCCTTCGTCCCAGTCCAATCCTAGCCACCTAAGCGTGTCTAAAATTAGCTCAGTTGCGCCCTCAACAAATCGTTCTTGGTCAGTATCCTCAATTCGAACAATAAACACACCTTTGTTTTGTCTTGCTATTAGCCAAGGGTAAATAGCTGACCGGACGTTGCCGACGTGGATATAGCCAGTTGGGCTAGGTGCAAATCGCGTCCTAACTTTCCCATCAGAAAAATCGTTCATATAGCTATATTCTAGCAAAAAACTTTATAAACTAATAGCCAACCGCAATAATTGCTCGGTAGAAATCTCCGAGTCGGCTGTTATTTGATACAAAACACCACCATTTGACCACACCATCTCTGATTTATCTTGAGTATAGGTATAAATTACTAGTCCGTTTTGGCGATGGATGGAGTACTTATCGCCAACCTTTGGTTTAACTAATTTAGTTAGAACACTAGTGCTGTCGAGCGGCGACTTGGTTTGTTTGACGGAGTATGCGCAACAATCGCTATCTGGGTTGCTGTAGTCCAAAAGAATTGACTTGTCTTCTATTCTTGGCTGGTGTATGAGTTTGTAGCCCTTCGGGGTGTAAGTTGGCATTTGCGTGTCGAGTCCAAGCTGTTGCTTTATAAGATTAAACTTTATATTTGCCCAGTTTAAATAGGCAACTCCACCCACTAACGCCAACAAAACCATTATCGTGGCTGTCCATGCGAGGCCTTTTTTTAGATTACGCTTTGTATTGACTGGTTTGTCAACGTGTTGCTTGGCTAGTTGTTTACTACTCGGAGCTTCGGCAATTGCTTTATTCACCACTCGGTCAATTTTAGCCTGGTCAACTTTTTTCGAGTCGGTAGCGGCTATTTTGTCCTTAGGCTTTGATTCGGAAATTTTTTCGTTGACAAATTTGCGTGCTAAATTATTTGATGTGGCGTGAATAACATCGTTTCGTTTTCGCCTTTGGCGGTTTATTTGCCCGGCATAATAGCGTCTTACTAAATCAACATTCTCGGCTCGTCGCACCGCCTCAATAAACTTCTGATTCTGTTCTGGCGTCACTACCACATCTGGTCTTGGCTTAATATCCAGTATTAGCGTCTGATTCGTATTGTTGAAATCTCCCCTCTTGAAGTGGCTCACTCCTGGGGCAACTGGTCCTTTTTTGCCAGGTATAATAATTTCTCTCTTAAATTGCGCCACTTTTGGCTTCTGAGCTCGGTTGTCTTTTACGGGTAAGCCAGCCGTATTTTTAACGTGAGGCTTTCTAACATATTGCCTGTTTAGGGTTGTTGCTTTCTGGGGTGACTTACTCGTCAATCGTTTATTTGTTGGGTCGCCATGAATTCGCTGACCGCTTTCGCCGTCATATCTCAGTCCGTCTAATCTAATAATATCTCTTGGCATAGCCCCCTTCAAAATACTAACGCTATTTTAGCCCACAACTAGCATTTTTTCAAGTTGATTAAGTAAAGAAAAGATGAAAAGTTCGATTACTAACAAGAGATTTTGTACTGTATATTTTTCAGTTAAGTTTGGCAATAGCCAAGCCAGTAGACTTTCTAACGTATTTGTGTTATAATGTAAGGATAAGGTGGTAACAATTTCTTCTAGGCGCAACATATTTCAACACAATGTATAATGTTATATATTACACGGAGTGTAATGCAGTCTAAATGAATAAGAATAAGCAGCCAACCCAAACTAAACCTCATAAGCATAAGTTCTTTACTGATGACTTTATTTTACGTTGGGCCCTTTCTATAACTGCGTTTGTGGCGATATTTACTTTTGCCCTTAGCTCTATCTTGGGCTATCAACTAGATTTACAAAATATTAACTTCGTGCCGTCTGGCATTATTCAGGTCATCGTTACGCCACCAGGATCGGCAGTTTCAATCAACGGCCAAAACCTATCTTTTTTGTCAAATAATCGTGTCAGCCTACCTGGTGGAAATTATTTAGTTAACGTCTCTCGTGACGGCTATCATGATTGGCAGTCTGTCTTGCCGGTCAAATTAAAAACTGTTTGGTGGGCTGAAGCACGGCTAGTTCCAAAAGTTAAACAAGTCGCTACGCTCAAAACTTACGATTCACTGCTGAGTTCATATGCGTCGCCTGATCGTAAATGGATACTTAATCATTTGAGTCTCAATCAGTTCGAACTAATTGGAGTTCAGGGCGATAAGCCAGTTTATAATAGTATAGATTTTGATGCTCTACTGGGGGCTAACAACCAAATTGCAGTAGAATTTTATGATTGGAATCTGGCGGCTAACGCAATAGTCTTTCGTGGGCAGGCGCCAGACGGGACTAAGACCACTTACAGCGTTGAAATGAACGGCAAACGTAACCTGACCAATTTGTCCGTTGCCTACCCAGACATAGCGTTTGACCAAATCAAGATTGCGAGTGGTGATGGTAAAACACAATTTGTTTTGAGTGAAGGCGGCCTATACAGAATCAATCTGGATCGGCCAAAGCTTTATTCATTAGTGGCGGACAATGTTCTAGAGTATCGTATACTTAACTACAACCAAATTCTATTTACTCAGCAATCCCCTGGCGGTGTGGCTCTAAAGATTTACGACCATGTTAAGGAGCAATCTTATTTGATAAACCTAGTATCCGAGGCTGACTCAGTTTTGTTTGAAGCTTTTGAAAATAAATCTGATGGCTCCTACTATGTGGCGATGGTTGTCGATAACAGATTCCAAGTTTGGCATTCTGATTTTAGAGATTTGAAGGTTCCGGCTAGTGTCGACGAACTACTCGCCGCGAAAAAGGACGTGGCAGAGTCTGACGATATGGTCTTGCAACAATTCAAGCTTACCAACCCAGGCTTCAAGGATTATTATTTCGCTTATTTAGATTCTGTACCAAAGCAAATCTCAGTAGCTGGCGACGGCCGATTTGTCTTACTTGACTTAGGCCAGGCTATGATGAGCTCAGACGACTATGTGACTATAGCTAAGCAAATGCAAGGCATCGTTGGTCAAGATTCACCAGAAGTCACACTGCCTTTGGCTAATCAAGACGGCTTGGTTCTGGCACCGTTTCACAACTTTAAGCTCCTTGACACAAATTATCGGATGACTTTTGATTTGAAGCTTGGCGTTGACGCTGGCTCTAGTTCTTTGTCTGAAGCTAAACTTGCTCCAACTTGGCTAACCAATGATATTGTTTGGGAAAACCAATTTGGCGTTATTCGTATCAAAGATTACAATGGCCAAAATCAACATAAACTTATTCCTGCGGATAGCAAATTTGATATTCAATTATCTAACAATGAAAAATATTTATATTTCTTTCAAACTATAGACGGTCTACCGACTTTACGTCGTCTCAATATGATACTTAATTAAAAACTGATTCCCAGAAGGATTTAGTCTGCCCAGGAATTTCGGTTATCTCTGGAGAACTGCTTTGTTCTACGACTTTGGCTTTTGCTGGGTCTGGTGCGATTTGCTCAGCGTGAACCAGTATTCTTTGTGCATCCGAGCCAATTGGCGTGCACGTCACTAGCGTCATGGTTGGTTTATCTGAAGTTACGACAACTTTATGCACATCGGTCGGCGCTACTATTTCCATGCTTGTTACGTAATAAGTGTAGCGCGTGCCTTTGTAATTGGCGTAAATAATATCACCAGCCTTTAATTGATCGAGTTTCAGAAAAATAAATTTATAATCGCCAGTCTGGTAAATACCATTGGTGCGGTGACCCGATATGACGGTGTTGGCTATCTCACCTGGGTGGCCACAAGCACCTGGGATGCAGTAGTGTGCCAGACCATTTTCCATAGCCTTTAATGTCGATGCATTGTCGCTCGGTACATCGTAAGCTACGGGCGCCTCAATGTTTAACACTGGTATGATTAGCTTTGGCTCTTCACTGACGTTAATTGATATTGTTGGGTCGATGACGATAGCGTCTGGACTCATATTTCCTGGCGCAATATAAGCCATAACCTGCCCGACTAAAATCTGATTGTATTGCAAGAAAAGAAAGACTAAAACTACGATAACTGCTGCCAGTACGGGTACGAAATGTTTGCTTTTGCGGAGCTTTCGTCCTTGTTTTACTGCTTCAGATTTAATCTTGGCTCGTAGGTCAGCTAGTGCCGCATTTTGTGGGTTAAAGTTTGGATTTGCCTCTAGTTGCTGGCTTAACTGATTGACTTGAGCGTCTTTCTCGGCAATCTCAGACTGAAACTTGCTTTGTGTGTCTTGAGCAAATTTTTTATACTGCTCCTGTACCTGCTGAGTGCCTTGCGTGAAATAATATTCGTAATATTTCTGATAGTAATTTTGCCAAGCCCTATGGTATTGCTCCCAGTTAATATTTTGGTTTAATTCACGAACATCGTTGGTATAATAGCTTTTGTTGTAAGATTCTGGCAGGTCGTTTCTGGCTGGATTTGCGTAGGTTGAGTTCTGAGCAATTCCTGGAGTAATTCCTACTCTGGGGCCGACTGTCGTGTCTGCCTTTGGGGCTGTAGCGCTAGCGCTGGCTAGGATCCTATTAATGTCCAAACTGTCGTTCTGAGCTGTTTGATTGCTAGCTAGTGAACTGGTCGTCTCACCATCATTTTTGTCAAAGATACGATCAATCTCACCAAGAATAATATTCTTAGCGATATCCTTTTGCTTGTCGCTATTTGACGAATTGCTGTTGGCCGGTGCTCCACCCAATGGCGCTGGTTTATCGTTATTCATAAATCAAATCGCTTTTCAAGTTAATTATACAGTATCTGGCGCGGTCTCGCTAATGTGCTCGTCGTGCTCATTAGCGTCAGTGGTCAAAAATCCGCCACTTTGTCGTGCCCATAGTTTAGTATATTCGCCATTTTGTTTAAGTAGCTCTTCGTGACTGCCGTCCTCTACAATCTTCCCATTGTCTAAAACAATAATACGATCAAGTTTGGCAATGGTTGATAAGCGGTGCGCCACTACTAGAGAAGTCCTCCCAATCATCAATTCATCCATAGCATCTTGAATTAGCTTCTCGCTTTCTGAGTCAAGTGCACTAGTGGCCTCGTCAAGGACCAGGATCGGAGCATCTTTAATGATGGCGCGCGCAATTGCGATGCGCTGTCTTTGTCCGCCCGATAATTTAGTACCGCGTTCCCCCACCATTGTGTTATATTTATCGGGCAACTTGTTAATAAAATCATCGGCGCAAGCTTGTTTGGCGGCAGTTTTTATTTCTGCTAGACTGGCGCTAGTTTTTCCGAACGCAATATTATCTGATACTGAGCGATGAAACATCATTGGTTCTTGAGGCACATAAGCCATGCTCTGGCGCAAACTAGCTTGAGTTACGTTTGCAATATTAGTGCCGTCGATTAGAATTTCTCCACTATCGATATCATAAAACCGCATCATCAAACTTGCTAGACTGGATTTTCCAGAGCCACTTTGCCCAACTAGACCAACTTTTTGTCCTGGCTCAATCTTCAGATTAAAGTTTTCAAACAACTTTAATTTCTTGTTGTGTGAAAAAACTACATCCTTGAACTCAATCTCGCCTTTCGTTACCTCAAGACTCTCTTTTGATCTGTCTTGGACTTCTATTGGTTCATCGAGGATTTTAACCATCTCGGTAGCGTCGCCGATAATATGGTTGTAATTTCGTATAATTTGTCTAACCTCGTGTAATCTGGCAGTAATAGTCCCAGTATATGTCACCATTAATAGTATGGTGCCAAGTGAAATTAGTCCGCGTTGCTGGGCTATGACTGCTATCACTATTGAAGCTATACGAATCGCGTTGGTTATAACCGAACTAACTAGCATCATTCTGTTGACGTCGGTCATGACCTTCATCGACGCTTGATACCAGTTTTCTGCTCGATCTCGAGCCACTTCCTTCTCGCGGGCTTCGCCGCTGTAAGCCTTTAGTGTCAAAATATTTGTCACAACATCCGACAAATGACCACTGATTTTGTTGGTCGCTTTAGTCTCATTGATGTTATTTTCCGGCATTTTGCGCGAGAAAATTATCGTTGCTACGATAAACAAGATAATCGTGAATGCGAGCACTACGGCGTAAGGCCAAAATTTGAACCCTAAAATAATAATAGCGCTGGCGAAACTAACCAGTAGCTGTACTACACTAAATACGATCGTATCCCAAAAAGACTCAATCGCGGACGTGAATTTGTTTGCCTGACTGACTAGAGATCCACCAAAATGGTCGGCGTGAAACTTTACGCTATGCGCTATAAGCTTATCGAAAACATGAACATAAGCATCGCGCTTGATTATACTCTCTCCTCGCCAGATAAGCACATTAACTAAACGCCAACCGATTAAGCTGACAATTTGCGTAATGGCAAAAAAGATTATATGTGGCCAATAATCGCTCATTGAAGAATTACCAGCCTGGAGTAATTCTAAGATACGCGCCATCGACAGTGGTCCAATAAAATCACCAACCAAAATAACTATAGCTGTTATCACCGCACTACCAAATATGCGCGGTATTTGTGGCCGCGAATATTCTATAATAGTCTGAAAAATTCTTTTATGTTTCATAAATCCTTAAAATTCCTAAAATTAAAACCTTGTTTGAATCGAGTTTTGGTTTTTACCTTATTCACCTGATTAAATTATAGAGTAAGAGAGCTGTTTGGGCAAACTAGCCACGCACCTACACAAGTCTATCTTTTCATTATATCATAAAATTAGCGGTTTGTCTATCTGCCTGTTTTGTGCTAAAATATAAGCCGTAAATTCACATTTACAAGTTTAATGCCGCAGTGGCGGAATGGTAGACGCGCTAGACTCAAAATCTGGTGTCCTCTAGGATGTGCCGGTTCAAGTCCGGCCTGCGGTACCACGAATTAATTAAAAAGCGACGAGTTGAATTGTCGCTTCTTTGTTTAGACTAGTATTTTCTGGGCCTAGTTTTTTCTAAGTGACGTAATATCGATAATTTCGATGGGTCTGATACCAGTCTGTTCTTTTAGGGTAAATTTTCCATCAACAATCGGCGATACCGCGTAGCCTCCACTCATGCCACCATACTTGCCGTCCCCTTCGAGCGCAAAGAAGACGTAGCTATTTCCGGCTGTTAATTCAGGCAGTGCTTCCACTGTATATAAAGTGTCATTCCATATCCCACCAAGTTGGCTAAACGTTATGCTTATCTCTTTAATTTTACCTTTTATAACTTCCTCCACATCAACTTTGTAGTCGGTGTATGGAATTGGGTTGTCTATTTTAACTCCAGGTTGAGTATTTTCTGGTCTGTACTTACCTTCCCCTCGGACAGTGCCGATGAATATGTATTCTGTGTCTTCCTCTAACTCTCTTAAGCTGGTGTATGTTGGATGGTCTACGTGTAGCGCAACGGTGTTACTATGACCGTTGGTTGGCTCGTTGTCTTTTAACGCCCATATTGTAAGCGTGCCTACGGCTACTAGGAACAAAACTGCTGTTATAATTATGTTTTTCTTCATATCAATACGTCCCCTTGTTAATTATATAGTGTATTAATTTCATTCTTCTCTCCCCAGTCATTATGTAACTTGAGCATATGACATAAAAAAATAAAAAACAAGTAAGATTTAACTTGTCTTATGTGAATAAAAAATGGTGGAGCATATCGGATTCGAACCGATCACCTCTTCCATGCCATGGAAGCGCTCTACCAAATGAGCTAATGCCCCGTGAACTGATTGTAATTATAACAGATTGAACTCAAGTAATCAATGAAAAGCCCGACACCAAATGGTAGTGTCGGGCCGAGAGGTGTGTCGGAGCAGACTTGTAAGGAGTTAATTGGTCGCCATGACCAAATAACGACCAACTTGTGGCAAGTCTACTACGACAAGGCATGGGCTACGCAAGGTAGCCTGGACGGGGCTCGGGAGTCGAACCCGAACACTGAGGCTAAAAAGCCGAATCAGGCTTGCGCATATTAAGAGATGGTTGCGCGCCGACCATCTCTACTCTATACGAGCAAGAATCAGTGCACGTACCGTGCTTAATTTCAAGCGTAACCCCGCATGTGGTGGGCCCAGTGAGATTTGAACTCACTCTTGCTGTCTGCTATGCGCCACTACCTCAGCCCCGTATTGGGTGCCCGCTAAGATAGCGGCGTAGCTAAAGCGTGAAAGAGATAGACAAGGAGTTTATTAGACAGCAAGTCCGGCATGGTGGGCCCAGTTTTTAAGGTACTGATAGAATTCTAGCAACTCTGGATACAAAGTCAATCATAAGCGTAATTTATTTTATACAAAAAGAAAACGGCTCAGTGTAGTAGCACTGAGCCGCGGGTGGCATCGCAGTAGATTCAAGGAGGGTGGTCGCCATGGCAAACGACCTTTTTATAAAATCTACCGAGATTTAGAGGTACTAGCTACTCAAACTCAGGCTTGGTAGCTCTGGTACGAGCCCTGGAGTTGCACCAGGATCTTCTGCCTGTTTACTACGCTACAGATTACGTACTCTGATGACGTTCAGACAGTGCTTTCTAATTAAGCTAAGCTCGTTTATTAATCGGGTCTTGTAGGTCACAACCCCACCGTTGCTATGTTTTGGATTGAGTCCGTTGCTCAAAAAATAAGACGGCAACGTATATAAATCTCACAAAACACAGTAACCCCTCAATAGGAAGACCCTCGTAAAAGGTACTAGCCAAGATTTTAGCATATAAAAACACAAAGTCAATCATAAGCGTAATTGAATTTCAAGCCACTTCTTGCTAAAGTTTTATTTATATGCAAGTTCTTCCTGGCTTTTTTCTGTTAGTTTCGGCTGGAATTCGTCTAGCTGGCGGTTTGGCTTATTTACGGGCGACGATTACAGGTAAGGCCAAGCCTAATCCATTAACATGGCTACTTTGGGCCATTACCCCTTCTGTTACTCTTGTGGCGGCGTTATCTGTGGGCGAGACTAGCGGGCTGATTGTCACGGCCGCGCTAGCACTTAGTCCTCTCTTAGTTTTTATTACAGCTATAAAAAAGGATCTGCGCTCCTTTAAACTTGATAAATTTAATATTACCTGTGCCGTGTTAGCTCTTGTTGGTATTGCTTTGTGGTATTTTACAAAAAATCAAAATATAGCAATCTTGTTGGCAATCTTGGCCGATTTTGTCAGTAGTTTGCCAACAGTCGTCAAAGCCAAACAAAAGCCCAAGACAGAATACCCACCAACTTATATCATGTCGGCTGTCGCAATGTTGATTGCCCTTCTGACCATGCCAAAATGGACCTTTACCAGTTCGGCTTTTATGATTTATGTGCTGGTTTTAAATTTAATTATTGCTAACTTATCTACTTTTGGTCGATTGAAATCGAAACGATGAAGGCCGGCTTGTAGTGGTTGTGCTTAGGGGGATTTTCTGATACAATTTATCTCCATAAAGACACGAAAACAAACATGGAACAAATCTTAATTCTGGCACTAGCGCTATTTGCTGTAATCGAAGGAGCAAATCTCTCGACTAAATATGCCGAAAAGTTAGCTGAAGGCTTCAAGCTCTCGCGTTATGTTGTTGGTTTTATCATCGTAACTTTTATCTCGATTTTACCTGAAACTATTATAGCAATTAATGCTGCCCTGAAAGGTCAGCCCTCTTTTGGCGTTAGTGCTATTTTAGGTGCAAATGTTGCAGATTTGACCCTAGCCTTCGCTATCATCACCTTTACTGCTGGCAAGTCTGGGTTACGAGTTGAGCGTGGCCTAGCTAAGAAGTTACTGACCTATCCCCTGTTTTTAGCTATTCCACTCATACTCGGCTTGGATGGTAATTATTCACAAGCCGAAGGTTTGACGCTAATAATCATTGGACTTATCTTTTATACTTACGTATTTAACAAGTCAATCAATATTAGTGGCGCTCGTGATGCTGATAGCAAATACAAATGGCGCAATGCCGGCTTCTTGCTCTTTAGCATGGCATTGCTCCTAATCGGTGCTCATTTCACGGTTGAATCTGCTGTTCATGTCGCTGGCTGGTTGGGCGTAAGCCCGATCTTAATAGGAATCTTGATTGTTGGACTTGGTACTACCATACCAGAAATGTCATTCTCTTATAAAGCAGTTAAGAATCGCAAAACCTCGATGGCTGTTGGTGACCTCATGGGAACGGTTCTGGCAAACGCTACCATGGTTATCGGCTTAGTGGCGCTAATCGCTCCGTTTGATTTTCCAATACGAATCGCCTATATTGCTGGTTCGTTTATGGTGATTTCGTCAATTCTCTTGGTGATATTTATTAGAACTAATTATCGCATCGGCCGTCGTGAAGGCATTGTTCTGTTGCTAATGTGGTTTTTGTATATAGCGGTTGAGCTACTGGCTTAATAAAATCGACTTCTAGTTAGATGATACGGTTTCATTTTGGAGCTTTTATTTTGCCCTTTTAGCCAAATCAAATCGTTTATCTCGATTGGATAAACTTTGTTTAGTCTTTGGCTTATTTCATCTATCGCTACTATCATGTTGGCTCTTATTTCTATTTCAAAATCGCTGTCTTTGTCTATTTCTCGTTTATTGTCTACTAGGCTTGATAATTCTTTACTGTATTCCAGCACGCCTAACATTCTTAAAACTTGGGGTATTTTGTAATCAGGACAACCTGCTAAATGGGTGTAATCGACATCTTTTCGCTCTTTCAGTTTTCGAATTTGCAGGATATCCGAGGTTGTCAGTTGGGCTAGTTTGTAAAAATAAACTTCTCGCTCTTTAAACTTACTAACGTCATTGAATACATCAAAAAAATAAGTTGTCAAAACATTAAACAACTCTTCATCAGAGTAGATATTTTTAATGAAAGCGTAAAAGTCACCATTCATTTTCCGCTCGATAACATTTCCGACAGTTATTAAATTGTCGTAGCGCTCTTTAAGTAGCGGGATTTCCACGTTGGCTTTTAGTAGTTCGCTAAATTCCTCAAAAGAAACATTTGATATACGCTCAGCATTTAAGTAATTCTCATCTTTTCTTAGTTCTTTTAGCAAAAGATGCATCATAGCGAATGAGCCGTCCAACTCACCACTTTCTGTTTGAATCGTCCATTTTGGCTCGCCCCAATAAGAAAACCCGCCGATTGTGTGGTTGATGAGTAAAAAGTTGACTATTTTATCTACATTAAAATTGAGCAACCCAAATGGAGAACTTGCTAGCCAGTGATTATTACCACTAACGCGCAGACCCTTGGCTGTCTCGTCAACTTTGTCAAAATTGATCCTGACGTGCTTTGAGACACTAGATACATATTGGCAGGATGGTAATATTTTACTTAGCATAGATCAATAAATTTATAATAAAAAACGCCTACTTGCGGGCTTTTCGTGTGGTGGAGTGTGCGAGATTCGAACTCGCGGCCTCGACAATGCGAATGTCGCGCTCTACCAACTGAGCTAACACCCCTCATATTTCCAGTCTACCACACTTATCTTCGAGGAGGTATATTGAATATGCTCAATCTCGTGCTGTATAATAGCGTCAATGCTTAATGTTATTTTAATCGGCTTAGTCAGCTGTTTTGCCGATATTAGTTCGGACATGGTTTATCCAATTGTGCCACTATTTTTGACCGCCAAGTTTGGCGCTACACCAGGAACGATTGGTGTCATAGAAGGTATTGCTGAAAGTTTAGCAAGTTTACTTAAAACCTTTAGCGGTCACATTGCTGATAAATACAACAAGAAAAAGCCACTGGTTTTTACGGGATATTTACTCGGAGTTATCTACAAAGCCGGGCTTATTTTATCGACTTCTTGGGTAGGTGTCCTTTTCTCTCGTATGGTCGATCGCGCTGGTAAGGGTCTGCGTGTTGCACCGCGTGATGTCATGGTTAGTGAAAGTGTCAGCAAAAACAAGTTAGGTAGCGCCTACGGTATTCACAAAATGCTTGATATGGTTGGCAGTTCCGTTGGTATCCTTATTGCATACATATTGGTGAAGACTATAAATGGTGACTACAATTACAACTCAATATTTTTGTGGTCTATGGTGCCGGCAATTATTGGTTTGTTAGTATTCGTGTTTCTCGTTAAAGACAAAACTCACAATAAGCCGGTTCGCCCAAAACCGATTCCGTTTTGGAAGAATGTTCGCCTGCTCGATGGTCGGTTGAAACTCTATTTGTTGGCGACTGGTATATTTACGCTAGGCAATTCTTCAAACGCTTTCTTGCTTTTGCGCGCTCAAGATGTTGGTTTTAGTGCCGCTGACGCAATTTTGCTTTACTTACTTT
Source organism: uncultured Candidatus Saccharibacteria bacterium (assembly GCA_964600285.1). Lineage (GTDB taxonomy): Bacteria > Patescibacteriota > Saccharimonadia > Saccharimonadales > Saccharimonadaceae > CAZRIZ01. The sequence continues at coordinate 17,251 of CAZRIZ010000015.1, forward strand.
ATCATGTCACGGCCGCTCTCTTTGCGGTGCCTTTTGGCCGTATGTCAGACAAACAAGGGCGTAAAAAAGTTCTGGTTTTGGGCTACATTTTGTTCGCGTTAGTTTATTTCTCACTAGCTTTCGTCCCTGGACAATGGTTTATGGTCATTTCTTTCGTTACACTTGGCCTTTACACAGCGGCTACCGCTGGTGTTGAGAGAGCTTTTATATCCGAGATTGCTCCGAAAGAGTTAAAAGGTACTATGTTGGGGCTTCATTCAACTGTTGTTGGCGTTGCCCTATTACCGGCCAGCATTATTTTCGGCGCTCTTTGGACATCATTTGGACCGACTGTCGCTTTTGCACTAGGCGGGGTTTTGGCCACTGTGGCTAGCCTCATCTTGTTGTTTTTCTTAAGTCCAAATCGAAAACGAGCCATAGCTGTATCAAACTAGAGGATAAAGTGGTAAAATATAAAGATATGGAAACAAATTTAGATAGTCAGTCTCCTCAGTCTTCTTGGGAGCCGAGCGCAAAAATGCTAGCCGCTCAACTCCAATCGCAATACGGCATGCTTGGTAGCGATTCAGAGTTTAAAAAAGCCTTTAAGATTCTTAATAAATACCCAAAACGGGTCACTTTCTTTGGTTCGGCTCGTGATTTAGACGGCAACGAGAAGGATCGCGATGCTGCTTACGAGCTAGCCGGCGTTTTAGCCAAAGATGGCTACACTGTTCTTTCTGGCGGTGGCGGTGGAATTATGGGAGCCTCCAACAAAGGAGCTTTTGATGCGGGCGGATCATCGGTTGGGTTTAATATTAAATTACCGCATGAACAAAATCCAAACCCCTATACTACTGACGAGTTAGAGTTTCGCTATTTTTTCACTCGTAAAGTTATGTTGTCATTTTATTCTCACGCCTATATTTACTTCCCAGGCGGTTTTGGCACCATGGATGAGCTATTTGAGATTATCACTCTCGTGCAAACCCGAAAAATGCCTCGCCTGAAGATTATTTTGTTCGGACATTGGTTCTGGGATGGCTTAGATGAGTTTATTAAAAGTCACATGTTAGGCCACGGCTTTATATCCGATGGCGATGAGGAGCTCTATACTATCACTGACAGCGTTGAGCAAGCCCGTCTCTTAATCAACAAGCCCGAGTAAACTACTCGCGTAACTTTCTAGGTTATCTCAAATATCTTAAATCGGCTCGTGTAACCACTAACTAGCTTTATCTGTGTTTTTCGTGCTCCAAGATGTTTTGCTAATAGCTCTATCGCTCTCTCATTGGCCTTGCCGTCTATGGCTGGTGCTTTTGTTGCAACAATATAAACTCCGTCTTTGACAGCTACACCTTCCTGATGCTTGCTATTTGGCTTGATCTTGGCGCTAATCCGATAAGTCATACTCAGAATTGTATCATTTGGCTAGACATAAAGCTCTAAGTGAACTAAAGTATTATAAGTTGGAGCTATCAGACCATTCCGCTAAAGGAGGCTTAGAGCTATGGTAGTAGTCGATCCAGTGTTTAGACTGAGTGCTTTTGCCGATTTTTGTGACGCTGACCTACCAGCAGAAAAAAGGGATATAGTGTTGGCTGCTCTCGACAGATTTCTTTGCGAACAAGAGAATCAACGAGAGGAACCGACGACCGAAAACCAAATATCTTTTTTGCCATAATCTGATTTTCTAGTAGTGCTCCAACAGTACCTAATAAAGACCATCGCAAATGCGGTGGTCTTCTCTATTTCAAGCTTCTTGACGCAATAATACTGGCCGCCCCAACAATATCTTCAACTGTTGAGCCTCGCGATAAGTCACTGATATTACTAGCAAATCCTTGCAGAATCGGACCGTAAGCGTGCGCACCAGTTAATTGTTCAACCAGTTTGTAACCAATATTACCTGCGTCTAGATTTGGAAAAATCAATACATTAGCATCGCCCATCACAGCCGAAGTCGTCGGCATCTTTTGTCGAGCGGTTCCGGGGTTAATGGCGGCATCAAGCTGAACTTCGCCGATGACATCAAGTTTTGGTTTAGTGATACGAATTATTTCCGTAGCTTGAACAACTTTTTTGGTTGATGGACCCTCGCTACTGCCAAGCGTTGAAAATGACAGCATGGCAACTTTTGGCTTCCAGTCTAGAATTCGCTGTGTGCTTTCGGCTGTATCTATGGCGATTTGTGCTAGCTGACTGGCATCTGGTTCAATTATCATGGCGCAATCGGCTAAAGCTAGCATACCGCGCTTACTTGTTGTGGTAGAAAAATCCATTAGAAAATAACTCGAAGCTAACTTTACTCCGGGCTTTAGTCCAATTTGCTTTAGGGCGGTGCGAATCACCTCGCGTGTCGTATCAGTTAGTCCGGCTAGCATCGCATCAGCTCCACCGCACCTTAAAACTATAGCCGTTGCTTGTAATGGGCTGGCGAAATCTCGGATTAACTTTTCTAAATCTTGTTTGTAATCGTCCGCCACTACTATTTTTGCCCATTTCTTAGCCTCGGCTGTGTCAGAACAATCAATAATTTCTGTTTCTTTTGGGTATCGATCCACCATTTCGGGGTGGCGTTTTTTATCAAGTACGACAATTGGTTTAACCAAGGCCTCGTCAAGCATAATACGAATTGCTTTTGGTAGACGCGTATCAGCTCCGTCGGCAAAGATTACTTTGATATTTTTTCCGCGGATTCGGTCTTTTACGTAATTTAGATTAGGCATAAACTTTATTATAGCAAAGAAAAAGCTGACCACGAGGTCAGCTTTGGTGGGGCTATTTTTTTGTCACTTGCGACAACAGTGATTTGCGATAGCATTTTCGGCACATTGGACGGTAGTTATATCCGATGTGAGTCTGATTTCCTCTATTTGTGACGTTGCCACTCTCATCTAATCGGGCGTTAATTCGGGCGACCTTACCACAATCGCAATGGACACGGAACTCTACGATTCGGTCGCACAGTGGTAAAAGTCTAGCGCTCCCTGGGAAAAATTTTGACCTAAAGTCGGCCATCAAGCCATAGCAGTGGACGGGTATTCCCAGCTCGTCTACAATTAGACAGAGCTGATTAACTTGCGCCGCTGTTAAGAAGTTTACTTCATCTACAAATATGATGTCCGGCTTGATTGACCATGACTTAATCTTTTTGAAGATATTGTCTCTTTTTTTGATAGTCAGTGCCTCGATTGGCTTCAACGCCTCAATGCGGGACTTTACTACGCCATGACTGTTACGGTTGTCCGTTTCTGGTGTCATGACTATAACGTAAGCTCCTTTTTCTCTCAGATTAAAAGCCTGAATTTGCAAGGAAGCGCTTTTGGCGCTGGTCATAAGACCGGTCAAAAAAACCAATTCGGGATCGATTTTAATGTCTCGCTTCTTGTCCTCTTTGCACTTCTTATTTCCCTTATTATTTTTATTCATAGCCACAAAGAACCTTCCTTTCGGAAAAATTTATTTTTTGCACTCCCACCTAATCTAAGTTTAGCACACGACTAGGCTAATTAAGTAGTTAAAACTTGATGCTGTGTGTTGTATTATAAACTCTGTCGTTGATTGACAGATAGATTTGATATTCGCCCTCTAGTCCAGTAGCGTTAATATAATCTATAACGTTGGTGCTATCTCCGGCTGACTGGTATTCGTAGTTAAATATATCGACACAAAGCGCCGTGCTATCGTGTTGTTCATCAACTGTAATGTCATAGGTTCGTTGTTTGCCACCTTGTTTCAAGGCCACGCGGACAATTTGTTTTTTATCAAAAGTTCCGCTGAGGACTAGGCGGTCATACTCCTGCTTTAATTCGATATCATGTGAATTATAGTCATCATCAATTGCCACAGCTTTATCCACTGGAATATCACTACAGGTATAAGATTCAATTAAGTTACCTAATTGTTTGGCGCGTCCTAATTTTACGCTGACATCAAATTTTGTATAGGCTGGCATCTTCTCAGCTCGGTAATTATTGGAATTGGTCACGACTTCAAATATAGCTTGTCCGCCCAAAATTTCGGTCGTGTAGCTTCTCAGTTCGTTGGCTTGGGCAATTGCCGCTGGTAAGTTGGTCGCTACGCCGTCTTTAAAGTTGGCTCCGCCGGAGTGCACTAAGAAGTGATTCTCGCCTAGGTATTCAGCCTCGGATATGTATGGCGAATAATATCGATTTCCCCTTTCTTTGCCGTATTGCCAAATTTGCTCAATCGTTTTAGCTTCACGATTAACTCGATATATCACCGCTCGACTATAGCTTTCCGGTCCTGGCACTTGTGCGTCTGCATTTTTGGTCTTGTTGTTGCCGTTATCAAAAAGTAAATAATCGCCATTTGGTAGGACTTTAGCGGCATGTTGTTCCCACTGCCATTCGAAATTATCGCCAAGCGGACGCAAGAAATATTGTTGCATTTCTTCTGACCAACTCTCAGAACTACCAATGATAAATTTAAGTTTGTCCGTCTCGTAATCTAGCACCGCCACGGCGTCTTGGTGGCGACCAGACACAACTAGTTCGTTGCGTTCCTCGTCTAGCCAAACAGAATTATTATGGAACCAGTCTGTGGCTGTCCAGGCGATTGATTTACCTGTGTCTGTTGGCCAAACCTTACTCAAATCGATTTGTTTAATAATTTCGCCAGTCTCGCGGTCAATCTCTACAACGACATCTTCTATAGTTTTTCGCCCGTTATCAGTGCCATCACTCGCAACAATTAAGTTACCGTTACTGCGTTCGAATACGTCATGATGATATCCGCCTGG
>CAZRIZ010000016.1:0-21317 GCA_964600285.1 uncultured Candidatus Saccharibacteria bacterium
AAAACTCTTGCAATAAATTATCTTGCAAGAGTTTGGTGGGCGATAAAGGACTTGAACCTTTAACCTCATCCACGTCAAGGATGCGCTCTAGCCAATTGAGCTAATCGCCCGAACTGTTATATTTTAGCAAAAGTCAAATAAAAATTCAATTTTATGCTATAATTTTGATTGTCAGGCCAAGACGATGCCTACCAACCATCCGAGCTTGACCCGCTGACTTCGGAAATCAGTCAAATTGAGAGCCTCTGGGTTATCCGAGGAAGTCCGGTGGAACCGCCCGCAAGGGTCCGAACGCGCAACTAGATTGCGTGTTTTGTTATTTAAATAGGAGTAGTTATGGAGAAAAACGAACATCTAGAAAAAATGAGGCATAGTCTGTCTCACATAATGGCAGCGGCCATTCAAAAACTTTGGCCAAAGACCCAGTTTGGTGTTGGACCGGTTGTTAGCGACGGTTTCTATTACGATATCTTTATTGAAGGCCAGACGATTAGTGAGTCAGATCTTAAAAAGATTGAAAAGGAAATGCGTAAGATTATTGCCCGTAAAATTCCTTTTGAGCGCCAAGAAGTTTCACTTGACGAGGCTGTCGCCTGGGCGAGAGAAACTGGGCAGACTCTTAAAGTAGAGCTACTGGATGATCTTAGGCGCTATGGCACAACCAATGAGAGTGATATTATAAACGGATCTTCATTAGAAGAGGTTGGAGAGATTACGCTGTATAAGTTGGGAGATTATACTGACTTGTGTCGTGGCCCACATGTTGCTGACAGCTCGGCCGTAGGGGCTTTTAAGTTGGTTCGAATATCGGGTGCCTTTTGGCGCGGTGATGAGACTAAGCAACAGATGCAGAGGGTGTATGGCGTAGCTTTCACGACAGAAGCCGAGCTTGACGAATATCTAAAACAACAAGAAGAAGCCAAACAACGCGACCATCGAAAACTCGGTCAAGAAATGGCTCTGTTTACTGTATCTGATCTGGTTGGATCTGGGTTACCGATGTTTACGCCACGTGGAACGGTTTTGCGAGATAAGTTGGCTGGTCTTGTTAATCAGGAACGAGAAAAAGCTGGTTTCCAAAAAGTTTGGACCCCAAACATGACAAAAAAAGAACTTTATGAGAAATCTGGACACTGGTCTAAATTTGGTAAAGAGCTGTTTCTCGTCAAAAGCCAAGAGACGAGTGATCAGTTTGTCCTTAAGCCCATGAACTGTCCACACCATACTCAGATTTATGCTTCAAGCCCTCGTAGTTATCGTGATATGCCGGTACGCTATATCGAGACTACGACTGACTATCGTGACGAAAAAAGTGGCGAACTTGGTGGATTAAGTCGTGTTAGGGCATTGACACAAGATGATAGCCATGTATTCTGTCGGCCCGATCAGATTGGTGACGAGGTTAATAGCTTGATAAACGTTGCCAAGAAAGTTTATGCTATCTTTAATATGAACCTTAGAGCGAGGTTGAGCTATCGCGACAAAAGCGATTCTTACCTTGGCGATAGTAAGCTTTGGGATATGAGCCAAAATATGATAAAAGATATGGCCATCTCAAATAAGTTAGATTTTTACGAAGCTGAGGGTGAGGCTGCTTTTTATGGTCCAAAAATAGATTTTATGGCAAAGGATGCGTTGGGCCGTGAACATCAGGTTGCTACGGTACAGCTAGATTTTGTGCAACCCGAGCGTTTTGAGTTAACATATGTCGATAGCGACGGCTCACTACAACAACCAGTCATGATTCACTGTGCCGTTCTAGGATCGATTGAGCGATTCCTGAGCGTGTTTATTGAGCATACGGCCGGCTGGTTTCCGTTTTGGTGTGCTCCAGAACAGGTCAGGATTTTAACTATAAACGAATCTGTCTCAGGGTATGTTGGAAAGATAAGCACAATTTTAGATAATATTGTCTTGTCCGAACCATTAGGCTTTAACAAATTGCGGTTTACAATTGACGAGCGCAATGAAAGTATTGGTAAAAAAATTCGTGAAGCTTCTAAGATGCGAATCCCGGTACAGATTATAGTTGGGCCAAAGGATGTAGAGGCTGGCGTCGTTAGTCTGCGATTACGAGACAGTGAAGAAAAAGTTCCACTGGATCAGCTCAAATCTTACCTAGAAAAGAAAGCCAATTTGTAAATGCTAGAGGGTGGTCTCCCAGGTACTAAGGGTAGAGTCTTGCCCCTGGTTGTTATTGTGGGACCAACAGCTAGCGGTAAGACGTCGTTATCGATTAACCTAGCTAGGAGATTTGGCGGAGAAATTGTGTCGGCTGATTCCAGGGCTATTTACAGAGGTCTTGATGTTGGCTCAGCCAAGCCGTCTAAAGAGGAGATGTTAGGCGTTCCTCATTGGGGCGTTGATTTGGTGGGACCTAACCAAAAATATTCGGCATCAGATTTTAAGCGTTATGCAGTGGATAAAATCTCTGATATCAGAAGGCGTGGCAAGGTACCATTTTTAGTTGGTGGTTCAGGACTTTATATTGACTCGGTCGTTTTTGATTATGGGTTTGTTGATGGACTGGATTATGATTCGAAGCGTAAGCAGTACGATAACATGACGATAGAGGAGTTGCTTGACTACTGTAGAAATAACAACATTAAATTACCAGAGAACTACAAGAATCGTCGTTATTTAATCAACAGTATCGTTAGAAATAATATCCATTTAGGGAAGCGGCAAACTCCAATCGAAAATTGTCTCTTGTTTGGTATTAAAACCGACAAACTAGTTCTGCGAGATAGAATTAAGCAACGAGCGGAAAAAATATTTAGCTCTGGCATTATCGACGAGACAAAATCTTTGGCGGAGACTTACGGTTGGTCGAATGAAGCCATGACGGGCAACGTTTATCCCATAATTCGACGCTACTTAAAGGATGAAGTTAGCCATGAAGAGGCCATAAGGCTTTTTGAACTGAGTGACTGGCATCTAGCCAAACGTCAAATTACTTGGTTCAAACGTAATGAACGTATTGAATGGCTGTCACTAGATGTTGCCGAAGAAAAAATTACCCAAAAAATTCTTAGTATGTTAGAATTAGGGGTATATGACCAAGCAAGCTAAAGCAACAATCAAAAATTTGTTCGGGTCTAATACTCGCATAAAGTTACTAGAGTTATTTTATACAAACTTTGATCAAATGTATTATGTTCGAGAGATTACGCGCCTAGTTAATGAACAGATAAACTCTGTTCGCAGAGAGCTGGCCAATCTAGAATTGATGGGAGTTGTTAAAAAAACCGACAAAGACAACAAACTTTATTACACGGTTAACCAAAAGTTTAAGTATTATTTGTCTTTTGCTATGATATTTGATGAGAATTTTGACCATCAGAGTTTGTCTCGTAGCACCATTCGTGAACTAGAAAAAGAAGCTAATGTTTTGCCACGACCAGCTGACGACAAGTTTGATTGGCAAAAACTGGTTGCTAGAAGCGACGACTATCTACAGATTGCGGTTTTAGCGGGCAAGTTAGTACCCGATTCAGAGTCGCAAGTTGATATGTTACTGGTGGGAGACAATTCAGAGCGCAAGATATCTGACTGGGCTAGCAAGGCAGAGAAGTCTTATGAGTCTGGGCTGGTTTATAGTGTTATTTCATTTGATGAATTTGTTTACAGGCAAAGCATAAGGGATCGTTTTGTCGCTCAGGTTATGGATGGTCCGTTTGTTGTCATCAAAGATATACCTGGATTAATTACAGAAAAAGGAGAATAAAATAATGGCAGAGATTGAATATTACGGTGGAAATTGTATAAAAATTAGTTCCAAAGACAAAATTATTATTACTGACCCAAAGAGGTCTGTTTTTGGTCTGACTGACCTAGTAACCGACGATGCAATTGAGGTAGATACTGAAGCTAGGTTATCGAACCGAACTGGCAAGACTTTTCTGCAAATTAATGGGCCGGGAGAGTATGAGGTTTCAAACTTCTCCATTAGAGGGTTTGCGGCAAATCGGCAAACAGACTTTAATAATGAGCTATCAGTAACAAACTATTCTATTTTCGTAGACGGGGTTAATATTGTCTTGCTTGGTAATGTGTCTAATGATTTTAGTGAGTCTCAGATAGAGGAGCTGGGCGTGGCAGATATACTGATTGTTCCGGCTGGTGGCGGTGGTTATACGCTTGATCCAAAGATCGCCGGCGACATAGTACAAAAAACAGACCCTAAGATAGTAATACCGGTTCATTATTCAGATGAGCACTTAAAATATGAAGTTCCGCAAGACGATTTCTCCAAGTTTTCAAATGAGCTGGGCTCGCCAGTTGTAGAACTAGACAAATATAAGATTAAAAAATCCGATCATCTACCAGATTCGTTAGAGATAGTTAAGTTAAAATTGAAAATCAAATAGGAAGAAAAAGAAAATAAGCTCCAGGGTGGAGCTTATTTTATAGAATACCTTTTTTCTTTAGGGTTCGAATCGCCTGAGCGCTTAGATCCATAGTGACTTTTTTTCCATCCACTGTGAAGGTTTTCTTTTGCAGATTTGGCTTAAAAACTCGTTTACTGTGTTGCTGTGAGAAGCTTACACGGTTTCCGAATTGTTTGCCTTTGCCGGTTAATTCACATTTAGAAGCCATATTACTACCTTTTACTTTTGTCAATTGCCAATTATATCTGATTGGTAGGAGTAAGTCAAGCTATGCTTGAGTGGGAGGAGGGTGGACGGGGGATGTTTGTGAATAATCTTTTATGAGTGCGCTATACTTCTACGCAATACCGCAACGTTAGTATTCTGGAAAATAATAGACTTGCTCTTTATTCCGAGAACGCGGCGTATCGCATGTAGTATAATGTTATCTTAATGGTTATTAATATACTTATTTATGTTGGCATAATAGTTGTCTCTATGGTTATTCACGAGATGGCTCACGCTTTTGTTAGTTACTGGCTAGGAGATGATACTGCTAAGCTACATAATCGCCTATCGCTTAATCCCCTCAAGCACATTGACCCTTTTATGACTATACTTTTGCCAGTTATTCTGGCGATGGCTGGTGCGCCAGTTTTTGGAGGAGCTAAGCCAGTTTTAATTAACAAGAGGAAGCTAAAATTTGGTGATTACGGTGTGGCTATGGTGGCACTAGCGGGACCGCTATCAAATCTTATTTTGTCTTTTGTTGGCTATGGGTTGTCCGTCCTGGCCTTTAAAGGCAATATTGTCTGGTTGTCGGAAGTCCTTAATAGTTTCGTTTTGGTTAATTTAGGCTTCTTTCTGTTTAATATCTTGCCGATTGTCCCACTTGACGGGTCGAGACTTCTTTATGCTTTTGCTCCAGCTGCCGTGCAAGACATTATGGAAAGACTAGAACGTTACGGAGTCTGGATAATATTCGCCCTAGTCATGATTTTTCAGCAGTATCTCTTCCAGTACATTTCTAGCGCCTTGATGTTTTTCTTAAATCTATACGCCAATATATTTTAATGTTACAATATAGGTAAGCCTCGGCTTAGCATATAGATTTTCCTGAACAACAAAATCTATGGGATTCTAATCATGTAGCTCCGTGGAGTTACATTGCGAGTCCCGCCTTGTGTCTAACGCAAGGAAATTCAACGTGCTAACGCTGGGGCTTTTTAGTGTATAATTAGCTAAAGCTTATGGAACAAAAACACACAGTAAATATAATTGTCATTGTATTAGATAATGGAAAGATTGCGCTTGAGGCCGGCGATGGCTTGACTCCGCGTAGCCTGCCTATTCTGTCAATTACAAACTTTGGGCAACCAATTGACACCGTGAAAGACTATATAGAACGACGTTTTGGTGTAGTTGATTGCAAGATTGACATTGCTGATATATTCTCTCAGGGATTAGATGGTATGGTGTTGCCTAGCGTCGACTTAATTTATCGCGTTAACTTATCAGGCAGGTTGGCCAAGAAAAAAGAGAAGAAGCCAATAGTACCGGGGATAATATGGTTGAGCCTAAGCCGTGATCTTATTAGCTCTATAAAAGATCGAGCTTCTGTCAATATATTGGGTCATTTGTTTGGATGGGTAGCGTCAAGTCAGGTCGATGCAACAACTACAGTAAATAATGTTGAAGCCACTACCTATATTATTTACTCTGACGGCGCCTCTAGGGGAAATCCTGGACACTCTGCGTCGGCGTATGTTATTTATGACGATAGGGGTGGGGCAATTATAAGCAGTGGTGAGTATTTAGGAATTACCACCTCAACTTTTTCCGAGTATTATGCTGTTAAGATTGCACTTGAAGCGGCACTTGAAATCGGGGCCAGGTCTGTAGAGTGCCGAATTGATAATTTATCAACTGTCAATCAACTGAATAGCGTCTACCGTGTTAAGAATCGTGATGTTTGGCCTGTGCACGAAAGCATCATTGATTTGATGAAGAAGTTTCAGTCAGTAAGGTTCGTCCATGTTAATCGAGAGTATAATAAAGAGGCTGATCTTCTAGCCAATGACATTTTAGACAACTATGCTGGGCGTAAAAATATAGTATAATTAGCAATAGCTTGCTACGCAATCGCTAGTTTATTTAAGATTTACTAGAGGAAAGTCCGGACAACCACGACGATAGTAGTCGCTAACGGCGACCGGGAGCAATCCTAGGGAAAGTGCCACAGAAACAAAACCGCTTTCGAGCAAGGGTGAAAAGAGTGGGGTAAGAGCCCACAGTTAATAGCGGCGACGCTATTGAGAGGTAAACCCTACTAGTTGCAAGGGACTTGGCTATGAGCTGTCGTCTCACCAGGTCAATACGCTAGAACCAAGTAGTAATATTTGGTCAAGATAGATGATTGCGCTTGACAGAATCCGGCTTACGGTAAGCTATTAAAAACCTCTCATTATGAGAGGTTTTTAATGTAGTATATGAAAAATGTCTAGTTAGTAGCTTTTTCTAATATCTTACTGAAGGTTTTAGGTTCGTTGACGGTTAGCTCTGCTAATATTTTTCGGTCAAGTTCGATCTTATTGGCTTTTAGGCCTGCAATAAACTTTGCATAGGTCGTGTTGCCGTTTCTAGCAGCAATACTAATTCGGTTAATCCACAGACGTCGTAAGTCGCGCTTCTTATTGCGACGGTCTCGGTAGGCATATGAAAGAGCCTTTATGCGCCCTTGTTTGGCTAGTCGAAAAGATCGACGCCTGTAGTGATCCATCCCTTTTACTTCACCAAGAATCTTCTTGTGCTTTTTTCGTGCGGCGACGCCACTTTTTGTTCTCATTACTAAACTCCTAAAGATTTCTTTATATTTTTACTGTGATTACTATTAACTTGAGCTGTTGTTTTTATAACACGCTTTCGTCTTTTACTCTTTTTTGACAATATATGATTGCCAAAGGCGCGTTCTCGCATAATTTTACCAGTAGGCGTAATGCGGAATCTCTTTGACGTTCCTTTGTGGGTTTTTAGCTTTGGCATTATTTTCTCCTTATTACTATACTCAGGTTTCTTCCAGCCATTTTCGGTGGTTGACCGATAGAGATTTTATCACCGAGTAGTCCTACGATTCGATCAATCATTTCGTAGCCTAGTTCCTTGTGTGCCATCTCTCTGCCTTTAAATACGACAGTTATTCGAACGTTATCTCCCTCATCTAGAAAACTATTAACCTTTTTGAGCTTAACATTCAAATCGTTTTCGCCGATCTTTAGGTTGACTCGCATCTGCTTAAGTTCAGCAGACTTAGCTTTCTTTCGATTCTTTTGTTGCTCTTTCATTTTTTGGTATTGGTATTTACTCCAATCCATAATTTTAGCAACTGGTGGGTTAGCGGAAGGGGCAATCTCAATTAAATCTAGGTCTTTCTCAGATGCAATTCTTTGCGCCTCAGCTAGCTTTAATACTCCTAATTGTTCGCCATTCTCATCAATAACCCTGAGCTCCTTGGCTCGAATTTCTTGATTAATACGATTATCTGTACTTATGTGGCCTCGCTTTAACATTAAAAACCTGAGTGCTTAAACTCAAGTAGCATTCTATCAGAACTTGCGTAGATAGACAAGGGGTTTTACCTTTTTGCACCACACATTTTTTAGTATTCCTGGTTAGTGATTTTACGATATTGGATGGCCTCAGCGATATGCGTGGTTTTGATACGTTCATTTTTCTCCATATCAGCAATTGTACGTGCTACTTTTATGATCCTAAAATATCCTCTCGGACTTATGTCTAGCTTCTCCGACGCCTGGTTTAGCAATTTAGTCGCCTTGTCCGAGAGTTGTATTTTTGACTTTATTTGTCGAGTAGACAAGTCGCTGTTGTAAAAATAACTTCTAGAGTAGCGCTGTCTCTGAGACTCAAGAGCGTTGTTAATCTTACAAATAGCGTTGGCTTGCTGGCTCGAGGATGTGTTTGTTAGTAGTATTTTGTCACTGGGGACTCTGTCGACATTAATTACAATATCAATTCTGTCCAACAATGGTCCCGATAATTTTTTCTGGTAGTTGAGAATTTGTGTTGTTGTGCAGGTGCAGTTATGTTTTGGATCGCCGTAGTAGCCACAAGGACATGGGTTCATTGTTGCGACTAGCATAAAACTAGCGGGATAGGTGGTTCTGTGTTGTAGCCGGTCTACGGTTATCGTTTTGTCCTCTAACGGCTGTCGTAGAGCTTCTAGGACAGATCTTGGATACTCTGGTATTTCATCTAGAAACAGAACTCCTAAATGGGCAAGGCTAATTTCGCCTGGTTGTGGTGAGCTTCCACCACCTATGAGGGCAATCTTACTTGCGGTGTGGTGTGGGCTTCTGAACGGGCGAGTTGTCACTACCTCCATACTTTTTTCACCAGAAAGACTATGTAGTTTTGTTGTTTCTATAATCTCTTTTTCGGTTAGTGCGGGTAGTAGGCTTGGTATGGCTTTGGCTAACATGGTTTTGCCTGTTCCGGGAGGACCGGTAAGCAGAATATTGTGTCTACCAGCAGTGGCTATTGTGAGAGCTCGCTTAGCTTGCTCTTGTCCGTATATGTCATCTAGAGTAATCTGGTGCGGGTTATCGGCGTTTTGATTTTTTTCGCTAGGCTCTAATGGTGGGATGTTTATTGGCTCTATTTGTTTCAGGTGCAGAAAGAGCTCTCTTAGGCTACTTATTGGCCAGACATTAATGTTCTTGACCAGCCTGGCTTGGTTAAAGTTGTCTTTGGGAATATAAATATTTTTTATCTTTGAATTTTTAGCGCTTTCAGCGACGTTGATTATGCCTCTGACTGGCCTTAGACATCCATCCAGAGCTAATTCTCCGATAAACAGGCTATTTTCGACCTCTTTTTGAGATAATTGTTTAGAAACCACTAGTATAGATAGGGCGATCGCTAGATCTAGGTGGGCACCATCTTTAGGTAGCTCGGCGGGTGCTAGATTTATAATAATTTTTTGTTTTGGAAATTCTAGGTTAGAGTTGCGGATTGCGCTCCTGACGCGCTCTTTTGATTCCTCAACTGCCTTACCACCCATACCAACAATCTGCAATCCCGGCAATCCACGATTTTCATCGGCTTCAACGTCAATAATCTGGCCGGTGTAGCCTAGGGGTATAGCGGATATTATCTTACCAACCATAATAGTCATAGTTAAGCATATTTATTCGCCAATGTTAAGTTGATTTCTCACCCCTGTATGGTATAATTAAGATATTCGGGGCTGAAATAGCTTTAGACGAAGTGAGTTAAAATACATAAGCAAGTCGATTAATAGACGCTAACTATTAAAATATCTGAGAACAAAATTTCTCGTGCGCTTGCTAGCTTAAAGAGCGTTTTCGCTCCAAAGTTGGCTTTTGCGCCAATTGCCGCTTAATTTAAGCTGGGCAATCGTCTTAATGAATTAGGCGACCATAAATCATTTAGGCGTTATAACTTAGTCGCTTACGTTACGACCGACTTATCGTAACGGACAAAATACAGTCACGTTTTTTGGTTTGTTTTTTGCTGATTTTTTATAAATCAATGAACGTAAAAAACTTAAAATTAGCTATGCTTGTAGAAAATGTATTTATGCCATTTTGGACCGGAGGGCAGTACTCCGCAGCTCCACCAGTTTGTTTTATAAACCAAATTTTTGCGAATTTGGTTTTTTAATTTTCTGTTAAGTCGGGCAGTTCAATAAAACAAAATGACCGCCTGCGAGGTACGGTCATTTTGCATGGAGTTTGGAATGCTTTTGTTTGTTTTTGGCTCCTGCACAATTTTTTTATTCAAGAGCTACCCCTATAATATGGTAAAAAAATGACTATGTCAAGAACTTTTTAACAAAAAGTATAAAATAGTTCTAACTGTGGAAAACTATATTCTCTAAGTCTCAGACTTTAGCCATGATCCTTTTTAGATATAGCTTAGGAAATTAGAAAAAATTATGGCTAGACTCAAACAGAGCGTAGACATTTCTCTCACAAAATAAGTTAGTGCAGGTGGATAATTAAGCAAAGTAAAATACGTATAATCATTTGCACAGTACGAAGTATCCATGAGCTGGCGAGTTTGTATAAAGTCTGGACAAAAGTATTGACATTACTAAGCGCTTGTGCTAGTATGGGAGTAAGGTTTTACAAAAACAAAAAAACGATTTGAAAAATAAAAAAGTAAAACTTGCTCATTTTAAAATAGTACGTTTCGCCAATGGCTAGAATTGACCTTAATGCAATTTTGCAGTAGGGTCTGACTGGCCACGGCTAGTTCTTTTATAACGTAACTCGGATAGCTTTTGGGCTAGGCGAGTTCGCTGCAGACATGTTCCAAGTTGCGTCATACGCAATGCGGAGCGGTCAAACCCCGGAGCGGGTCCTGGTCAATATTAAATAATGTAGCACCAGTTGCGTATCGTTCCGGGGTATTTTTATTTATTTTTAAGTTATAATATACGAAAGCATTATGAGCAGCATTGGTGATATTTTAAAAAAGATTTGGTTAAAGGTAGATTTGCTTGCGCCCTTAGCTTGTTTTGGAGTCTTATTCCTAATATTACACACCACGTCCCCAGACGACATCACGCCAGTCGCTCTATTGATTATTTTTCTGCTGCTTTATGGTGTGGTTTTTGGTTTAACTAATTTATTATTCGTTTTCTTTTTCAAACTTTACGGCACCATTCTTGCTGATTTGCCAAAAAAACCAAGTGTTTTTATTACAAAGAGGAAACGACTAGTTGCCCTGATTAGCTGCGCTCCCATATTCTTACTTGCGGTCCAATCAGTCAAGCCAGTCTCTTTATTGGATATAGTTCTCGTAGTTGCTATCGTGATAGTGGGTTCGACAGTCATAATCAAGGGGTAAATACCATTAGGCTTGTGGTATAATAGTAAGCGTGAATTTAGAGCAAAAAATAGGTAATCCAGAAAGACATATAGAGGCTCAAGATAGGCTATCTCTTCCAGAAGTGGATTTGAATTTAATGCGGTCTCAAATGTCTCCTGAAATCGCTCCGCTGTCTCAGCCGGAGACTGAGCGCAAGGAACAGCAGGCTGATGGCGGTGCCGTAGTGGCAGATGTAAAAACACTGGTTGGGCCAATACCTTCAGCTAGTGTCAATGCAAAAGACCAACCTGGGGTTCAGGGGAGCCTACCGTTTGCTACGCCACCTGAGGCTAAGGATTTGGATAAGATAGAGCAAGAGTGGGTGGACATAACGAAGCAGATTATCGCTACTACAGCTGACAATCCTCATCTAAGAGAAGAGCAGATTAAGGACCTGCAGGCTGATTATCTTTTTAAGCGTTATGGGCGACAAGCTGGAGATGCAAATAATCAGTCTACGGTTGGATTATGAGTAAGCTAGTCCAGGTTGTTTTATTTGTCGTTGTCTCTCTGGTTGTTATAGGTATAGTTCTCTTTATAGTCTGGTTACAATATAGAAAGGTGGCTCGTGAAGCTAAAAACTACGAGCGGGGTTTGAAGATGATCAGGCTGCACATTAACCTGCCGCCAAGTAGTACTGATTTAGACACTGGAGGTCGTGACGAGCGTGACGTTACTGACGAAACTATATCGCAGGCACAGGTTATGTACAACATCATCTCCTCAACCGCAAAAAAGGGGTTTAAGTCAAAAATATATGGCCAGAGGCATATCTCGTTTGAGCTTATCTCTAACGACGGATTGGTGCAATATTATGTGGTTGCGCCTCTTAGTCTAGTTGATGTTATTAAGCAGTCTGTGACTACGGCTTATCCGTCGGCTATAGTCCAGGAAGTTAGAGGAGATAATATATTTAGTCAGGTTGGTAAGGTTACGGGTACAATCGGTGGAGAATTTTCTCTCAAACGAGAGTTTTATTATCCCATTGCAACTTACAAAGAGAATAAGCAGGATTCTTCTAGGTCAATCTTGAATGCGTTAAGTCTGGCTAAGGGAGATGACGGCGTGGCTTTACAGTTTCTGATGAGGCCGGCAGATAATAACTGGTCCGAAACGGCCAGTCAATATGCAGACAAAATTAGAAAAGACAAGCAGGGTGGCAAAAAATCTGGTAGTAATATATTGTTTTCTCCTGGTGAGCTTCTGGAAGCTCTGTGGAAGCCTCCTGAACTTAGTAGTTCAAACAGTGACGAGGTTGAGCACCAGCTTTCTTCTATCGACCAGGATGAGATAGCGGCTATAGAGGAAAAAACTCGCTATCCAGGATTTGAGACTCTGACTAGGGTCGTTGTATCTTCTAATACAATGGCGCGTTCTCAGATGATCCTGGAGGCCATTATAGCGGCCTTTTCGGTGTTTGAGAGACCTCAGTACAACGGTTTCGAATTTAATTACACACAGAACGTGGATGAACTTATCACGGCTTATTTGATGCGATTTTTTCCTCAGTCGTTGGAAAGTAACGTGCTAAATAGCGTTGAGCTAGCCACTATGTTTCATTTACCAAACCAAAAAGATATACCGACATCTCAGGTAGTTAGACAGGCATCAAAGCAAGTTGATGGGCCTAATGAAGCCATGAGCGAGGGGCTGCTGTTGGGTTATAACGAATATCGTGGTGTGAAAAAACCAATTAGACTAAGCACGAACGATCGCCGTCGCCATCTTTACTTTATTGGTCAAACTGGAACTGGTAAGTCTGGTTTGTTAGAAAATTTGGCTTATCAGGATATGATGGCCGGTCGCGGGTTTGCTTTTATAGATCCACATGGAGATTCGATTGAGAAAATCCTTGGTATGGTGCCACGAGAACGCATAAAAGACGTGGTCTATTTTGACCCAGGTGATTTAGAGCGTCCAGTTGGTCTAAATCTGTTTGAGTTTGAGACGGAGGATCAGAAAGACTTTTTGATTCAAGAGGGTATTCAGATGTTATATCGTCTGTATGACCCGGGACACACAGGCATCGTCGGTCCTAGATTCGAGCATTGGTTTCGCAATGCCGCTTTAACAATTATGGCCGATCCTAGTGGAGCGACCTTTATCGACATACCACAAGTCTTTAATGACCAAGCTTTCGCTGATTATAAGTTGCAGTTTGTTAAAGATCAGACGGTTTTAGACTTCTGGAATAAAGAAATGGCACAAACGACAGAATCTTCCAAGTCGGATGTCCTTGGCTGGTTCGCTTCAAAGTTTGGCGCGTTTTTGTCTAACGAGATGATGAGAAATATATTAGGACAGACTAAATCTGGCTTTGACATTAAAAAAATCATGAACGAAGGCAAAATATTGCTCGTCAATCTTTCTAAAGGTAAGACGGGTGAGTTGAATTCAATGTTGCTTGGCATGATCTTTATTATGAAATTTCAGGTTGCCGCGATGTCCCGTGCCTCAATACCGGAAGATCAGCGTAAAGATTTTTGTTTGTATGTTGATGAGTTTCAAAATTTTGCTACAGATAGTTTTGAGTCAATTCTGTCAGAGGCTAGGAAATACCGACTTAATATTATCGTTGCTAATCAGTTTATGACACAGCTAACAGACAAAATTCGAGAGGCTCTGATAGGCAACGTAGGAACTATGATAGCCGGTCGCGTAGGTGTGACGGATGCGGAGCTGTTGGTTAAGAAGTTTTCTCCCACATTTGATGCCGAAGACTTGACAAAGCTACCTAATTATCAAACTATCACTTCTGTCTTGATTAACAATATTCCCTCGGCGCCGTTTAGTATGAACCTAATCCCACCTATGGGCCAGCCTAGCGCCGAGCTGAGAGGGGCTCTTAGGCGATATTCGCGAGTAGAATATGGACAAGATAGGAATGCGGTTGACGCTGAAATCAGACAGAGGCTATCTGCTGGAGATAGAAAGAGAGCTATGAGTAATGCTAATGTTTTGAGTCAAATTCAGCACGAAGAGAATAACAAATCTAGAGGATTCATGGACGACTGGCTTGAGCGTCGTAAACAACTGGCCCAAAATAGTGGAGCTGTTGTTATGGGGACGAAGGCTGTTCCCTCGGTAGCACCAGCGCAGGTGCGTCCTGCGCAGTTAAAAAGGCCTGAAGCCTTACCAAAGCCAAAGCCTGCGGAATTTACTATTCAGGCGGGTGTTTCTGGGAATGATACCATTCGTAGTAATAATTACAACAATCAAGGTCAACCGGTGGAGGGTAGTGAAACGATGCAAAAAATACAACAAAGCGTTAATCCAGGCGAAATTGATTTTCGGCATAACAAACAGGGTGACGGGGCTGGGTCAAGTAAGGTTTTGATTGATTTCCGGAAGCAATAAAGATTTGTTTTGCGTAGCTGAAAGAAGACGGATTATTTTTTAGAAGATAGCAATCTTGCTATAATTCCAACAACAGAACTCAATACATAAATTAATAGTAAGACTATGGGGTCGGGGTATAGATCAGTTAGTGCTAGGCACAGTGCAGAATAGGCCACTATGCCGATTAGCGACACTGCTAATGTTGTAAATATGACAGTAGAATTTAATAGTAGACCGTTGACAAGCCAAGTCGCTCTTTCGATTGTTTTGTTGTGAAGGGCACTTTCTAGAATTTTATCAAACCAGCTTAAATCTGGCTTTATGGAGTCTATGGCCTTATCGTAGCCTCGTCCTAACGTATATGACGACAGGCTTTTGCCAAACCGAGTGGCCCTTAATTTTATGCCTTCTAAGTCAAAGTATAATGATTGGTTTATGGCTAGTCGGCCAAGTTTGTTTGCGCCCGAGTCAATTGGCCGGCTACTTAGAAACTGGGAAACTATGTTTGTGCCCTCGTCAATCGTTTTACTACCGGATCTCTTATTCGTACTCATAGTAGAAATTTTCCTCTATTAATCTTTTGACGCAGTAGGCGAATTTCCTTGATTGACAACTTTAATTCCGAACGGTGGACTAATTTTGCCATCAATATAACAAGCAAGAGCAAGCCGATGTAAAATAATATTTTTATCTTGGTTGCGCTATTAATTTCCGAGATCCTTATTTGAGCGACCTTGATGGGGTTGCAGACGAAAGACAGGGTCTCTTTGTTTCCGAAAAATACATCTAGACTGCACCGGTCTGATTGATTTTTGAGCAGGGTCCCAAAGTTGTTCAGACTTTGCAGGCTTATTTGAACCGTCTGACTTTCAGATGGTTCGAGAGATTTAATATTCCAATGAAGCTGCTGTTTCTGCCAGTCTATGTTCACATCTGAAGTGTCGCTTGATACTGGTACAACATAAGAGTCTACTTCGGGCATATGTATAGAGACCACTCCGGTGTAGTCCTCGTTGCTATTATTGGTGATTATGAACGTCAATAGTATGGGCTCGCCTGGACTAATCTCACCACCACCCAGCTCAATCTTATCGCCTGGTGCGATTTTATTGTAAGTCTCAACTAAAACCCTGCCAGACAAGTTGTTCGGAAGGGGGTTATTTGGTTGCACTAATGCGGGATTGTTATTGGGCCAACCGATATAGATTAGACCTATAAGTAGCAAGTGAAAAATAGCTAGAACAATAATTTTATTATTAGTTCTAAGTTCTTGCTTGTTTTTCGTGTCTAACTTACCTAGGTGCCAAAGCATGGCTGGGCTATACGCTAAGGAGGAAACTATTTTACGAAACATATGATTTTATTAGGCCTGTCACTAGATTATTTTAACATAAGAACTATTAAAGCAGAAGTTAACTTGAGAAAACTTGAGAAATAAGTTACAATAAGGTAAGTTTAATAAAGATATTCAGTGAGGAAAGATGCGTAAAAACACAGACGACGGTTCGTATGGTGCGGCTCAAATTCAGGTTTTAGAAGGACTTGAGGCGGTTCGTAAGCGACCCGGTATGTACATTGGTGGAACTGGCTATGATGGCGTCCACCAGTTAGTAAAGGAAATTGCCGACAACTCAATCGATGAAGCTATTGCCGGGTATGCCGACATAGTTAAGATCACCTTACAAAAAGACGGTGGTGTTCAAGTTGTAGATGACGGTCGTGGCATACCGACTGATATTCACCCCAAAACTGGCAAATCAGCCCTTGAAACCGCACTGACCATCTTGCACGCTGGTGGTAAATTTGGTGGTGGTGGTTATAAAGTCTCGTCTGGTCTACATGGTGTCGGCTCAAGCGTAGTTAACGCTCTTTCTAGTAAGATGGCTGCGGAAATTAGCCAAAAGGGTAAAGTATTCCGCCAAGAGTATGAGCGTGGAAAGCCAGTAACTGATCTTGAGGTGGTTGGTAAATCTTACGATACTGGAACTGCAATTACCTTCTATCCCGATCCAGAAATATTTGAAACTATTGAAATTGATTACAACTGGGTGGTTAAATATATCCGTCAGCAAGCTTATCTAACCAAGGGACTTAAGTTGTCGGTTTTTGACGAGAGGACTAACCAGAGCAAATCTTACTATTTTGAAGGCGGTATCAAGAGCTATGTCAAAAACTTGAATCGCGACAAAGACCCGCTAGACGAACAAATCTTTTATGTTGAAAAAGAACTGAACAAGGCTATTGTGGAGATAGCCGTCCAATATAATGAAACCTTCAATGAAAACGTTCAGGCTTTTGCTAATAACGTTTTGAACCCTGACGGAGGCACGCATGTCGTTGGGTTTAGAGCTGCGCTTACTAGGACCATTAATGATTACGCTAGAAAGAACGGTTTACTCAAAGAAAAGGAAGACAACCTTTCTGGCGACGATGTGCGTGAGGGTCTAACGGCAGTTATTCTAGTAAAATTAGGAGACCCACAATTTGAGGGCCAAACTAAGAATAAATTAGGTAACCCAGAGGTTCGTGGCTATGTCGAGCAAGTAATGGGCGAGGCGTTTGGCTATTTTTTGGAGGAAAATCCAAATTCTGCAAAGGCGATTATCAACAAGTCTATCGTAGCGGCTAGAGCCCGCAAGGCTGCTCGTGCGGCGCGGGATAATGTAATCCGCAAGGGTGTTTTAGACGGCCTCAATTTACCAGGCAAGCTGGCTGATTGTTCCAGCAAAAATCCCGCTGAGTGTGAATTGTATATAGTAGAGGGAGACTCTGCTGGTGGCTCTGCAAAATCTGGGCGTGATTCGCGTGTTCAGGCAATCTTGCCATTGAGAGGAAAGGTCCTGAACGTTGAACGGGCTCGTATGGATAGAATGTTGCAAAATAACGAGATTGTTAGTTTGATTCGTGGCATGGGAGTTGGGATAGGAGAGCAATTCGACATTAGTGGCTTGCGATATGACAGAATTATTATAATGACCGATGCTGATGTTGACGGTAGCCACATTGCTACGCTACTTATGACGTTCTTTTTCCGATATATGAGACCAGTGGTTGAGCAGGGGCATATTTATTTAGCCAAGCCGCCGCTTTTCTTAATCAGAGCTGGTAAAAATGCAAAATATTACGCCTACAGTGACGAAGAGCGCGACAAGATTCTAGAGAGTTTGATTGAAGATAGAAAATCTAGGGGCGTCAATGTTGATCCAAACGAAGAGACCCTAAAGCAGGCGGGCGTCACCATGATGCAACGATATAAGGGGCTTGGTGAAATGGACGCCACCCAATTGTGGGAGACGACCATGAACCCCAAGAATCGCGTGTTGGTCCAGCTCAAGATAGAAGACGCTGAAAAGGCTGATACTATATTTTCGAAGTTGATGGGCGATGAGCCTCAGCTCAGGAAGAACTTTATCCAAAACCGAGCTAATACGGTAGATTTGGAGGACTTGGATGTCTAAAAATGAAGGAAATAACCAGGACGATAATTTTATGAAAGATAATATTATAGAACCAGACGAAATCAAGGTTGCTCAGCAATCTGATCATTCTCGTGTTGTTGAAGACCGGACAGTTGAAAATGTTATGGAGGATAATTTTCTTAGGTATTCTCTAAGTGTTATCATCGATCGAGCCTTGCCTGATGTCAGAGATGGTTTAAAGCCAGTTCATCGTCGTATCTTGTATTCAATGCATCAGAATGGCAATCGCTCCAATGCCGCTTTCCGCAAGTCGGCTCGTATAGTCGGTGACGTAATGGGTAAGTATCATCCACACGGCGATTCAGCAATCTACGACTCAATGGTGCGCTTGGCACAAGATTGGGTAATGCGCTATCCATTAGTGCAGGGTCAAGGTAACTTTGGCTCAATGGACGGTGACCCGCCAGCTGCTCATCGCTACACAGAGGCGCGTTTGACCAAAAATGCTGAGGTCATGTTAGAGGACATCGACAAGGAAACTGTTGATTTTAAGGATAATTTTGACGGCTCAGAAAAAGAGCCGATGGTGCTCCCGGCTAAGTTGCCGAACTTGTTGCTCAACGGGCAAGTCGGTATTGCCGTTGGTATGGCTACAAGTATTCCAACACATAATTTAAGTGAAATTGTCGACGCCACTATT
Source organism: uncultured Candidatus Saccharibacteria bacterium (assembly GCA_964600285.1). Taxonomy (GTDB): domain Bacteria; phylum Patescibacteriota; class Saccharimonadia; order Saccharimonadales; family Saccharimonadaceae; genus CAZRIZ01. The sequence goes on from CAZRIZ010000016.1 coordinate 18,741, forward strand.
ACCTTAATTGACAATCCAAGTGCGTCAGTTGATGATTTAATGAAATATGTTAAGGGACCGGATTTCCCAACTGGAGGTATTGTCTATGGCGGCTCACCGATGCGCCAAGCCTATTTGTCTGGTCGTGGAAGCGTCACGGTTCGTGGCGTTGCTAACATTGAAGAGACAAAGCGTGGCCGCTATCAGATAGTTGTGACGGAAATGCCCTATGCCGTTAACAAAGCTGGATTAATTGAAAAAATTGCTGAACTAGTCAAGGATAAACGCCTTGTCTCGATTAGTGATTTGCGCGACGAAAGTGCTCGAGGCGTCATTCGAATTGTAATTGAATTAAAGAAGGACTCTTACCCAAAGAAAGTTCTCAACCAGCTTTATAAATTAACGCAACTGCAGACCAACTTCCACTACAACATGCTGGCGGTGGTTGATGGCGTTCAGCCAAAAGTCTTGGGGCTTATTGACATCTTGGAAGAATATATAAAGCATCGCAAAATTGTGGTTCGTCGTCGCACCGAATTTGAACTGAGACAAGCCCGAGCGCGAGCGCACATCTTGGAAGGATTAAAGATAGCCTTAGATCATATCGATGAGGTTATTAAAACTATCCGTGCTAGTAAGAATGATGAAGAGACCGAAGCTAATTTGGTTGATAAATTTAAGCTTACCTCTATTCAAGCCAAGGCTATTATGGCCATGCAACTACGTAGACTTAATGCGCTCAACCGTCAGACGATTGAAGATGAATTAGCGTCTTTGCTCAAACAAATTGAGGAATATGAAAGAATCTTAGCTGATGAACAAGAGATAATTCGTTTAATCAAAGAAGAGCTACTAGAAATTAAAGAGAAGTACGGCGATGAGCGCCGCTCTAAAATAATTGACCACGAAGTTGGTAAATTTACTGACGAAGAGCTGATTCCAGAAGAGCAATCGGCAATTATCCTGACTAGTGAGAATTATATCAAGCGTACTTCCATGACGGACTATCGAAGGCAAAATCGTGGTGGTAAGGGTAAGCGTGGTATGACCACTAAAGAGGAAGATGTAATTGATCTGATCGTTCCATCAAGTACCCACGATTCTCTTTCATTCTTTACAAATAAAGGTCGCGTTTTCCGACTTAAGGCTTTTGAGGTCCCGGCTGCTGGGTTGTCCGCCAAGGGGACGGCAGCAGTTAATTTATTACAGCTTCAACTTGATGAGAAAATTACATCAATTATAAAATCTACAAAAGACGACGCTGAAGACGGATATTTGTTCATGTGTACTGTCAAGGGCACTGTTAAGAAGACTGCAATTAATAGCTATGCCAACGTTAGGGCAAGTGGTCTGATAGCTATTAAACTAGATGATGGCGATGAGCTACGTTGGATCAAAAAGACAAGCGGCAATAATGATGTAATTATATCAACATCTGCTGGTCAAGCTGTTCGCTTCAATGAAAAAGACGCACGTCCAATGGGTCGTTCGGCTAGAGGTGTTCGTGGTGTGAGGTTACGACCAAAAGATGTAGTAGTTGGTATGGATGTTATTGATGGGGCGTCGGACAAGCTTCTTGTTGTAAGTGAAAATGGTTATGGCAAGATGACGAAAGTCGGCAACTTCCCAGCGCACAAACGGGGGGGCGTTGGTGTCAAATCGGCGGCTGTCACAGCCAAAACTGGACCGATACTTACCGCACGTGCCATTACAGGCGAGTACGATGAAATATTGATGATCTCAGATAAGGGTCAGGCAATAAGGGTTGGTTTAAGTGATATACCGACTCTGGGTCGCACCACTCAGGGCGTTAGGATTATGCGCTTAAATGACCAAGATAAGGTTGCCTCTATTGGTCTAGTTGAAAAAGATGAGGTCGTACCGGGAGAGGATTCCGATTCTGGGCCTAAGTCAAAGGTTGGTAAATAGAATAAAATGTTAACGTGGGCGTATTTAATTTCTGTAGTTGTTGCTATAGCGATAAATAAGATAATAAAACTTATTTTAGCGATAGCCCATAAAGAAAAGATCACCATGGCAGTTCTTGTTAGAAGTGGGGATATGCCTAGCGATCATAGCGCTGCTGTAAGTAGTGTTGTAACAACCATCGGTTTACTCAATGGTCTAAAAAGCCCAGTTTTTGGGCTGGGCTTGTGCCTAGCTCTTATAGTTATGTATGACGCCATGAACGTTCGGTTGTCGACTGGTGAGCAAGGGTTAGCTTTGAACCAGTTGTTAAAGAGACATCGAAAGAAGCTCTTAGACGTTCCCCAAGGTCATGAGCCCCTAGAAGTTGTCATGGGCGCTGTGGTCGGCTTAGTGGCTTCGTTTATGACTTTTTGGTTTTTCTTTTAAAAAGTGTTGACATTTTTGAATAAGTCGTGTAGAATTCGATACAGTCTTTGAATAACTGCGAGTTTCTCTGAGGTGCAAACCTGCTGAGGACTTCAAGTCTCAAAGAATTACATTAACAATTTATTTGTGCAATTACATCGTCAGTAGTCTTTTATAGATTGCATTTCGTAGGGAATGCATCTTTTATGGAGAGTTTGATCCTGGCTCAGGATGAACGCTGGCGGCGTGCCTAACACATGCAAG
>CAZRIZ010000017.1:0-21213 GCA_964600285.1 uncultured Candidatus Saccharibacteria bacterium
CTTAAATATTCACTACACACTTTGTAGTTAATGGTAGCTTAGCATGAGCGATTTGAGGGTGTCAAGAGGGTTTGGAGGAAATGTGGAAAATAAGTAAAAAGTCGCCTCTTTTTTTTGGGCGACTTTTAGTGTTTTTCTCTAAATACTTATCTGATTGAGGTGATCTCGACAGCAGAATACTTCTGGCGATGTCCCATTTCTTTGTGAACACGCTTTTTAGCTTTATAGCGAATTACACGAATTTTATCGCCCTTAACTTCTGGAGCGGTAACTTTAGCCGAGACTACCGCGCCCTTGACTAATGGAGTGCCAATTTTGACATCATCACCATCAATCACAAGTAGCGCATCAAGTTCGAGCTCTTTTGTACCTTCAGGGAGGAGATCCACCAAGAGGGTCTCTTTTTCAGCGACTAAATATTGTTTGCCGCCGACTTTGATGACTGCTTTTTTCATTATTTTCCTTTGAAATATTTATAGCGATAAATTATACCAAAAACACTCGAGATTAGCAAATCTTTCCCGTATCTCCCATCACGACTCGATTGGCATGTAACCAACCGTTGACGTTGCCGCTATCTAGATACTCGCCCTTAGCTTCGCCAACTATAAAATCTTTTCCTGAATTGACGTAAGCGTTGATAACATCGGTGATTTCATACTCACCCCTAACTGGATTAGCTGGCAGAGTTTTGGCTAGTTCAAAGATTTGCTTGTCAAAGACATAAAAACTAGCGTTATTTAGATTGCTAGGAGCTTCCTTTGGAGTTGGTTTTTCAACAATTCGCACAAAACGATCGCCACCGTTTTTTTCGATAATGCCGTATTTGGACACGTCTTCTTGCGGAACTGGCACACCAAGTAATCCACAAGTCAGTCCGCTTTCTTCAACTAGCTTAATCAAATCATCCGCATTAGATCCTCCGTCGGTTCGCCAAAAAAATTGGTCCCCCATTATGACAAGAGCCGATTCGTCTTCATCGATAACTTCGCTAGCTAATCCAACAGGAACGCTAGTGCCATAACCACCAGTGCTCGGCTGAGTAATAAAGTGAATTTTAAGGTCTTTAATTGGCGCCACCATGGCTAGCATATCGTCTTTGCCTTTGCGCTTTAGATAATCGTTTAGTTGAATATTAGACCGATAAAAATCATTGACCTGACGACTTTGCTCGCCCACGACAAAATAAATATCCTCGATGCCTGCTTTCAAGCAATCTTGGACAACGTAGTCAATCACAGGCTTGGTACCGACTGGTAACATACATTTTTCAACTGCTTTAGTAATCGGAAGCATTCTAGTTCCCCAGCCAGCCACTGGGATAACCGCTTTGGTAATTTGTTTCATGCAAGTTATTTTATCACATAAAACTCAAAACGCCCCGCTTATACGAGACGTTCTGATGAGAGATTATGGATTTCTACTTTGATCTTTTAACAGCTTGAGCTGACTTATACCAGTAGACTACAGACATAGTGACGGCAGTTACGGCTATAAGCGCGGCAGCTGTTTCTAACGGACCAGTGTGTGGCAACTCTGGAGGAGTTTCCTGGCAATCAGCCTTGTTATGAGAGTGACGAGATTCGTCAAACTCGCTTGAATCGATTTTGATTATCTCTTTGGTACTAAGTAGACAGACTTCAATTTTACAGTCTTCTAGGTTCTTTGAGTGCTTGGTTTCATCATATTTGTCTACCTTTATAGTTATTACTTTTTTAGTGTTCAAATCGCACACTTGGATATCGTCTTTACAATCATCTAAGTTCTTTGAGTGAATCTTACCATTAAAGTCTTTTTCTTTGATTTCGATGACTTCTTTGTTATCCATTTTACAGACTTTGATTAACGGTGCGCATTCTTCTAGGTCTTCAGTATGAAGTTTCTTGTCGAATTCTCTTTCTTTGATTGAGATGATTTTATGATCACTTAGGCGACAAACCTGTTTTTCGTTATTGTTACAGTCTTGCAAGTTCTTTGAGTATTCTTTTTCATTAAACTTAGCTTCTTCGATTGTAACGACTTGGTAATCACTCAAGCGACAAACGTTTATTTTCTTGACTGGAGTGTTTTCCATCGTGAAGACTTTTTCCGCATCACCTGCCGCAATTTTGAAACTAAAGGTCTTTGTATTAACTTGATAACCCGCTGGAGCTTCTAACTCTTTGTACGTGTAGCTACCGGCTTTGAGCGCTCCAACATTAGCAACACCATTAGCGTCAGTTAGACCAGTAAATACGGCTGTATTAGATGAATTAAGTACTGTAATTTTAGCGCCCTTCAGCGAGGCTTTAGTGACTGAGTCAACTTTCTTTATCTTGATAGGTGTGTCAGGAATCGGATCGTTAGTTAAGCTAACTTTAATAACTTGACCGTCCGCAGTCAGGCTAAATGAGCTAACTGTTTGATTAAGTTTATAACCGCTTGGTGCTGATTCCTCTTTATATGTATATTTACCCAAAGCCAATTGTGAGCTAAGAAGCTTTCCTTGAGCATTGGTCGTGCCTTCAAAGACTTTTGTGCCAGCCGAGTTGAACACGGCTATCTTAGCACCAGCTAAGACCTTACCCGTCTTAGAGTCGGTCTTAGTAACTTCAACTTGACCGTTAGTTGGATTATCCCAAGTGGCTGAAGTAGCTAATGGCAACTGAATATCTACAGGTTCTAGAGTTGCCATGTCTTGCATATTACCTCGAGGCGCTTTGTAGATTAAACCTTCTAGATATTTACCTGTTCCAGCTAAAGTAATCTTAACCGAGCCGTTGCTAGCATTGTTTGACTTAGGTATACTCACAAAGAACTTATCCCCTAACCCAACAGTTGTGACAACCTGATTGTTGCTGTTTAGAAACTGAACACCATTAGCTCCAGTTGCACTTAACCTAAAGCTAGCCGACTGTAAGTTCTGACCAGCTACCGTAAATGGTCCAGCCACCATATTAGAGCCTTGAAGCTTTGCCACCATAGCACCAGTCACAGTAGCGCTTGGATTAAAAGTAGCGATATCAGTATTTTGAGCTTGGTAATACAAATTTTTAACTGCTTCTAGCACATAGGGAGCAGCCGGATAGCCTTTGTTAACTTTTAGGTTTTCGACTGAACTGTGGCGCATTTGTGGAGCGTTAACGAGATCGTAATCAGTAACTGTTGCCCAAAAAGCAATCTGAGTGATGTGATACTGCTCAACCCCACTAAACCCAACGTTAATGTTTCGATTGGGATAGCCCAGTAGAAGCACTTTTTTGGCCATATCGTTCATTTTAACTGGTGAGCTAAAAGTTCCATATGAACCTTTGGCCCCCAGATAATCAGGGCCGCGTAAACCTTTACTTACACAAAAATAAGTCTGACCGTTTGGTCCGACCATCTTATTAGCCGACATCTTAGTGCCAGTTACTGTATTGACTAAGTAGGCTTCACCATCACTAATCATCCTGACTTGAACGTCGCCGGCCGCATTCGTTAGGCCAGGCAAAATAAATGCCAGTAGCAGAGCAAAAGTCAGTAGACGATGCCTGGTGATGAAATTGATTATTTTATTTTTTATTGACATTTTTGTTTTTCCTTTTTTGTTTTAAGCCGCTTGGTCTTCTCGTTCCATTGGCGCAAATTTAATTAAATTGCCCACAGCGCCAGATTCTGAGAACATCCGAAAAGCCTCAGCCTCTAGCTGAGCCTGTTCAAACTGCTCCAGTGTCATTTCTGGTAATTTTTGGCGAGCCTCTCTATCGGCTTCTTCCAGAGATATATAATTATCTTGCTCTCTGGATTTAAACTGTTCTGACATTTTGTTGATCCTTTTTTGTTTTTATTGTTTTATACTTATAATCTATCACAAAATGCCAAAAAAGTCAATAGTATGCTATCGCTACTCTCCCCGAAACACAGCTTATTTTTTAGTTATAAAAGCTAATCATACTAATAGTTGGCAACGGTAGGCCGCGCCACATTTGTTGCATCACGCTTTCGTGATTAATCGCCAAGATCGTCGGATATTCTACGATGCCATAAGCACGACAGAAACTAATTCCGTCCTTGCTGTCTGGGTCAATTTGTTCAATCTCGCCGCCAGTCTGTCTTTTGAAATCATGAATTAGCTCTTCAACTTGACGAGAATAGTCTGATCTATCGCGCGCAACCACCACAATTCTCATAAGTTACTTCTTTCGGTTACGTCGGCGTAGAAATGCCGGCGTATCAGATTCATCATCAGCAGGAGTCACCCAAATATTAGCCTCGTCTTCATTAGCAAAATCTGATTTAACGCTCTCGCGCTCATCTTTATCTAAGTCGAGGTCGATATCAGAAACATCTACCTCCGGAGCGACTGGTGCGGGGGTTGGTTCAGAAGCAACTGGCTCAATTGACGCAACCTTAATGTCTTCGCTGTAATAGGCCGAGTCAAAACCTGTGGCAATTACCGTAATAACGACCTCATCTTCCATTTCTGGCTTTAGTGTAGCACCAAAGATGATATTAGCATCAAGTGAAACTGAGGCCGTAATCAATTCAGCCGCTTCTTGAACTTCACTCATACTCATATCGTAGCCGCCAGTAATGTTGAACAAAACACCCCTAGCGCCGTCAATTGAGACCTCAATCAATGGAGACTCAATCGCTTGTTTGGCGGCTTCAGTCGCTCGATTGTCACCGCTTGCTCGACCGATACCCATCAAGGCCGAACCGGCGTTACTCATAATCGCTTTAACATCGGCAAAGTCGAGATTAATTAGTCCATGCTCGGTAATAAGCTCTGATATTCCTTGAACGCCTTGGCGAAGAATATCATCGGCTATTTTAAAAGTTTCAATTAACGGAGTGCGACGATCAATAGTCTGTAGTAAGCGATCATTTGGAATTGTGATTAGGGTATCAACTTGACTACGCAGTCTATCGATTGCCGTATCGGCATTTTGTTTGCGCTTTTCTCCCTCGAAAGAAAACGGCCTAGTGGCAACGCCAACTACCAAGATCCCTAGTTCACGTGCGATTTCCGCCACAACAGGACCGGCGCCAGAACCAGTTCCGCCACCAGCTCCAATTGTAACAAATACCATATCGGCACCTTTGAGCGACTCTTTAATATCATCGCGTGACTCGCTAGCAGCAATTTCGCCTTTTGCTGGGTCAGCTCCAGCACCAAGACCGTTGGTCGTGCCTTTGCCGAGATGAATTTTTTCGTCAGCCGACGAGTTGTGTAACGCCTGAGCATCGGTATTCATAGCAATAAACTGGACACCTTTTAATCCAGCTTCTTTCATACGATTAACAGCCGATCCACCAGCACCACCGACGCCGACGACTTTTATACTTGCATAAGTTTCAATTTCTGTTGGTTTAACTTCAGGCATTTTATACTCCCCTTTATCTATAAATATAACATTTTAATGACGAGACTTAAAGATGCCAAATATCTTGCTCAAGATACCACTCTTATTAGCTGGGTAATCCGACGAGGGAGCTTGTACCCCCAAACCATTTAGCATCATCAGACCAACAGCGACCGCAAACTCTGGCTTTTCAACTTTTTCCGCCAAGCCTTTTAATTCTTTTGGCGACCCCAGCCTTACGGCCAAGTTAAGTTCGTTCCTAACAAAAGATTCAATTTGTTTTAAGTTAGATCCACCACCAACCAAAACCACTCCGCTCGGTAAGCGTCCCCCGTACCCAGCTTTATTTAACTGAGCCGATACTGCCTCAAAAATCTCTTCTAAACGCGCGTTCACTACTTCGTCAACAACGCTTAAGTTAAATTCGTGATTCACTTTATTGTGCTTAATCGAAACCTGTTTATCGCGACCAGATTCCGAAGCGTCAGCGTAACCAACTTTTATAATTTCAGCGATATCAGGCGTAGTTTGCAAGCCAATCGCCAAGTCGTTGGTGATGTTATTTGAACCAACTGGTAGGACTGACACGTGCCTTAAATCACCCTCTTCGTAAATTGCCAGACTGGTCGTAGCAGATCCAAAATCTACAAGAGCGACACCGCTCTCTTTTTCCTGTTCGCTCAAAACAGATTGAGCAGCCGCAACTGGCGACGGCACGAGGCTAGCTACATTAATCTTGTCGATTTCGGCAATTTTCGTTAGATTTTGAACGTGTGGCGCCAAGGCAGACACTATGCTGGCAATAATCTCCAATCTGGATCCAACCATACCAATTGGGTCTTTAATATCGGCCTGTCCGTCAAGTACGTAGTCATGCGGAACAATTGATAGAATAGAACGGTTAGCCGGAACCTTGCCGACTTTTGCAACATCTTCTAGCCGCATCAAATCATCTTCGGTGACTTCACCAGAGGCAACGGCTACCATACCAGAAACACTGGTAGATAAGATACTTGAGCCGTTAATATTAAAGGTTGCTTGATCGAGTTCTAGTCCAGCCATTCTTTCAGCCTGCGCCAAAGCCTCGTCAACTGCTTTAGCTGGGCCACTCAAATCAACGACGTTGCCTTTACGCATACCGCCAACGAGAGACTCACCCACGCCAATAACAGTGTAATTATTGTCATTATCTTTTTGTCCGACGACCACTCGCACTTGGCTCGTGCCTATATCTATGCCAACGGACGGGGCTAAAGTGTTTTCTTGCATAAGGCTATTATAGCGCCTAAGCCTAGTTTTGGCTAGAAAACTAGGTTAAAATTTCGTAACCGTCACTGGTAACCAAGACTGTATGCTCAAAATGAGCCGCTAAAGAACCGTCAGCTGTCACAATTGACCAACCGTCATCTTGAGTCTTAATTCTATCGCCGCCAAGAGTAGCCATCGGCTCAATCGCCAAAGTGTCACCAATCGACAAAATAGGACCCGTGCCAGCTTGACCATAATTTGGAATCTCTGGTGGCATATGCATCTCATTGCCCACACCGTGACCGACCAGATCTCTTATAATCCCTAATCCAGCTTTCTTCAAAACCTTCTCGACAGCCGCAGAAATATCACCAACCCTAGCCCCGGCTTTAACTTTATCAATACCAGCGTACAAGGCTCGCTCGGTGTTCTTGAGCAACATTTTCTTTGCCCCGCTAGCCTTCTCACCTATTATCATAGTAAAGGCCGAGTCTACTTTCATGGCTTTATAAGTAATTGTCAAATCAAATCCAACAACGTCACCACTAACAAAACTATAATCGGTTGGGATAGAGTGCACGATTTGGTCATTGACGGACACACAAATATTACCTGGAAAATTCACACTAGGATCTTTATAAGTAGCAGTTGCACCAAGACGAGCAATCTCTTGTCCAACCCATGCGTCAATCTCTAGTCCTGTTACGCCTGGCACGGCCCGAGTCTTTATACCAGATAAAATCGAGGCCAGAATTCGGCCACCTTCACGCATTAAATCAATTTGTTCAGACGTTTTTTGAGGTTGCAATGTGCTCATGGACTACTTTCATAATGTTCTGATGAGTTTGCTCGATTGAGCCATCACCATCGACATGAAAAATTCTAACTTTATTTTTCTTAAATTCATTTAGTGCCTTCTTAGTATCGGTCTTAAAAATCTTGATTCGATTTTTTATTGTCTCAGCAGTATCATCTGCCCGACCACGCTCCGACATGCGTCTTTTGACTTCGTCTTCAGACACGTCAATTACTACGATAGCATCAACATGATATTCATTGTTATTCTTTATCAACCAGTCTGATTGCTCTTTTTGCCTCGGGTAGCCATCGATAACAAGCTTTTGTCCAGATTCTTTTGCCAGTTTATAAGCATCAGAAATCGCTCGATTAGTTATTTTATTATCAACCATCAAGCCATTCATCAAAGTTTGCTTGACTTCTGGATCATCTAACGTACGCAGGTATTGACCCATGCTAAAATGTATCCAGTTCATCTCCTCTGCTAGCAACTCAACTTGAGTGCTTTTGCCAGATCCAGGAGGACCAAAAAATAAAATCATTGGCTTAACCTCTCTTTTACTAACAGAGCCACCATCGCGCCATCAGCCGAATTACCGACTTTTGATTTCACCACACCAATTATCTTACCCATATCTGACAACACTGGTTTTGACCCAAAATTATTAACAGCCTCGTCAACAATTTGTCTAACCTCCGCCTCAGACAACATTTTGGGTAAATAATTTTTAAGAATTTCTAGCTCAGTTTTTTCTCGCTCGGCCAACTCCGCTCGACCAGCTTTTGAATACATCTCTGCCGCTTCGCGTCGCTTCTTGGCTTCTTTCATAACCACCTGTTCTACCTGGTCATCGCTCAATCCTGACTCACGCAACCCTAAAGAGATTTCTTGATTAGTCACCTCTGATTTAAGCAAACGCAAAGTATCACAAACTGTGTGATCACCAGACCTTAAGGCGTTTTTTAGATCTTGATTGATCTTCGCCTTGAGTTCCATTAGTGTAGTCCGAGTTTGATTTTATTAAATTTGTCAGCGCGACGCTTTTTAGACACTATAGCCTTAGTGCGACGTTCTGATTTAGAGATTGGTTTCTCAAAACGCATTGTCTCTTTTTTAGTAGACAAAATACCACTTTGTAAAACTTTACGGTTAAAACGACGAACTAAGTTCTCGTTTGCTTCCTTTTCATCTTTTCTTGTAACTTGTACCATATCTTTTAATAATAACAGATTAACGACTTGATGACAATAAAAAAGTCTATTTTGTGAAAGCTAAACTGATAATCCTTCCTTCCACACTGTTCTTCCCCTGCCACTGATTCAGCATTAGAGTTAGGGTTAGCTCAATAACACAACCTAACGCCAAATCAGGGTACTTGTCAACCAAACCAAAACCGAGCACATCCATCTTGTTGCCAGATTCGTCACTTACCCGAAGCTTATAGTGATTAGCTTCCCTACCTAACTTTTGCAATCGCTCGATTCTTAAGTTGTGCACCAGAAAAATCGGCTCGGGATTGCCCACACCAAATGGTTCCATTTGCGACATTAGGTCATAAAACTTCTTATTAAGTAAGGATAAATCGGGTAAGTCAATGTCAACTTTTGCCTCAAGAAACCTTAATTGGTCTTTTAATTTTTTAGATTTATATAGTTTATTAATCTGTTTTGTAAATTCATCTAGGTTCTCTTTTTTTAACTTCACGCCACCAGCCGCCGCATGGCCTCCACCAGACTCTAGCAAATCCGCGTTTGCGTGTATGGCTTCTGCAATAGAAAATTCGCCAAAGCTACGCGCTGAACCCTTTAGAAACTCCCCGTCATCGTGCAAAACAAAAGCTGGTCGAGAAAAAGTCTCCATAATTTTCGACGCTACAATGCCAACCACACCCTCGTGCCAGTTTTTTCCAGTCAAAACTAAAACGGCGTCATCAGATAATTCGGCTTGTTTTGTAGCCTCATCAATAATTTTATTTTGGAGAGCCTTTCGCTTCTGATTGAGATACTCTAATCTCTCTACAGACGACTTAGCTTCTGATTCTGTTTCTGCCAGCAGAATATCCAGTGCCAGTTCAGCTGACTCGAGACGACCAGCAGCATTAAAACGCGGGGCAATACCAAATGCCACAGTATCAGATTTAATATCATTTACTGCAAAACCAGCAGTAGACATTAAATATTTAAGACCTAGTCGACGAGTCTTTGACAAAACCATTAACCCATACTTAGCTAGAATACGATTCTCGCTATTTAACGGCACAAGATCGGCTATCGTACCAATAGCGACCAAATCTAGTAACCACTTTTCTTGCCCCAGCGGGAGTGTGTTTAGCTCTCTTTGTAAGGCGACTGCCAAATTAAAGGCTACACCCACCCCAGATAATGATCGATTCTTGTATTTACTATCTGGGCGGTTCGGGTTAACAACAGCAATGGCTTCTGGTAAATCATCAGAAACGCTATGGTGGTCGGTGACAATTACATCAATACCAAGCTTATTAGCAGACTCTATTTCAACATGGTTCATGCTACCACAATCAACCGTTACAATTACATCTGGCTTTGGCAGTAAATGCTCAATCACCGTTTTATTCAAACCATAGCCCTCATAAAAACGATTCGGTAAACGATATTCTACATTATTAAAACCCAAGCTCTTAAGTGCATCTAAAAGCAAAGCCGTAGAAGTAATGCCATCGGAGTCGTAGTCGCCGTAAATTAAAATGTTTTCATCCTTATCGTATGCCGATTTAAGACGATCTACGGCCACTTTCATGTCAGCAAGTTCAAATGGATCGTCAAGTTCAGAATAAGACGGGTTTAAGAAACTGGCGCGTTGGCTCAAATCTATGCCACGATTGACTAGCAACAAGTCTAGCAAATCAAGTTCGGTCATAAAAAACTAAGCTTTGCTCGATGGACGAGCCTTGGCCGCCTGTTGTTGAGTTTTTATTACAATACTTTGTAGTTCTTTAAATATCAAAAACTGTTTATTAGCTGAGTAAATATTTGAATTACCCTTTCGGTCGCAGCGCAAGAAACCAGCCCTCTCTAACTTCTTCAATTCTCTCTGGATATTACCCGGATCTTCTTTTATTAATTTAGCCAGTCCTCTAATATGAGTCCTAAAATCAGGATATTTAGCATAAACTACGACAACCTTTCGGCGTACCCTTGATGTGATAAATACGTCTAACATTTATCTCTTTCTTTTCTTAACCTAAGTTTACACTTTTTACAACAATTTGCCAAACTTTTTACTGCCAATTTAGAATATTTTGATTAATTTCGGCAACAGCCTCCTCTAAACTTGGGACTGTGTTGTCATCGTAGTAATGGTCTGTGCTAAGATAATTAGCTTTTACGTCAAGAATGTGAATTTCATCCATAGACATATGGAGACGATTCACAGCTGCTGTGCAAGCTACTGGGCTAGCAGCTATGAGCTTACCTACTCGAATTGGCTTAAGGAAATCTAGAACTGCCTCAACTGAGAAGCTTTTGTCGAAACCATCGCTTACAAGGATAATATTACGCCCGATCAGCATATTAACGTCAACTGTGCCACCATCACCAATTATCCGATTAATCTTCTGAAAAGCTTCGCGCTTCTTTTCTTGGAGATAGCCGTGAAACTCATTTGTATACTCGCTAATTTCAAATCGTGAAAGATTGCCATCATAGGTAAAATTACCATTTTGAGAAACCGATCCAAAAGTAAGACTCTCGCCCGGGACCTCTATAGACTCTGTCACTAAGAGCATCAATAAAGTATGTAGACTGGTGGCGATAGGCTTGCCAACTAAGATTCCTCCGCTATCGAGTGACAAAACAGCGCAGTTCTCAAAGCGATAAGCCTCAAACAGCTTCTGCGCAAGCAAACTCCCGGCCTCGTGACGACTTTTAAAATACATATGCTTATTTTACCAGTATAATAGGTATTATGCACTATTACCTAGTTGGTGTAGCCAAACAAGCCGTCAAAGAGCAGCCTTTTTTGACATACTCGTATGACGAGGAGCTTGAGATTGGGTCAATTGTGCTAGTTCCGCTAAGAAACAGCTCCGCTATAGGTGTAGTGTTCAAAAAAGTTGTTCAACCAAGTTTTAAAACTCGACCCATCACCAAACTTGTCAATGATCAGCCGCTACCAAAACATTTACTCAAAATTACTTCTTGGATAAGTGATTACTACTGCACACCAACGTCGCAAGTTTTGGTTTCTGTTTTACCAACAGGGCTCAACAAAAAGCGTCGATCAGGCAGTAAAATCGACTCCATAAAAACTAAAGATACAAACAGCCAGCTTACACCAACTACTGAACAATCTAGAGCCGTTAGTCTAATAAAACAATCGCCTCATAAAACTCTGTTGCTCCATGGCGTAACTGGCTCTGGTAAAACTACTGTGTATATTGAATTAGTCAGAGACTGTCTAAAATCTGGACATTCCGCCATAATTATAGTTCCTGAGATTGCCTTGACTGCTCAGTTAATCAGTCAATTTGCGGCCCATTTCCAAGATATTGTGCTATTACACTCTAAACTAACCGAATCGCAACGACATCTCAATTGGTTGAGATGTTTGACTACTAGTTCGCCCCAAGTAATTATTGGTGCTCGCTCTGCTATATTTGCGCCCGTTAAACAAATCGGATTAATTGTTGTTGACGAGTGCCATGAATCTAGCTTAAAACAAGATAAAAATCCACGTTACAGCACGAGCCGAGTAGCTGGAGCAATAGCAAAAATGACAAATGCTAAACTGGTCCTTGGAAGCGCAACACCGTTAGTTAGTGATTATTTTCTAATAAAAAAGATTTCTGGTGAGGTTATTGAACTGACGGGTAGCGCCATGCCCACAGAAAAGCCATCTATTGAACTAATTGACATGACCAAAAAGGCTAACTTTTCTCAGCACAGCTTTTTATCTGACGCTTTGATGGCATCGATAAAATGGTCTCTAGACAACAAGGAGCAAGCCCTACTTTTCCACAATAGGCGTGGATCAAGCAGCGCAACTCTGTGCCGTGATTGTGGCTGGCTAGCAATGTGTCAAAATTGCCAAGTCCCCCTAATCCTCCACCATGATCGATTTAACTTGACGTGTCATGTTTGTGGACATAAGGAACCCATTCCTTTCACATGTCCAGATTGTGGCTCTAGCAATATCGACCACGCTGGCATTGGTACTAAACTTATCGAGAAAGAAATTACAAAACACTTTCCCGAGGCGAATATAGCCAGATTCGATGGAGATAGTGGACGGGAACAAACCGTCGATAAGTACTATGACCGGTTAGTTTCTGGCGAAATTGATATCTTAATTGGCACTCAAGTCGTAGCAAAAGGACTAAACCTACCAAAACTCAGCACCGTTGGCATAATTCAAGCCGACACCGGCCTCACCCTACCCGACTTTGTAACCGAGGAGCGAAACTTTCAACAAATTACGCAGGTAATCGGACGAGTTGGGCGAAACGATAAGAAAACTCGAGTAATCGTTCAGACATACCGGCCACAACAGCCTAGTATTAGGCTCGGTATCACACAAGATTACGCCCAATTCTATAAAGACACAGTGAGCATTCGCAAGAAACTAAACTACCCGCCTTTTTCATTTTTATTAAAACTTAAAGTTAGCTACAAAACCGAGGCCGCATGCATAAAGGATGCTAAATCTGTTGCGAACTTAATCGGAACTAAATTTCCGGGCACTGTCGTGATTGGGCCAGCTCCCGCTTTTTATGAGAGAAGGAACGGTTTATATAATTGGCAAATTATTGTTAAATCTAAACATAGGCCAGACTTACAAAAAATTATAACTATATTGCCAAAAACCCATTGGCAATACGACATCGACCCAGAGTCATTGCTTTAACAGATAAAAAAAGGTATAATTGTCTAACAAATTTTTATGGAAAAGTTAATTATTACACTACCCGACCCTAGGCTCCGTCAGAAATCCGAGACGGTAGTTAAGATTGATAAAGACATTAAGGATATGATAGCGACCATGAAACAGGCCGCCATCGACTGGGAAGATAGTCGCCCCAATGAACTTAGCACCGCCCTAGCTGCCGTACAAATTGGAATCATGAAACGAATCGTAATAATCCGAGAAAACATCAGCGACGCAGACAATAAAGATTTTGTCACCTTAATCAACCCCGAAATCGTAAAAGCTACTGGGCGAAAAGAAGTTGACCTTGAGGGCTGCTTAAGCGTTCCGGATTATTACGGTAAGGTTGCGCGGTTTCCGAAAATTAAAGTTAAGGCTAAAAACGAAAATGGCAAAACCGTCTTTATCAAGGCCGACGGATTTATGGCCAGAACACTACAGCACGAAATTGACCACACAAATGGCATAGCTTTTGTTGACCATATCAAGAACCAACCAAACGCTTTTTATAAACTCATGAAGTCTGGAAAACTAAAAAAAGTAAAATACGATGAAGTGGTTGCTTCCGGCATTTTTAAAGATTAATAATTTATTAATATGGTAGCAAAAACAATAGCGCCGATTGTATTTCTAGGAACTGAAGATTTTAGTGCCGCAATTCTTAAAGCTTTAATAAACTCAGATTTCACAGTCGAAGCAGTTATAACTAAGCCCGATGCAAAAGTTGGTCGTGGTCGAAAATTATCACCAACCAAGGTCAAGAAACTAGCCTTAGAACACGAAATAACGATTTTTGAAGTAAAAAATAAGGACGATATACGGCAAGCAATCAGACAGACCAGTCAAAAGACTGGCGTGCTAGCTAGTTTCGGTAAAATTATCCCAGAAGATGTAATTACGGCTTTCAAAAATGGTATTATTAATGTTCACCCCTCACTGCTACCTCAATATCGAGGCCCCTCACCAATAGAGTCAGCTATCTTGAATGGCGACAGAACGACGGGCGTGAGTATCATGCTACTAGCAAATGAAGTGGACGCAGGAGACGTCTTCAGCCAAGAGGCTCTAGAATTAACTGGTAAAGAAACTGCTTCCGAACTGTACAACACCCTAGCCGACATTGGAAGCAAGTTATTGATAAATACTTTAGCTGAAGTAGAGAACGGCCTAACAGCTAAACCACAAAATCACAGCAGCGCTAGCTTTTGCCAGATGATAAAAAAAGACGACGCAATACTGTTGCCAGAAGCTGAAAGTGCAGAGTTACTAGACAGAAAAATTCGAGCCTTCTATTCATGGCCCAAAGCTAAGATTAAACTAGGTGGTAGAGAGGTTATAGTTTTAGAAGCATCAGTGGGAAAAAGCCCGAACTCATTAATCAATTTTTTGTGCGCTGACGGTAAATACTTAAACATAGAGAGACTTATGAGTCCGCATGGAAAATCTACCACCGCCAAACAATATTACAATAGCTTTTTAGCTAAGTAACTGATCGCGATTAGCAACGATTTCCTGACGAATAGCTTGAATGTTATCAGCTACCACCTGGGCATAGTCTGGACGATTTAGCATCAACCACTTAGCTGATGCATACTGCAAAAGCAAACTTGGATCAGACCTATCTAAGCCTGTAGACTCTTGCATATTTACGAACATATCACTTGAGCTATAAGTTGGGTCATATTCAGTCAACCAACGAGCCACAAAGGCCCCGTTGCCACCATTTAGAGACTTAAATTCGTCTAATTGCTGTCTAGTCATACCACGTGATAGCTCTTGACCAACACGGTCCTCTAAAGAACTTAGAATGTATTTCAAAAATTCACTTTTTTGGTCCTCTGGCATGCCGCCAAGACCAAGCTCTGCTAAAAAATCATTGTCTAAATTCATATTTCTAACTTTATTTTACCATAAGCTAATCAATTTTTCGCGCCAAAACTTCGCGTTTGAAAAATATAATTTGATCATCAATTTCAGCCTGAACTTTTTGATTAGTTTTAAGGAGCATCCCACACATTTCACCCTCAACAACATCTTTAGCGTCCTGTTGGTTCTTTTGCACGTTGACAACTTCAGCCTCTGCCAAAATATCTTTTTTGCGCATAATCTTCGCTACTAAGTTATTATAAATTCGACCACTTGTTACAAGGCCACCTAGAACTAACTCATCGCGCATAATTTTAAATATGCCCTTAATCTTGAGACGACCAATTTCTGTTTCACGAACTTCTGGGGCAAGAAGCTTTTCCATTTCACGCTTAACGTCATCTAGAAGCTCATAGATTATCTTGTAAACCCTAATTTCAACGCCAGACCGAGCGGCTAGCTGTTTTATAGCAGAGGAAACATCAACGTTAAATCCGTAAATAATAGTGCTACCACCGACTGCGCTACGAACATCGTTTTCAGAGATATTCCCCACACGCCCCTCAACAATATTTAATTTAACCTCGCCATGAGTGTCGATCAACTTTAGACTGTCCAGGACAGAAGCCAAACTTCCTTCAACATCAGTTTTGACAACAACGTTGAAATCTTTAGATTCATCAAATTGCTTCATTAACTTAAGCAAGTCACCACCAGTCATGTTACTTGTGGCGGCACTCTGTTGTTTTCTGATTCTAGCATTGTCGGCCAATTGCTTGGCTTGCCTTTCAGTGCTGGTTTCAGTAAATACTTGGCCAAACTGTGGCAAGGTCTTGAACCCAGTAACCGTTACTGGAGTTGATGGCCTGGCAGTTCGAATTGTTTTACCAAGATAATCTGTCATAGTGCGAACCTTCCCAAAACTTTCTCCCGCAACAATAAAATCACCGACCTTTAAACCGCCCTGCTGAACCAATAGCTTTACAACCGCACCACGCCCATGCTCAATTCTGGCTTCAATCACCAAGCCCTCAGCATCAACATCGTAATCGGCTTTTAATTCTTCCATTTCGGCTATTAAAAAGACCGCCTCCATCAACGTATCAATGTTCTGCCCAGTCTTAGCGCTAACTGGGATCATAATAGTGTCACCACCCCATTCTTCTGGGTTTAGATGATAGTCAGTGGCTAATTGACTCATCACACGATTGACGTCAGCCGTTGGCTTATCCACTTTATTAATTGCTACTACGATTTTTGCGTTAGCGCTCTGCGCAAATTTAATCGCCTCGACCGTTTGTGGTTTAACACCATCATCAGCCGCAACCACGATAATAACTATATCCGTTAGTAGTGCGCCGTGCTGACGAATCGCAGCAAAAGCTTCATGGCCCGGCGTGTCAAGAAAAGTAACCGGCTTGCCGTTCCATTTAGTTTGATAGGCCGATATATACTGAGTAATTCCGCCGGCCTCCTTCTCGGCCACCTTCGTTTTTAGCAAAGAATCAAGAAGCGTAGTTTTGCCGTGATCAACATGCCCCATAACGGCCACAATCGGTGGTCGTTCTTCGGCGTTAGCAGAAAGTTTGTGACGCTGGACCACGTCGTCGCCCAATGAGATTCTTTCGAGCTTAACATCACTCAGGCCAAGTTCTGAAAGAATAATTTCCACCGTCTCAAAATCAATTTTTTGATTGATTGTTGCAACGATACCATTCTTGAAAAGTTCGCCAATTAAACTACCTACTGGAATATTGAGATTGTTGGCAAGTTCATTTACGGTAATCGCTTCCGCCATTTTGATGATTTTCTCCTGCGCCATTACTCTCCTTTCCAGTAGGCAAAACTACTGCTAATTACTACTTACTCAGCTAGACATAACGAAATCTTACGATTCGGTTTGTCAATTTCTAATACACGAAACTTCTTCTTTTCGTTTAGAGTGAAGATACTCTCTGGGTCAACATCATTACCCTTGCCGAGCTCAGAAACATGAACCAAAGCTTCGACAGCGGGGCTTAGTTGCACAAAAGCACCAAAAGGTGTGATACGAGTTACCGTGCCCTCAACTTCAGATCCTTTAGCAAACTTGTCTACTTCACCCAACCATGGGTCTTCAGTAAGTTGTTTCATGCTTAGGCTCAAACGATCTTTGTCAATATCGATAATCTTTGCGCCAATAGTGTCACTGACCTTTACATAATCAGACGGATTCAGGACTCGCTCCCAGCTAATCTCTGAGATATGAACCAATCCTTCAATTCCCTCAACGTTTACGAAAACACCAAAGTCGACTACTCCAGTTACAACACCAGTGACAGTATCACCAACCGCCATCTTGCTAAAAGCTTCGGCCAAGTTGTCCTTGACGGCAGCCTTTTCACTGAATATCAGCTTATTAGCTTTGCGATCAGCATCGATTACACGAACCTTCATTGTTTTGTTAAGTAGTGAATTTAAACGATGCAAAATCTCGTCTTTATCATTTGAAGACAAACGTGGATAATGTTCCGCTGATAGCTGAGACACTGGCAGAAATCCCCGAACACCTTCGTACTCAATAAGCAATCCACCTCTGTTGGCATCAAATGGAGTCACTTCAACTATAGTCTCGTCTTCCATGGCCTTTGAGGCCTCTTCCCAGCCCTTGTCTTTCACTGCCTTGCGTAGAGACAAGAGAACACTACCGTCCTCCATCTCTGCATCAATCACGCTAGCGGTAACTTCGTCACCGATCTGTAGCGTCTTAGAGAACTCCACCTCCCGTCGTGGAATCATACCAATTCCGCGCGCTCCTAAATCAATTAGAATCTCGTGTTTTTTGACAGACAAAACTTTGCCGTCAACCGATTCTCCAGTTATTAGAGGCTTTATGTCCTCATTTTGAGCCAAAAGCTCATCCATTGTAATATTATTGGCTTGTGCCATAAGTCTAAATAGACTCCTTCCTTAATTGTATTTCCTCAGGCGTCCTCAAAGAGTCTAACTCAAAACACCTAATGATTAGGATTCATTTTAACTGATTAAATGATTTTTTTCAAGAGTTGAGGAGCTTGTTGCGTAACAAATACGCCAAGCCGTAGGTCAACGCACCAGTAATCATGGCGTAGATGACCGTGCTTGCCGGCCCAGTTCTTGGTAAAAGATCGCTTTGCGCTAGCTGTTGACTAGAAGATTCACCACTCTCTGTCTCAATAGGCTGTGGTTGAGCTTCTGTATAACCTAGCTGATCAGAACTGTCTTCAGATGTAACTAAAGGACCCTCACCCTCTGCCCCCCCGGTTTCTGTTTGCACAACTTGCGTCTCATCAACATTATCGGTACTTAAACTTGTATTTTTCTTTGCAAAATAAATTCCAGTACCCGTTAGGGTAAGTAGAATTACACCACCCACCAAAAATTTTACAAAAGAACTGTCTCTTAATGTATTTCTGATGTCCATAAAAACTCCCTGTGTTTTATGTAATTATACCTCAAACTATTATATAATCAAAGAGTTAAGAGGTGGAGACGCAAAGAGCGGCTCTACTGTTCACAGAAAGGGTTGGAAAACTTATGATAGTAGCAGTTGATGTAGGAAGTATTAATCTGATTGTAGCCGGACTAAATGAGTCGGGCAAAATAGTTAGCAAAGTCAAAATGGCCACCCCCGAGACCGCCAATGACACCGCCGATGTTATCATAGCCGCCATTATTAGCCAGTTTACTAACAAATCATTCTCCGCTATTTTTATAGGCATACCTGGTCCAATCAAGAATAATCGAGTTGCTTGGTGCAGTAATATGGGCGAAGATTGGACAGATTACGACCTAATTACTAAGCTCAAAGAAGTATTTAATGTGCCAATTTATCTTGAAAACGATGCCAACCTAGCTGGTCTTGGCGAAGTTAATGCGTTGGCGCAAACACCAAAGTCAGCCATATATTTATCAATCGGAGCCGGTATTGGCTCAGGTTTTATCGGCGATGGAAAATTAGTTAAAGGCTTGTTGCACTCCGAGGCCGGCATGACTAGCTTAGAGTACGACGGCGTTGTTAGAGAATGGGAAAGATTTGCTTCTGGAAAAGCTATAGTGCAAGATTACGGCCAGCTAGTCGAAAACATAACAAACAAATCAATCCTGCAGGCTGTTGCCGATCGAATTTCTCGCGGAATCTTGGTATTAATCCCGATAATACAGCCAGAACTTATTATTATCGGTGGTAGCGTGGGAAAAAATTTTCATAAATATGGCAAGATGCTTAATGATTTTATTGACGAAGGGCTTTCGCCTAAACTAAACCGACCGAAAATTATCGCCGCTAACGAGCCCGAGATGGCTGTTATTTATGGCATAGGAGTTTATGCCAAAACCATCAAAAGATAAGCCAGCTTTTGACGAGCTTTTAAGTCGCATCAAACATGATTATCCTCGAATAAAGTTCTGTTCAGGAAGGCAATTTTACTGGTCACCAAACGAAAAGACAATCTACTTCTCTACCGAAATAAGACCTAACGAAGCTGGGCACTTAATCCTACACGAATTAGCCCACATGGAGCTAAAGCATACAAACTATGATTATGATGTCGAGCTTATACAGATGGAGTTGGCGGCCTGGGAATATAGTAAAGCAAACTTTTATCCGCAATACTTGCCGGAATTTAACCAAACTCTTCAGGACGGCTATCTTGAGTCCTACAGAGACTGGCTTTACAGACGAAGCCTATGCCCTAAATGCAACTTAACTGGGCAACAGTTGGCAAACCATTCATATAGTTGCCCAACATGTCATCAGAAGTGGCAACCAAATATAGCCAAACAGAATAGACTGCAACGACGACAAATAAAAAATAGGCCTTGAAGTTATTCAAGCCCTATTTTCTCTTGTTACTTAAGCGATTTTTGCGTTTTTTGCTTTACCACGTCGTGATATGCGACCACCCTTAGCGCCAGCAATCTTTGCTAGCTCTGGGTTGGCAGCAAAACCGCCAGTATGACCATTACGACCGCCTTTTGCGCCAATTCTAGCATAAAAGTCTGAGCCGTATTTCTTTTTGTTGGTCTGTGAAGCCTTAGCTCCACCTACTTTTGTTCCAGCCATCTTATCTCCTTACTTACCTCACATTTGATATAATGACGCTTATTATAATAGCATAACCAAATCAAAATGTCAATGGTTATTATAAAATGTAGTTTAGAAATAAACAAGCCATAAAAGGCTTGAAATTATGCAAAATGTGCGATATCATAGAGTTACCCTGTTTTTAGTTAAACAGACTTACACACACTTTCCAAAAACGGCCCATTTGCGAGTAGGGCTGTTTTTGGTTGTCACGACTTTAATTAATCTCTTTTCATAAATGATGCCGAACTTAACTCGCTACAATCGCAGCATGTGTCTAAGCTAAAAACAGCCTAAAAGATTAAACCAAATGAAAAACCTCCCGTTAAGGAGGTCTCCCATATAATTCGGCACCGTGCTACTTTTCCACTTTTGGCAGTATAATCGCCGCTGTCAGGCTTAACTTCTGTGTTCGGAATGAGAACAGGTGTTTCCCTGACGCCATGGGCACCGAAGTAAGGTTTCGATCACGCGATACTTCCTCTAAGGCAAGTGCGGTGAAACCTCGCTCCGGAGTCCAGAGTCTGGCGCGTAAGTAAATTATTAATTGACGAGCAGTGCTTCATAAGCACCAATCACTAGTTAAAGTCTAGTCCATTTTGCAATGGATTTCAAGATGGCGTCAAAAAAATGAAGTCATCCTGAAACATAAAAAGGCAATGGGACTATTAGTATGCTTTGGCTCCACATGTTGCCATGCTTTCACCTTGCACCTATTAAACAGATATTCTCTCTGTGTCCTCATGGGGAAATCTAATTTTGGAGTAGGCTTCGTGCTTAATATGCTTTCAGCGCTTATCCCTTCCGAACATAGCTACTCGACAATGCAGCAGGTGGCCACAATCGATACACCAGAGGTTCGTTCGCCCCGGTCCTCTCGTACTAAGGGTGAATCTCCGCAAATTTCCTAACATCCATACCGGATATAAACCGAACTGTCTCACGACGTTCTGAACCCAGCTCGCGTA
>CAZRIZ010000018.1:0-17796 GCA_964600285.1 uncultured Candidatus Saccharibacteria bacterium
AATATTAAACCTGAATAATGCCAGTATGAAAACAATCGAATCAATAATATTAAACAACCTTCGTCCTTGGCTGGATAAGAACCAAAATGCAGATGATTATTATCCCCCTGCAATAAGAAATAATCAAATAGTTCAGGAAAGTTTTACAGCAAACTATATCATTGATTTTTCAATCACTCCTTTTTCTGACAAAATCAGATATTATCAAAGATTAGTCAATAATGATATTACCACATTCCTAAACCAACTAATTGAAGGTGCAGTAAATGATTCTGAAAATGTTATTCTTTTTAAGCTTAAAAAAGCAAATGACCTGTTAAACTCTTTACTGGTTAGTACAAATGATTTGATTATTCGCAGAGGCTATGATTTAACCCTAATTACTTCAAAACATGCAGACTTTACCACCGACCGAGAACACAAAGAATCTACATTTATTACCAATTACACGCTTGTTTCTTTGATAAAATGCTTTTTAGAAGTACAAAGCCATTTCTCAGAGTATATACATACTGACAATAAAATGAACATTGCTGATATATATGGCAGAATATTAAACAAGCCTGTGCCGGAAAACACATATTTAAAGGAAGTGCAAGTAATAACTTCAGTTCCATTGCAGCAAAAAGCCAGCAGTACGAATCCCGAAATTCTTTCTTTCAAATACAAAAAGATTCAATCAAATAGTAGCAATATTACAGACCTGATGGACTCTTTAAAAAAGAACAAATTTATAGCTCAGGAAACAAGTATAACCGATTTTAGGCATGTGTTCTCAGGCGAATTGGTTGCCAATCCTATCAGATGGACAGGTGGTAAAAGCACTTTGTCATATTTTATTAAATTATTGAACAATCAACTGAAAGTCATTACATATCCGGGTAACAGTGTGTGGAAAATAGTTTGTACCTGTTTTGTTGATTATGACGGTAGCCAGTTTGATGAACCCAATTTAAGAGACCAGAAAATACCAAAATTGAATAAACAGGAAGTAGAAAGAGCAGCTAACCTTTTAAATTAATACTCCGCACTCCGTTTCCAAATAAAAAACAATAAGAAAATAGATAAAAGACTGGCGTTAATTCGCTGGTCTTTTTCTTTTTATTGATGCCACTCCGTACTCCGTACCCACTCCGTACGGAGTTTATTACGCTGATTTACTGCATATAACGAATGTAAATTCGCATCAAGTTAACGCTCGAAAAAGAGGTTCTCGGGTGTTAATGGAACCTCAAATTTTTTACGCTTAAAAATTTGAAAAATGCAAGTAAATCATTTTCAAACAGAAATTTCATTTAATGATATGCCGCAAGCGTTGGCGTATTTAATAGGTAAGGTTGAAAGATTAGAAGCCTTACTTAGTGTTACAAAGTCAGAGCTTCCCGAATCTGACAAGTGGTTTAATTTACAGGAGTTGTGCAACTATTTACCCGACAAGCCAGCTCGTCAGACTGTTTACGGGTGGATAGGTCAAAAGCTCATTCCTTATCATAAGAAGGGAAAGAAACTCCAATTTCTTAAAAGCGAAATTGATACCTGGTTAATTGGCGACAAGCACAAATCAGTTTCCGAATTACAGGCCGATGCAGCCGCATTTGTAGCCAATAAGAAAGGAGGCCTAAAATGAGCGAGCCTAAATCTATTGGAGAAATTCTTACTGATTATTTCTTAAACAGTCAAGAACCCTTTGCAGTTGCTTTTCGCAACCATTTTGCAAATGCCAATCAACAAACAAGTGAGGGTCAAATACCTGTTAGCATTGATTGTATAAACAGCTCCCTATCAGCCAACCCGAAAGAATGGCTCGACAATCAGGATGTTATGCAGATGCTACATATTAGCCCCCGCACTTTGCAAACATTACGTTCAAATGGCACATTGCCATTTTCCCGTATCAAAGGCAAATTCTACTATAAAGTTTCCGACCTGAACGCTTTGCTCGAAAGCAATTATTCTGGCAAACTCAAAAATCTTGATAGGTATGGAGATTAGCGAAAAGGCAATTTTAGATAAAACCCATTACGGTCTCAATATTTACGCTCATGTATTGCGTTCATTTTATCCCGATGAAACAGTTTTACACTTGTCGGGCAAAAAATGTAAACCTGCACGCAATCCGTTTGCCGAAGGTTCTGAAACCTTAATATTGGAAAACCGTGATTGGGTTTTCTACTTTGAAGATTCTTCGAATCCTCAATTTAGAGGCAACCCCTTTGATTTTGCAGCTCTTTACTTCAAACTATCAGGTCAGGAATTACTTAAAAAATTGAATGATGAATTAAACTTAAATATTGGCAAAGGCAACTGTTTCTATCAAAAGCAACCGTCCAAAACGCCCGTCATTTCTGATGTTCAAACGCCCAAAATTCATATTCCAAAGTTCAGTTTTTATAAACGACCTATTACAAACATTAAGCCTGATAAGGAATTGAATGTATTTGAAGTTTACCAACTGATAAACAGTGAATTATATAAACTTAACACATTGAATATCAGACAAATACAAGACAAGGCAAAATCACGGGTTTTTAAAGCTCAAAACTTTGATTACGTGACGTTTTCGGGAACATTCAGCAAACGCCTCGACAATGGTTTAATCAGACATAGCGGTTTAATAACAATTGATTTTGACCATGTTCAAAACTTGGAGCAATTACGCAATTCATTATTAAACGATGAGTATTTCGAAACTGAACTGCTTTTTGTTAGCCCTTCAGGCGATGGCTTAAAATGGATTATTCCTATTGACTTGACACAAGGTTCGCACCAATTTCTTTTTTCTGCTATCGCTGCATACATCAAAACAACTTACAATTTGGAGGTTGACAAGTCCGGCAAAGACATTTCACGGGCTTGTTTCCTCCCATACGACAACAACATTTATATAAATCCCAAATATTTATTACAATGACAAAGAAAACATTCAATCCGCAAGATTGGTTACCAAATACCACTTTACCAAGCAATGAAACGCCAGTAAAACAGGCTATTTCAGAAACCCCGATAAATCAGGCTAAAAAAGAAGTTGAAGAAATTATTTCACGTATCGAAGCCAAAAGTATTGATATTACCAACGCTTACAGCGATTGGCGTGATATTGGTTTTGCTTTTGCCGATGAATTTGGCGATTCTGGTAGAGAGTATTTTCACCGTATCAGCCGTTTTTATCCCGATTATTCAGCCTCTGAATGTGATAAACAATTCGACAAATGCCTTAAAGCCCGTGGCACGGGAGTAACTTTAAAAACTTTTTTCCACATGGCTAAATCGGCAGGGGTAAACATTGCCGTTAAAACTATAAAGAGTATTGAAGATGAAAGATTGCCTTATTTTCCTGCTGCTGTTTATGACAATCTGCCATTGTTTTTACAGGATTTATGCAACATTTCAAATTCTCCCGACGAGAAAGATTTAATTCTTTTAGGTTCAATTGCTACACTTAGTAGTTGTATGCCTAATGTTTATGGCTATTATCACAATCGTAAAGTTTTTTCAAACCTTTATCTTTTCATTACAGCTCAAGCTTCAGCAGGTAAGGGAATATTAACTCATTGCACACATTTGGTTACACCAATCCAAAAACAACTACGTGATGAAAGTTTAGTCTTAAAAGCGGAATATGAGCGTGAATACAACGAATATTTAAACATCCGAAAAAATAACCCAGCAGCCGAAAAACCACAGCGACCACCCGAAAAAATGCTTTTTATACCTGCCAACAATAGTGCAGCAGGTGTATTGCAATTATTACACGACAATAACGGGCGTGGTCTAATCTTCGAGACCGAAGGAGATACTATGGCGTACTCTTTTAAAAGCGACTATGGCAATTATTCCGATGCTTACAGAAAAGCCTTTCATCACGAAACTATTCGTTATTACCGTAAAACCGACCGAGAGTTTGTAGACCTCGAATTTCCTTGTTTGTCAACAGTTCTTTCTGGCACACCAAAGCAAGTACAAAACCTTATTCCTGATGCTGAGAATGGTTTATTTAGTCGTTTCATATTCTATTACCTGCAAATTACAAGCGAATGGAAAGATGTTTTTGAACGTAAGGTTGAGAACGGTTTTGATGCCTTTTTCGCAAGGTATGGCGAAGATTATTACCAGCTCTACAAAGAATTAAACTCATCTATTGGTATCGAGTTTACACTCTCTACCAGTCAGAAAAGCCAGTTTAATAGCATCTTTGCCCGTTGGCAAACAATGTACGAAACGCTTTTAGGCTCTGAATATACTGCAACCGTAAGGCGTTTAGGGCTTATTACTTTTCGCATGGCATTAATTTTTTCAGTTCTTCGTGTGCTCGAAACTGGCGATTTGTCAAGACAAATAGTTTGTGAAGAAACCGATTTTCAAAATGCCATTGCTATAACAGAGGTTTTAATGATTCATGCCAAAAAAGTATTCTCAGAGCTTCCACAATCGGCTCCGGTAATTAAAAGAGAAAACCGTGAGGAACGATTCTATAATTCGCTAAACGAAACTTTCACACGTAAAGATTATGTTGAAGTTGCTAAAAGCTTGGATATACCTGATAAAACAGCCCAAAACTACATTTCAAAATTCCTTCAAAAAGGATTAATCCATCGGGATAAACAAGACTTCTATCTTAAAACTCCCAATAAGGAAATTAAGGATTCAGGGGATTGTTAGGAACAATTCCCCGGTTTCCTTAAAATCCTCAAAATCCTTGTTGAAAACTATTCTAAAAGTTTACTCAATTTCTTTCTCTTTTTTGCTCTCGTTTGCCTACTTTAGACAAGTCAAATATTTAAAAGATGATAATAGGAAAACACCTTCGGGAACTTCGGGAGAAAAACGGATTGCTACTTAGGCAAGTTGCAGCTTCACTTGAAGTTGATACTGCTTACATAAGCAAAATGGAACGTGGAGAAAAGAGTATCAAACGAGAATATGTTTTGCAACTAGCTAAAATTTATCAAGCAAATCCAGAGGATTTATTGACTCTTTGGCTTGCAGATAAAATTCTGGAAATCATAAAAGACGAAAAAACAGGTGTATCTGCTTTAAAAATAGCTGAAGCATCATTAATAAAGTAATAGATAATTATAGTGGCTACAAATAAACATGCAATAATCAGGTATCAAACATTGGATAAATGTTTTCGGAATCCAGGCCGAAAATATTATATCGATGACCTTATAAATGCATGTAATGATGCAATTTATGATTTTACTGGCATTAATGAAGGTATAAAAAAACGACAGGTTTTTGATGATATTAGGTTTATGGAAAGCCCTCAAGGTTGGAATATCCCTTTGGAACATATCCGTGATGGTCATAAAGTATTTTACAGATATTCAGATTTGACCTTTTCCATAAATAATCAACCCCTTAATGAAAGCGAAGAAAAGCAGCTAAAGGAAGCACTCTTAACACTTTCAAGATTCAAAGGGATGCCTCAATTTGAATGGATTAGCGAAATCACTGCCCGACTTGATTCTGGTTTGGGATTGTCACATAATAAGTTCCCAATAATTCAATTTGACCAAAACGATTATCTAAAAGGCTTAGACTTTATAACTCCTTTGTATAACGCTATTTTATATCAGAAGGTACTCGATATTCAATATAGAAGTTTCAAGCAAGATGTTCCTTATATTATTGTTTTACATCCTTATTTTCTTAAACAATACAACAATCGTTGGTATATATTCGGTACAAATGACAAAAATAAACTAATTGTTAATCTTGCACTTGATAGAATTGTTTCGATTTCCGATAACAATGAATTATATCTTACAAACGATTCTATTGATTTTGAAGAGTATTTCGATGATATTATCGGTGTTAGTATTCAAAACAATGAAACGACACAACTTATTGAACTAAAAATTAGCAATCAGCTTTTTCCATATATTCAGACCAAACCCCTCCATGGTTCTCAAAAGATTAAAGAAAAACAAACTGATTTTACGACAATTACATTGAGTCTCATTCCAAATTATGAGCTTGAATCTTTGCTTCTTTCGCTTGGTGAAGGAGTTGAAGTTTTGTCTCCTGATTCATTAAGAAATAGAATATCAGAAAGAGCTAAGGCTATATCAGATAATTATAAAAACAAGAATGCAGATGAATTGCATTCTTAAACATATGCTTTGTATATGAATAAAATAGGTTTCAAAAATTTCCGAAGGTTTGTAGATTTCAAACCTATAGAATATAAAGACATTACCTTTTTGGTAGGAAGAAATAATTCCGGTAAATCCACAATGGTTAAAGCATTACTGCTTATATCTGATTACTTAAAATCAGGTAACCTGAAAGAGTTCCATTTTGGCAATAATATTTTAGAAGATGCCAATATTGTTACATTTAGCAGAGCTTTAAATAACACCGCATCAAAAAGAAATGATGATATCATCTGGTTTACATATCAGATTGATAACTATCTGATTGAAATATCCATTTCGGGTACACCGGATAAAACCTGTGCTGATGTGCATCAATTTTTAATTAAGAATCAAAGTGAAAATATCTCGATAAAAATTGAGCCTCAAATTTCATCAATAACAGTTAGCGAGGATATTACTTCAAAAGAGGAAAAAACAAGCAACAATCAATTGCAAATCCTTGAAAATGAAATTGAAACCCTTCAATTTGAACTCAATAAAAGTGATTTAAAGAAATCAAGTAAGGAATACCTCGAAAAAGTGGATAAGTTAAATTTATTGAGGAGCAGAAGGAATATGCTTGCTCACGGTTTTAATGATACTGATTCCAATATCGATAGTGAAGAAGATAACTCAGTAGTTAAGGAACCAAGCGAGGAATACGGTAAAGTAGCCAGTTTCTCAGTTTTCTATAAATACGATAAAGAAAAAAACTTGCAAGAAATTTATGAATCATTTCAAATTGATGCAATTAACAAGTATTTTGAGAGTAGAAGCGATTCAAGCGAAGTTGAAGAACTAGAAAAAATCAATTACCGTTCCTTTTATCAGGAGCGACTCAAAATTGAGGATACCGTTAAAGAGTTTATTAATAAAACCCAACAACAAACTTTTGTTTATCTAGGAGCCAATCCTGCAAAACAATCTGCACTATTTTCTATTAGAGATAAAAACAATGCACTGGCACAGTCAATTCACGATTATTATCAATTAGGTATTGATAAAATGCCTGCTAGCGAAGCTTTCCTTTTTGTAAAAAAATGGATGGGCAGTGAATATTTTGAAATAGGCGAAAAAATAAATATTGAATTATGTGCAGGTGAAGCATATCAGGTTGTAATCGAATTAGGTGGCAATAAATTACCTCTTGCAGATAAGGGAATGGGTTCTATTCAAGCAATGTTGTTGATTCTGCGGCTTGCTTGTATTATCCATAAAAGCAAAATAAATTCAATCAAGCCATTGGTATTAATTGAAGAACCTGAATTAAATCTACACCCAGCATTACAAAGTAAGCTTGCTGAATTGTTTTTTGAAGTAAGCAAAAATGCCATAAAATTAATTGTCGAAACTCATTCAGAATATCTAATAAGGAAAACCCAATTGTTGGTTAAAGAGAATGAGTTTGAAATAAAACCTAATGAGAATCCTTTCTGTGTATTATATTTTGATAAAGAAGAACAGTGGAAAATGAATTACCGTGAAGATGGTGTTTTTACTGGAAATTTTGGGCCCGGCTTCTTTGATGTTTCTTCATTTCAAGCAATTAGTCTTATGAAAAAACGAATAAATTAATGGAAAGAATACCTTTATATACAGATTTAGAAAATCTTATGAATATTTTCTCCCAAGAAAGGACATCAAACCTATTTCTTGGAATGAAACAATTTCTCAGTAAAGAATCCGAAGTAATTATATGTCAGGATGAAGAACAGCTCGAAACTAATCCTCTTTTCCCTCACTTAGCTAAAGAATTTACTGATGGCGATTTTACATGGAAACATTTTGACGCTACTAGAGAAAGCTTTTTGATACCTCCATTTAAAACTAATCTTCAAGTACAATTTTCGAATAAAAGTTCAATTTATTTTTCAAATGATAATAGTAGAATTTCTATTGCAGTAGAAAAAAATGGAATTTTAATGGCTGGAATAGGCGATGAGTTTGATGTGTATAATAAATTGAATTTTAGTAAAGATTTTTTTAGAGCTAATCGTATCTTAACAATTGGAACGGATTTTACAAATTATAAAAGTTTTGAAAACTATATTTTACCATTTAATGAAATAATAATTAATGAACCTTATTTGTTTGTTCCAGAAAGAAGGGATTATAACATCGAACAATATCTTGAATGTAATTTTAAATCTTTATTTGATGTAGTTTTCAAGAAAATAAAGAATAAAGTAAATATTATAATCTGCACATTTGTTAATGAACAAGACCAAATTAGCTCCCCATGGTATGATAATTCCAATAGAACCTTTTCTCCCCTATATGATTATGTTAAAAATTATTTAGTTAGCTTATTAGGTGGTGCAAGTAAATTCAATTTATGGCTCATTGTATCTCCTATGGCTAGACAGGCTAGACATGATAGATATATCTTAACAAATTACCAGTATATTGAGAGTGGAGCTGGATTAACCTATTTTGATGATAGAGGAAATTTCATAAATAGAGGAGAGGCTGTGCATCTATACTCTATTATGCATGATGATGCTCGCAAAAACTTGATACCTTCCATTATTTCAAAAATTCAGAATAACGTAATTAACAGTATACTAACAACAAGTCCAGAAAGAATAATTAGCAATATTCAAGAGAAATCTAATTTTTTAAATTTTTCATAACAATGCAGCTCTGCTGCACAATTACAATTTTACTTTGTATCATCAATTAAAACGAAAGAATAAAATAGAATGGCAAACAATAGAAAAGTAGATGTAGGGTTTATCTTCCAAATTACTGACAAGGTTCTTTGGAATGTATTTAAGAAGAACGAGATTGGCGATGTTCTGCTTCCCTTCGTTGTTATTCGCAGGCTCGATTGTATTTTTGAACCTGTAAACCATAAAGTACGTGATGCCTACAACAACTTTAAAGATAAGGTAAGTGAAGATAAACTCGACCCTATTTTAAGGAAAGCTGCAGGTGGCTTACAATTTTATAATACTTCTAAGCACACATTAGAATCATTAAAAGAAAATACAAAAACAATTGAAATAGACTTTAATAATTACCTGAACGGCTTCAATAAAGAAGTAAGGGATATTATTGAGAATTTCCAATTCGATAAAGTGCTTGCCCGTTTGGTAAAAAACAAACTGCTGTACCAAATGGTTGAAGCCATTTGTAAGGTCGATTTGCATACCGATAAAGTCGACAATCACGATATGGGTTATGTTTTCGAAGAATTAATTCGTATATCAAATGAGCAAAGCAATGAAACAGCCGGGGAACACTTCACTCCTCGTGATGTAATTGAACTAATGATAAAGGTTGTTTTTAGTTCAGAGAAGGATATTCTTACACAACCTGGTATTATCAGAACAATTTACGACCCAGCCTTAGGAACTGGAGGTATGCTTAGCCTTGCTAAAAACTATATACTTGACGAATTAAGTGTTGGTAGCGAACACAAACCAACCATTAAAACATTCGGTCAGGAAATAAATGAACAATCGTATGCAATTGCTAAATCTGAAGCTTTAATTACAGGCGAAAATGCTGATAATATAAG
Organism: uncultured Candidatus Saccharibacteria bacterium; assembly: GCA_964600285.1. Classification (GTDB taxonomy): domain Bacteria; phylum Patescibacteriota; class Saccharimonadia; order Saccharimonadales; family Saccharimonadaceae; genus CAZRIZ01. The sequence continues at coordinate 9,664 of CAZRIZ010000018.1, forward strand.
ACATGGCAACAGTTTTACCGAAGACCGTTTTGTCGATAAACAATTCCATTACCAGTTTGCCAATCCTCCTTATGGCGTAACTTGGAATAAAGATGCCGATTTTATTATAAATGAGAGTGCAAATCCCGCCGGTCGTTTTTATGCAGGATTACCAAGTAAAAGCGATGGTCAGCTCCTATTCTTGCAGCACATGATAAGCAAAATGGAGCGTGAAGGAGGTAAAATTGCTGTAGTTACCAATGGTTCACCTCTATTTACAGGTAGTGCCGGAAGTGGGGAAAGCGATATTCGTAAATGGATTATTAGCAGCGATATGCTCGATTGCATCATTGCCCTGCCCAAAGACCTTTTTTACAACACAGGCATCAATACATATATTTGGTTCTTAAACAATAAAAAGCCCAGCCATCGAAAAGGCAAAGTACAACTAATAAATGCCAATGTACCAGAAGATAAAGCTAATGGTATAGAAGGCTTTTGCCGACCCGAAAAACGAAGTTTAGGCAACAAACGCAACAAAATAGAAAGTACCCATATTGAAAAACTGGTTGAAATATATACTCGTTTCGAAGAAAATCAATATTCTAAAATATACAACAACGACGATTTTGGCTACTACCAGATAACGATTGAGCAACCGGAATACGATGCAAAAGGGAAGCCCGTTAAAGATAAAAAAGGTGGTTTTAAACCCGATTCAAAAAAAAGGGATAAGGAAAACATTCCTTTAACCAAGGATATTGAGGAATATTTTAAAAATGAGGTTCTGCCTCATGTCCATAACGCTTGGATTGACTATGATAAAACCCGTATAGGTTACGAAATCAATTTTACCAAATACTATTACGAATACAAGGCATTGCGTCCTTCTTCTGAAATTAAAGCAGAAATTGAAGCTTTAGAATACGGCACAACCGAACAAAAAGGGATAACTCAACTTTTAAAAGAACTTTTGGGATGATTAAGCGATATAATAATTATAAAAAGTCCTCATTTGATTTTATTGGTGAAATCCCTACAGAATGGAATCTTATACCATTAAAGCTCATTTGTTCTATTAGCAAAGGGAAAAAACCAATTGAAGATTATCAAGATTATGAAGAAGGTATGCTTCCCTATCTTTCAATGGAATTTTTAAGAAACCAAAATGCAAATAATAATACCGTATTTGTAAGACAAGATGATAATTCCGTAGTGTTTGTTGAAGATAACGATTTATTAATCCTATGGGATGGTTCAAAAGCTGGCGAAATTGTTAAAGCCAAAAAAGGCGCACTTTCTTCAACTATGGGCAAATTAAATCTGTTTAATACTTCTTTTAATGTAGATTACCTAACATATTATTTAAAATCGTGTGAAAATTTCATTCAGGATAATACTATTGGTATGGGGATCCCGCATGTTGATGGTAATTTATTAAGAAGTTTGTTAATTGCCCAGCCAAGTATTGCCGAACAATTTCAAATTGCCCGTTACCTTGACCATCAAACCTCCCTCATTGATGAAATCATAAACCGAAAGGAAAAACAAATAGAACTCCTAAAAGAAAAACGGCAGGCAATTATTAATGAGGCTATAGCCAAAGGTCTTGTTCCAAATGCAAAAATGAAGGATAGTGGAATTGATTGGTTGGGGGGGATTCCTGAGGAGTGGGATATAGTTCAATTAAAAAGATTTGTTCTTGACCACCGCCAAGGTTATTATTCATCTAAAGATTATGATGATTCAGGATTTAAAGTTGCAAGAATTACTGATATTAAAGAAAACAACATTCTTGATATTTCTGAATCTCCATACTATGATTTACCAGAATCAGAAATTAAGGAATTCATTTTAAAGAATGGAGATTTCGTTTTTCAAAGAACTGGTGCTCACAAAAAAATAGGTGTATATAGAGGCAATGAACCTGCTATATATGGCTCCTTTTTAATAAGATTTAGATTTGATAATTCAAAAATAGACCCAGATTATTTATTGTTATATTTTGAATCATTAGTTTATCAGAAGCAGTTGAATGCTAGCATTCATGGTGGTGTAAATCCAAATATTCATGCTGAAAATATTAAAGAATGCTTGGTTGTTTTGCCTACTAAAGAAGAACAAATTTCATTAAAAAAATACTTGGCAGCCCATAAAGAACAAATTATTTTAATTATTGATAAATTATTACAACAAATCGAAAAGTTAAAAGAATACCGTCAATCCATCATATCAGAAGCTGTAACTGGCAAAATAGACGTAAGGGACTGGCAGCCAAATCATAATTTAAATTAGAAAGCATGGAAATAATAGGTTTTATCATTCTTGGTTTAGTATTAGGTGCAGCTATTGGTTGGTTTGTTGGCAAATCGAATGCCATTAAATCATTGCAAACAGAGAAAGACAATGCACAATTAAAATATAGTGAATTGGAAAAAGAATTTGTGGCTTATAAAGCTACCAGTACTTCTCAATTACAAACAGCAACTGCAAATATTGAATCCAAAGAAAAAGAGTTGGAAAGCTCGAAGGAAACCATTAAAAATATGGCTACTGACCAAACTACTTTGAGCAATCAGTTATCAACAGCTAATGCCAATTTAAACGCTGCAAACCAAACCATTTCCGATAAGAATAAAGAATTAGAAGCACAAAAAGAAGAATTAAAAAATATCAAAAGTGAATTGTCTCAAACCAGTCAGGCACTGGCTACAGCAAATGCCCAGATAAAAGGTTTAAACGATAAATTAAACGACTTTGAAGAGTTAAAGAAAGAACTTAAAAATACCCGTGATGAGTTTAATAAGGCTAATGAGCTTTTAGCTTCAGCAACAGCCAATAATAAGGCATTAAATGAAAAGTTGCTAACCCAGAAAGAGGAAATGGAAGCAATGGGTAAAAAGTTCAATACCGAATTTGAAAATATTGCAAACAAAATATTAGAAACCAAGTCGGAGAAGTTTACAGAACTCAATAAAACCAACTTAAAAGATATTCTTGAACCATTGGGGAAAAACTTAACTGAATTTAAAACCAAGGTTGAGGAGGTTTACGACAAAGAATCGAAAGAACGTTTTTCATTAGCTGAAAAAGTTAAAGAATTGGCTCAGCTCAATCAGGTTATCAGCGAAGAAGCTCGTAATTTAACAAGGGCTCTTAAAGGTGAAGCTAAAACTCAAGGACGTTGGGGAGAAATGATATTAGAAAAAATCCTTGAAATGTCGGGATTACGAAAAAATGAAGAATATTTCATTGAAGAACAGCTAACGGATGAAAACGGAAATCCATTATTATCTGATTCCGAGGGTAAGAAAATGCGACCTGATGCTGTGGTCAAATATCCTGATAATCGAAATGTAATTATTGATTCTAAAGTTTCATTAAATGCTTTTGCCCGTTATTTGGCTGCCACTGATGCCGAAGAACAAAAGAAAGAATTAGACGCTCATGTTTCTGCTGTCAAAACTCATATTATTTCTCTTAGTTCAAAAGGCTACGACGATTATAATAAAGCCCTCGATTTTGTAATGATGTTTATCCCTAGCGAACCTGCTTACATAGCAGCGTTGCAAGGCGACCCTGAATTGTGGAACTTTGCATATGATAAACGGATTTTATTGTTAAATCCAACTAACCTCATAACCTCATTAAAGCTCATTGTTGACCTTTGGAAACGTGAATACCAAAACCAAAATGCTTTAGCAATTGCCGACAGAGGAGCTAAATTGTACGATAAGTTTGTCGGTTTTGTTGACAATCTTACGGGTGTTGGAGAATACATCGATAAAGCTCAAAATAAGTATTCCGATGCTTTCAAGCAATTAAGCACAGGTCAGGATAATCTTGTTTTACAAGCAGAAAAGCTGAAGAAACTTGGTTTAAAGACTAAAAAAGAATTAAATCCCGAACTGCTAAACCAAGCTGTGGGTAATATATTAGAAGAATAAACTAAGCATTAATATGTCAGAAGGAACAAAAGAAATACATTTTGAAGAGCATATTGTAAAGTACCTTACGAAATATGCACAGCCCGAATTTCCTGAATATTCGGAGAAGGAGCCTTCGTGTTACGACAAGGATTTATGCCTTATTCCGGAAGATGTAATAGATTTCATAAAGGATACTCAACCTGAAAAATATGAAGCCTTAACAAATCAATATGGCAATTCTACGGATAGTAAAATATTAGAGCGTGTTGCTGAAAATCTCAATAAATATAAAACATTGCATGTTTTCCGTGAGAAAGTTAAAGACCGTGGCCAAACGCTTGATTTAATTTATTTCAAACCCGTTCATAGCAAAACTCCTGAACATAGCGAGTGGTATAAGAAAAATCGTTTAACCATTGTCCGCCAGCTCAAATATTCCAAAAAAAATCAAAATGCAATTGACATAGTTTTGTTCATTAATGGTATTCCGGTTATCACAATTGAGTTAAAAAATGCTTTGACTGGTCAGTATTTGCACCATGCAATAAAACAATATATCGAAGACAGAGACCCAAAGGAAAGGCTTTTTGAATTTAAACGTTGCCTTGTCCATTTTGCAGTAAGTACCGAAAAAGTGAGCATGTGTACCGAACTAAAAGGGAAAAGCACATTCTTTTTACCTTTTAATAAAGCACTTATTAATACACAGGTTGATGATTATGCAACAGCATATTTATGGCATGATGTTTTGCGTAAAGATTCTATAATAGACCTGATACAGAATTACATCAATATACAAGAAACCGAAGAAAATTATTGGGATAACAAAAGCAAATCACTGCGTAAAGACAAAAAAATAAGGCTCATTTTTCCCCGCTACCATCAACGACGAGCAGTACAAAATCTATTAGAAGCTGTTAAAACAGATGGTGTTGGTCAAAAATATCTGATACAACATTCGGCTGGTTCCGGTAAGTCAAATACTATTTCTTGGCTTGCTCATCGGTTATCGGATTTTTTCAGAAATCCCGATGACGATAGAGCTTTATTTAATAGTGTAATAGTAGTAACTGACCGAAGAGTATTAAACAGACAAATTCAGGATAATATCCGTCAGTTTGAGCAAACACCAGGCGTTGTTGAATATATTGATGAAAGTAAAACATCACAGGAATTAAAAGCAGCAATAGAACAAGGTAAGAGAGTCATCGTAACAACTCTTCAAAAGTTCCCGATTATTTCAGAAACTATCGCTCAAAATAAAGATAAAACCTATGCAGTAATTATAGATGAAGCACATAGTTCTCAATCCGGTGAAGCTGCTCGACATCTTAGAAAAGCATTATCACTTGAGGAGGCTGAAAATGCTGATAAAGTAGACAAAGAACTTGATGAACTTATTGAGGAAGAAATCAAACGAAAGGGAGACCAGACGAATATTTCATTCTTTGCTTTTACGGCAACGCCAAAATCTAAGACAATCGAATTGTTTGGTACTATTAGAAATGGCAAGAAAGAAGCTTTCGATTTGTACACTATGGAACAAGCTATTAAAGAAGGCTTTATTCTTGATGTTCTTAAGAATTATATGAGCTGGAAACGTTACTATAAGCTCATTAAACGGTCGGAAATAGATGATAAAGAGTATGAAAAAAAGAAAACAGTTCGGCTCTTGTCATCTTATGTCGATTTACAAGACCATGCTATAGAAAAAAAGGCTCGTGTAATGATTGAACATTTTGTTGCCCAAACACAAAATGAAATTCAGGGGAAAGCCAGAGCCATGTTAGTTACACGTTCTCGTTTACATGCTGTTAGGTTTAAGCGCAAATTTGATGATATATTGCGTGAAATGAAATTGCCTTATGGTGCCCTCGTTGCTTTTAGTGGTACAGTTACTGATGCAGAAACTGGTCAGGATTACACAAAAGAGAATATGAATAATTTAGGTGGAAAAATTGAAATTCCTGATGCCTTTAAGTTACCCCAATTCAGATTTCTAATTGTTGCAAATATGTATCAAACCGGGTTTGATGAGCCTTTATTGCATACTATGTTTGTAGATAAAAAATTAGGAGGAACCAGTACTGTGCAAACATTAAGTCGTTTAAACAGGACTGCACCGGGCAAAGATACCACTATGGTTCTTGACTTTGTAAACGACCCGGAACAAGTTCAAACTGATTTTCAGGAGTATTATGGTAGTAATTACATGGAACTTGACGACCAAACAGACCCCAATAGTCTCTATGACGTTCTACAAAAAATTGAATTTCACAACATCATATATAAAAATGACATAGAGGCTTATGCAAAGATATTCTTCACAAAAGGCGACCATAAAGAAAAACTACAACCAATCTTAAACGAAGTTGTAAATCGTTTTGAATCTAAATTGGATGATGATGCTAAAGTTTCATTAAAGGCATCTATTAAAAGCTACGTTCGATTATATAGGTTCTTATCTCAAATAATCACATTTACTGATGTGCAACTCGAAAAGTATTATGTTTTTCTTTCTGATTTATTTAAAAAGCTTCCATCCAATCCAAATCCAATGCCTATAGAGGTTTTAGAGGAAATAAATTTAGATAGTTACAAACTACAACATCAATTTACCACCGACCTTCAATTGCAAAGCCAGGATACAGCTATGCAAGGTATGACTCCGGGAGGTGATGCTTCGGCTGAATCTGAAGAAATTGAATGGTTAACTAAAATTATTAAAGTGCTTAACGATACCTATGGTTTAGAATTAAAAGATGAGGATAAGGTTGAGTTTGAAAGGATGCGTAAAAACATCTATTCCAATGAAGAATTGATGAGTTTCTTTAATTCTAAAAATAGTAAAGACAACATTCAGGATAAATTTAATGAGGAAATAGATAATGAACTATTAAACTTCATTAATACAAAACTTGAATTCTATAATAAACTTACGGAAGACCGTGTAAACTATATGTTTAAACGACTTTGGTTTAATGATTTGTACGACCAGAAAGTAAGAGGCTTGGTAGGTTAATTTAGTATTAAATGTAAATAATATCTTAAATAGCATTTTAATGAATACTGGCGAAATAATTATATATCAAAGCACCGAAGGCAGCATTAAAATTGATGTTCGCTTGGAAGATGAAACCGTTTGGCTTTCACAGGCTCAAATGGGAATGCTTTTCAATAAGGATAAACGTACTATATCCGAGCATATTAGCAATATTTTCAAAGAAGGCGAACTGAACGAAAGTTCAGTTGTCCGGAATTTCCGGACAACTGCAAACGATGGTAAAACCTACGATGTAAACCATTACAACCTCGATGTTATTATTTCGGTTGGCTACCGGGTAAAGTCGCAACAAGGTACACAGTTCCGTATTTGGGCTACCCAAAGGCTTAAAGAATATATTGTAAAAGGCTTTGCATTGAACGATGAGCGTTTCAAATCGGGCAATTCAATGAATTACTTTACCGAACTTCAGGAACGCATCAGAGAGATACGAATTTCCGAACGTTTCTTCTACCAAAAAATAAAAGACATCTACAAAACCAGTATTGATTACGATGCCAACGACGAAAAAACCATTACATTCTTTAAAGTAGTACAAAACAAACTGCTTTGGGCTATTAGTCAGCAAACAGCAGCCGAATTGGTGTACAGGCGTGTCGATGCAACTTTGCCTTTACTTGGAATGCAATCGTATGACAAAAAAAGTGCTGTAAGCATTAAGAAAGCTGATGTAAGCGTAGCCAAAAATTACCTGAACGAAGACGAAATAAAGCTTTTAGGGCTTTTGGTAGAACAATACCTTGCTTTTGCCGAAACCATGGCACAACAGCAAACCCCCATGTATATGAAAGATTGGATTGAACGCCTCGATTCAATTCTGCAATTAAACGGCAGGGAACTACTCGCACACGCTGGCACAATAAGCCATCAAATGGCATTAAACAAGTCGGGTGTAGAGTACGAAAAATACAAGGAAGAACAGAAGAAACTTTCCAAAGAAGCAAGTTTGAAAGAGATTGAGGAGGATATTAATAAATTGAAAAAATTAAAACCCTAATAGAATACAAAACCGACATAGCAGAAATCAAGCAGTATGAACTAAACCCCTTTATATGAATCCAGAATCTCTCTTTATTAACACATTAGCTTTCGAGTTCCCAACAGAGCCAAAAACTTTCTATTTCTCAAAAGAAGACAAAGAAGGTGTTTCACTTACAAAGT
>CAZRIZ010000019.1:0-17739 GCA_964600285.1 uncultured Candidatus Saccharibacteria bacterium
AGCTGGAGATATTAATGTTTGGTAATAAAATATCTAAAAGACAACTTATCATTTTGCTTGTTGCGACTGTTGGATTGATTTTAATGGTGATATTGGCTTATTTACAATACACCGGTTATTTCAAGCAAAGAGATCTTCCTCCAAGCGAGACAGTAGCTCGACTTCGTGGAGATGATGTTGAACAAGTTAAAGAGGATATGCAACAGTCTCAATATGACTATGATAATGTTTTCAAATTTTCTAAACTTATAGAAACGGGACTTCCGACAAAACAACTTGAACAGTTAAAATATATTTTGTTAAAACAAGTTTATATAGCCAAACGATTTTATATAGATGGTGAAGTTTCTGTATCAGAAAAAACTGAAGAGGAGACTGGAAAAAAACTATTTGTTCGTGAATTTACTATTTTGACCGATTATGGGAAAAAATATCAAGTCAATCTTAGTTATTATGACGGCAATGAATTCTTTACAGAGATAAAAAATGGTGACGAAATGATTTATCCGTTATCATTATAATTATCTTTGTTATATAATAATACTTATGGCTAGTTATAAAGTTCCTCAAGATGTTGAGGCCGATGATAAACTTATTGGACCATTTTCTTTTAAGCAATTTATTTATCTGTTAATTGCTGCTGGGGCAACCGCAGCTTCAGTTTTTCTTGCGGGTGTTTTTATACCACTTTTAATAATAACTGCCCCCGTGGCTCTATTTTTTTTAGTTTTAGCTCTACCTCTTAGAAAAGATCAAACAATGGAAGTTTATTTAACAGCTGTCTTGCAGTTTTACCTCAAACCGCGCGAGAAAGTCTGGGATAGTGATAACATTGATGATTTAGTAGAGTTTACTAATATAGTCGAGGAGAAGGACAATATTTCACTACGAACCTTATCAGCAGAACAAACTGTTGAAAGATTATCTTTTTTATCTAATGTTATGGATACTGGCGGTTGGTCAATTCGTGGAGTCAGTAACTCATCTCTACAAGATAGCGTTATTACTGAAGCTGAACAGACCACGGATATTCAAGAAGATAATAATGTTCTAGAAGCTTTTGACCGTATGCTAAGTGACAGTGGAAATCGTCACCGAGAAGATGTCTTAAACGGTCTAAAATCAGTTCCACGAAATCAACCATACCAAAATTTACAACCTTACGCTTATAGCCAAACAAGAAATCAAGCTACGGTTTATAATCCAGGACAAAATCCTCGTCCAGCGCCAGATCAACCTCAAATAGCTCAAATTTTACATGAACAAGTTCGTCAAGCACAACAACCTAGTCAACCTAGCAATCCTACTCCTATAACTAGAGAATCACCCCAACTAATAAGACAAAATATAGTACCAGAACTACAGAGACAAGTCCCAATAAATCACAATAATATAAATAGTGTAAATCCTGATATAATGAATCTAGCAACAAACGAAGATTTGTCGATTGAAGTTATTGCATCAGAAGCTAGGCGAATAGAACAAGAACGGCAAGCTAAAGATGTTCTTGGTGGGCAAGATCAGTTAGAAATTAGGTTAAGATAATGGATAATAATCAAACAGTATTTACAAATCAATCACAAAATACAGTTCAACCAAATGTACAACCTGTTGGCGCTCCTCCAGTGCCACAAGTTCAATTTCCACCAGTAGCTTCAGCTCCTAATCAACCAGCTAATAACATTCCTCAAGCACAAAAAAATAATCCTCCAAATACGACAAATCCAAATTCAACACAAAATTCTCTTCAAATAGCCGAGTTACGCGATAGTGTAGTTATTCTCAAAGATGGCACTTTTCGCGCTGTTGTTGCTTGCGAATCAATTAACTTTGACCTCATGAGTCCTGGTGAAAAAGAAGGCGTCGAATATAGTTACCAAAATTTTCTAAATTCTCTTTATTTTCCAATTCAAATTTTAATTCGTTCACAACGCGTTGATATTGGACCATATTTAGATAAATTATTACATTTGCGTAATTCGCAAGACAATATGTTACTTAATGTTTTAATGGACGATTATATTAATTATATGAATTTGTTAGCTCAAGAAGCTAATATTATGGATAAAAATTTCTTCGTGGTCGTGCCATATTTACCAGCTGGAGACATTGTATCAGCCACAAATCAAGTTAAAGGTATATTTTCAAAAGTTAATAATACACCGGTAGTTAATATAAAAATAAACGATCAAGTTTATATTAAAGCGAAAGAAGAAATTCAAAACCGAGTTAATTTAGTTATAAATGGTCTGGGCCAAGTCGGTATTAGGTCAGAACGACTAGACACTCAGAAATTAAGTCAACTTTATTATAATTTTTATAATCCAGATACAGCTTTGCAACAACCATTAATTAGCTTTGATAAAATTACTAATTTATATTCTAGAAAGGGTAGTGGTTTTGCACCAAAACCTAATTTAGAAGAAGGAAGTATGTAAATGGCTCGCCGTCAAAAAAATGTTCCAAATGCTAACAATATTATTGCTGAACAACAAGCTCGTGAAAAAGAAGAAGTTCAGAAAGCTTATTTATCTGGTGTTACAACCCTTAGAGATTTAATAGCACCTAGTAGTTTAGAAATTAAATCAGACTATTTTAGATTAGGCACAAAATATGGTCGTACTTTATATGTTTATGGCTACCCAAGAGAAGTCTATACTGGTTGGTTAAGTTCAATTATAAATATCGATGAAGTTCTTGATGTTAGTATGTTTATCTACCCAGTTGATACTCAAACAATTCTGAAAAATTTAACTCGTAAAGTAACTCAGCTTCAGGCCACTATGAATATTAATAATGAACACGGTAAAACGCGCGATCCATCATTAGAGGCTGCTATTATTGACGCTGAACAACTACGAGATGAACTACAAATTGGAGCTGAAAAATTTTTCCGCTTTGGGCTTTATATCACGGTTTATGCCGACAGTTTAGATGAGTTGCGTTATGTTCAAAATAAGATTGAAACTATCTTTGGTCAACAACTAGTTTTTTCTAAAGTTGCCTCAGTTCAACAAGAGCAAGGATTGAAAGCAACATCACCACAATTCGTTGATGATTTACAAATTCGCCATAATATGAATACAGGTGCTATTTCAACCACTTTTCCTTTCACTAGTGCTGATTTATCTCAAGATGTTGGTGTACTTTACGGTATAAACATGCATAATAATGGCCTAGTTATTTTCGACAGATTCTCACTTGAGAATGCTAATATGACAGTTTTTGCTAAATCTGGTGCTGGTAAATCATTCTTTGTTAAACTCGAAGCCTTACGTTCAATGATGATTGGTACAGAAATACTAATTATTGATCCAGAAAATGAATATCAGAAACTGTGTGATGCAGTAGGTGGAAGTTATATTCGACTAAGCCTAAGCTCATCAACTCGTATTAATCCATTTGATCTACCGCGTGTTATTGACAGTGAAGACGCTAATAATGCCCTGAGAGGCAATCTAATCACTCTACAAGGCTTATTAAGGCTTATGTTAGCTGGTGGAACTACTACAGCTGATGGAACACCAATGTATGGATTAAGTCCAGAAGAAGAATCAGACTTAGATCAAGCCTTAATTGATACTTATGCCCGTGCCGGTATTACTAGCGACCCATTAACTCATGGGTCACAACCACCAACTATTATTGATTTATATGATACTCTTCTTCATATGGGTGGATCAGGACCTCAGTTATCACAGCGATTACGTAAATATACCAGTGGAACTTTTGCTGGCATATTCTCACAACAAAGTAATGTTGAGATTAATAACACGATGGTAGTATTTAATATTCGTGATCTTGAAGATGAATTACGTCCAGTTGCTATGTATATAATTTTGTCTCACATTTGGAATGTAACTCGCGCAGAGCAGAAAAAACGTATGTTAATCGTTGATGAGGCTTGGCAGTTAATGAAATATCCTGATTCAGCTAATTTTATGTTCAGTTTAGCTAAACGAGCTCGTAAGTATAAACTTGGTTTAACAACCATTACTCAAGATGTTGGTGACTTTATGGGTAGTAAAATGGGTCGAGCAATTGTTGCTAACTCATCAATGCAATTATTACTCAAACAATCGCCGTCAGCCGTTGATGTTATCGCTGAAACTTTCAAGCTGACTGAAGAAGAAAAAAAGCGCTTAACTAACTTTCCAATTGGTCAAGGATTATTCTTTGCTGGTCAAAACCACGTTCATATTCAAATTCATGCTAGTCCAACTGAAGAATCATTGATTGTGACTTAAATTTTAATTATTTTAATTGGCGCTACACTAAGTTTTTCTGTGCTCGTCATTATAATTTGATTTTGATTTATGTGAGACATTAAAAATTTTCGTCTAGTTTCATCTAATTCGCTTAAAACATCATCTAATAAAATAATTGGTCTATCATTGTATAATTTATAAATTAACTCTGCTTCTATTAATTTTAAACTTAAAACAATACTACGATTTTCACCGCGTGAAGTATGCTGATTTGCTAATAATCCATTAAATTTTATAACGAAATCTTCTCTGTGTGGACCAACACTAGTTAAAGAATTATTATTTAATTGGCGATTTAATTTTTGAAAGATATTTGCCTGAATTTTATCTATATGTTTATATTCTTCTGAATATTCTAATAATATTTCATCATTAGAATTAGTAATATCTTGATAAACTTGATTAATATTTTCTTGAATTAATTTAATTAATTCTAAACGGTTTTTAATTATTTTAGACCCATAATTACTTAAAATAATATCCCAAGAAAATAAATCATCTGATGAAATATTTAAATTATTTTTAATTAAATTATTTCTTTGACGTAAAGATTTTTCATAACGTGATAAATAGCTACTGTGTTCTGGTTTTAATTGAGTTATAATCTCATCAAAAAAATGACGCCTTCTAGAAGTAGATCCATTAATTAAATTAAGATCATCTGGTTGAAATAAAACTACTGGAATTTTTTTTTGATTAGGCAGGCGATAGTGTTTTTTTTCATTAATTTTAAATTGTTTTGATTTAGTTTGTTGATTTATAAAACGAACCTCACGATTTTCTTTTGTTAGTTCAGTTTTGAATTGTGCAATTGCTTTATACCAATCACAATTAGACTTAATTATATCTAAATCATATCCACGAAAAGATTTACCACGAAGTAAAATGTAAATTGCTTCAATTATACTAGTTTTACCAGATCCATTTAGACCATAAATTAAAGTCTTTTTATCAGAAAAATTAATTTTTATATTTTTATGACAGCGAAAATTAGAAACCTCAATTTCATTAATAAGCATTTTATTTAATTTTTAAGTGGCATTATTATATGAATATAATCATTATCTTTTTTGCTGTTTTTTATTAAACAAGGAGCTAATTTACTCTTAAATTCAAATATAATTTCTTCTCCAGAAGTAACATTTAAAGCATCAATTAAATATTTTGAATTAAGGGTAATTTTACCAGTTCCTTTAACGTCAGCTTTAGCTTCCGAAATATTTTCACCAATTTCTGATGCAATTGATTTTAAAGTAAATTCATTAGATTTTTCATCAACCGATATTGTTACACCACTTGATGAATGAATTGCAAATAAACTAGAAATTTTAGCTATTTGAATAAAATTAGCCCGATCAATTTTAACAATTATATCGTCATCTTTTGGAATTAATTGTTTATAATCAGGGAAATTACCTTCTATTAATTGACTAATAATTTCAGTTTCACCTACGCGGAAACGAACTTGAGTAGAACTAAATAAAACTTCAATTTCTTCATCAGATTCAGAAATAGCTCTTATAACTTCCTGCATCGTTAATGCTGGCACAATTGTAGATATTTCACTCTCTGTTTTCATTAATTTCTTTTCACTCAAACGATAACCATCAGTTGAAACTAAACTCAAAATTCCATCATTTGATTGCCATAATACTCCAGTTAACGTTGGTCGAGAATTATCAACACTTACTGAAATAATTACTTGATTAACTGCATGCTTAAAATCATCAGTTGAAATAATATATTTAATAGCTGTTGATTCATTAATAGTAGGTAACTCTGGAAATTCATCAGCCGCTATACCATTTATAGTTGAATTATAATTTTCTGATTTTATAATTAGATGATTATTTTCAACTTTAAGACTAATTACACCGTCCGGTAAATTATTTATAAAATCGGTAACTATTTTAGTTGGAATAGTAATATCACCTGGTTTAATAATCTTAGCACCAATTCTTTCAGTTGTAGCTATTTCTAAGTTTGTGCTAGCAACTAATAATCGATTTCCTTCAGTTCTAAGTAGAATATTATCTAAAATAGTCATTTGAGTCTTTATATTAGCTACTCTAGATACTATATTAAGAGCTTTAGATAGATTTTGTTGTGTGACAGTTAGTTCCATATTACCTCGCTTGCTTATTATTATATCTTTATTATTAAAATAGTAGTAGTCATAGTCTATGTGGAAACTGGGTAAAAAAGTTATTCAACAGATGTAATTTACTAGAAAAGTAGTGGAAAACCCGGTTGATAAAATTGGTATAACAATCAACATTTTCCACTTTTTGTTTTTGGTAAAAAGTTTTCAACAGATTTTGGTTTTTATATAAACAACTTTTGAACATATAATTTAATAATTTTACACAAGTTTTACACAGCATTTATTGATAAAGACTTTCTTTAATAGAGTTAATATGTTCTCTAGTAGAGGCATTTAATTTATATTCTTTTTCGATTTTTTCAATTCCATAAATAGCTGTAGTGTGATCTTTTCTACCTAATTCCATCGCAATTTTAGGAAAACTTAAATGAAGTTCACTCCTAAGTAAATACATTGCAATTTGTCTAGGTCCAGCTACTTCACGAGTTCGAGAGGGGCTTTTAATTAATTCTGATGATATTTGAAAATAATTAGATGTTTTAGTAATAATTTGATTAGCAGTTAAATGTTTTGGTCGACTAGCTCTTGAACCATCAATTAATCCGGTAGCGGTTTCTAGACTTGGCTCAATACCACGCATTTCTGAAAAAGCTAAAAGTTGATTCAGAGCACCCTCAAGTTCACGAATATTAGTTCTAAAATTATTAGCCAGATATTCTACTGTGACTTTATCTAAATCAGCACCCACCTGAGACGCTTTAGCTTGTAAAATAGCACAGCGTGTCTCAAAGTCGGGCATTTGAATATCAATATTCATTCCCCATTCAAAACGGCTACGTAATCTCTCGGTTAAAGTTGGTATTTCACGCGGTGGTCGATCACTTGTAATAATAATTTGTTTATTAGATTGGTGTAATGTATTAAATGTATGAAAAAATTCTTCCTGAATTTTTTCCTTATTAGCAATAAATTGCATATCATCGACAATTAAAACATCAACATTACGATATTTTTTAGAAAAATCTCTATCCTTGAAGCGAATATAACGTACGAATTCATTAGTAAAATTTTCGATTGTAGTATATAAAATACTAGATTTTGGATTATTTTTTAAAATAAAATTACCAATTGCCTGAACTAAATGGGTTTTACCTAAACCAACTCCAGAATATAGGAATAGGGGATTATATTTTGTACCAGGATTATCTGCAACTGCTTGACAAGCTGAATAAGCAAAATCATTACTTGATCCGACTATAAAATTTTCAAAACTATATCTTGGATTTAATCCGGTCTTTTGTTGAAGTCCTTTTCGCTCGATTTCTTGAGCAATCGTTTTTATATTTCCGGTTACAACTGAAGAATTAGATGGAGACATTTCCACTACTTCACGACTAACAGGTTTAACCTTAGATTGAAAATTAACTTCAAATATTAAATTAGGTTTTTTAATATTATTTTTTATAAATATGTCAGATAACATACTTTTATAGCGTTTTTCTAAGGTAGATTGAACAAAAACGTTGGGAACACTAATTTTAATATTAGAACCATTAATTGATATTAAGTCAACTTTTTTAAACCAGCCTTCAAAGGACGACTTTGGAATTGTCAATTCAACTTCACCAAGAACACTCTGCCATAAACTGCGCTGGTCTAGCATTATTTGTCTCCCTAAATCTTTATATATAGTATAGACAATAAAAAAGTTTTCCACAAGTTAAAATATGAAATATGTTTTAATAAGTAAAAGTTGAGTAATAGTGTTAAGTTTTCCACAGCTATGTCTAACACTTAATAACTTGTGGATAAAGTATTGAAAATAGGGGAAAAATGATTTATACTAAGCATAAATAATTGTAATAAATCAAGCTTGGGCACTTAATTGATAGCCCAGTTTTATAGGAAAAAATATGCCAAAGCGAACATTTCAACCACATAGTAAACAGCGTTCTAGAGTCCATGGATTCAGAGCGCGAAGTGCTAGTAAAAACGGTCGTAAAGTTTTGAAACGTCGTCGAATTAGGGGACGAGCTAAACTAACTGTTTAATTAAATAAAATATTAAAAATACTTTAGCCTCTATGGATAGAGTATTTTTAGTGTGTTTAATATTAAATTATATAATAGCGTCTAAGAAGTAAATAAGGTTATAGTATACTTATTATAGAATGATTAATTTCAAAAACCGTTTTCATGGACACGGTAGTCTAAATTATCTTTATCGCAATGGTCTAATTATTAGATCAAAGTTTATAACTTTGAAATATTTAACTAATTCTTATCGTAAAAACAGTCGTATTTCTGTAATTATTTCTAAAAAAATTACTAAAAAAGCAGTGCTTAGAAATAGAATCAGACGGAGAATATACGAGATTATAAGGTTAGAGTTAAATAATTTTACGGGAGTATTCGATCTAGCTATCGTAGTTAATAGTTTAGAAATAAATGAAATGGATTATTTAGAGATTAAATCGATGATTAAAGATATTCTAATAGATGCTGAAATAATTAGAAATTAGCCTCTACTAGTGATAAATAATAATAAGTGATATAATATATCAAGCATGTTTGATAGATTTTTTGTTCAGCCAATTTTTAATATCTTGTTATTTCTATATAACCTAGTAGGTGATTTTGGTTTATCAATAATATTATTTGTCGTTATTCTTAAACTTATAATGCACCCGCTGATAAAATCTCAGTATGGTCAAGCCAGGCGAATGCGTAAAATTCAGCCAGAGATTTCTAAAATAAATAAGAAATATGCCGATAACCCACAACGTAAATATTTAATGACGATGGCTTTATATAAAAAGAATGATATAAAAACATCACATAGTCTAGTTAGTTCACTGATTCAATTACCGATTATTATTGCAATGTATCGTGTGGTTCAAATGTTAGTTCAGAGCACCGAACCAATTTCTCGGTTTGGTTATGAATTTATTAAAAATCTAGATAATATTAAAGAAATAATAAATGATGGGTCTAAATTCCAGCCCTCTTTACTTGGAGTAGTTGATTTGTCACAAACGCCATTTAGTTTTAATACACTGAACTCATTTATATTACTAGGATTTCTAATATTAATGTCGCTTTCTCAATATTATATGACTAAAAGAATGCAACAATCGCCAGTCGATGAAAACGGCAAAAAACGTCGGATGCGCGATATTTTTAGTGAAGCTGCTGATGGAAAAGAACCAGATCAGTCTGAAATGAACACGATTATGTCTGGATCGATGACTAAATTTATGCCTATCATGTTATTTTTCACTTTTGGTATGGTTTATGGAGCTGTTAGTTTCTATTATATGGTTTCTAATTTAGTAACGTTAACTCAATATAGAATTTTAGATCGTAACGAAATGCCAGAAGCTAAATCAGTAGAGGAGAGTGATATTGATGAGCGTTTACGCAAGTCGGAAACTGCTCAAATTATTAACGAACGTAAACAAAAGACAACTAAACGTAAATCAAAGAATGAAACCGTTGAGATTATTGATAAATCTGGTCAGCGCATAACTAGAATAAAGGCAAAAAAATAAGGAGAAGATATGAATAAAGAAGAAGCAATTATTTTTGCCACTAAATTTTTGGAAGATACAATATCCTTTTTTGGTGTTAACCTAGCAGTTATGTCTAGTTGCGAAGATGATGTAATTGAGTTGAGAGTACCTTCAAGTGAGCTGAATGCTGTTCTAATTGGGCGAAACGCTGAGACACTGCGTTCATTACAATACTTAATTTCAAATATCCTGCGAATCAAGGAATCTGAAATTACGAGGATTAATATTGATGTTGCAGATTATAAACATCAGCGCCAAGATCGTATTGCAAAGCGAGCTGAGGATTGGATTCGTAAAGTTCGTGAGACTGGTAAGTCAGAAGTCGTAGATCTTAATGCCGCTGATCGTCGAATTGTTCATAAAGTTGCTCAAGATTATTTTGATATTGAAACTCATTCTGAAGGTGAAGGTCGCGAACGTAAACTTTATATTACAAAAGTTAATCACGAAATTGACGATTCAGAAGAATAAGACTTACTTTAAAACTTTTTTATAAACAGCTAAAGTTTGTTTTGCCATTTTTTCCCAAGAGAAACTGGCATAGCGAGCTTTCCCACGTTTTATTAGGTTGTTACGTAATTTACTATTAGATAATAACTTATCAAGTTTCTTCGTGATGTCAGTTACACTAAGTGGATCACAATAGATTGCGCCGTCGTCATAGACCTCTGGTAGACAAGAAGTATTACTCGATAGAACCGGTAAGCCAAAACCCATAGCTTCCAGGCCAGTTAATCCAAAACCCTCAAATAATGATACCGTAGCGTAAACCAAAGCCTTTTTATAAACAAAATCACGCTTACCTTTACTAATTTCGCCAGTAAAGTGAATGTTTTTATAACCCCGTTCTTTAAATAGTTTTTTATTATTATTGGTGGCATCATCTAACTTGTTAATAAAGACCAGACCCAAATCAGGATATTTTTTAAGTAATTTTTGATGGGATTCGGCTAGGCGAATATTATTTTTGTAGTCACTATGACGTCCTATATTCAAAATAAATTTCTTGAACGGTAGTTTATATTCCTCTAAATCGTAAATCCCAATGTCAGCAGCTTCGTAAGTGACAAAAATTTTGTCAGGATTAATTTTGGCAAAATCTACAAGGTCATTTTTGGTGTAATTTGTAGGTGTAATGATGGCATTTGAGCTGTGGGCTACTTTTTTGAACAATATTTTACCGACTAACTGTTTTGCTTTAAAAATTAAGAAGTTCTTATCCGAATTATAGACTCTCATAAGAGTTAAATCATGAAAGGTTGTAACAGTCTTACCACTATAAAACATTGGTTGCTGAGGCATGCAAAAATGAACCAAATCTGGCTTTAAATTTTCTAAAAACGACTTAAACTTAGTTTGTTCGCTAAACGAATAGTTTGTAATATCACAAAATTCAACACGCCATTTTGGATTGGTCGGTTTCCAGAATTTTTTATCAGCCGACGGTATTATTACAATGTAACTATTTTTTTTATCAATTTTTTGTAAATAGTGAAGCAAACGCTCGACGTAAGTACCGGTGGTGCTGTTGATAATTCGTGCATCAATAACAATCCTGCTCATTAAAACCCTAGTCTTTTTTCCTCGGTGGTGTATAGTCCATTAATTTCATCCATACGCTCTAATACACCTTTTACTATTTTCTCAGATACGTTTAAACCATAAATATTACCTACTCGCATAGTGTCATTCTTGAAAGCACCTTTAATTATTTCGACTACAAAAGAACTATCAATTGGCGGAGCTGGAATATTTGAACCAGCAATGAATGATTCGCCACGGTCAGAACCAAACCTTAATGTTACACAAGGTGTTTTAATAATATTACTTTCTTCCTGCATACCACCAGAATCAGTTACAACCACGGCTGAGTGTAATATACCGGAGATCATATCACGATGATAAGTCCAGGCTTCAGTGTAGATAAAGTTAGGATATTTGTTTTGTAATTTAGTAATCTTTTCGCGCCAACCAAAGCGATCAATTGCTTCTTCGGTGCCAAGTAGCGATATAAAAACTACTAAGTAACCGTCTTTTATGAGTTTCTCGGCTGATTGCATAATCACTGAAAAACGTTTTTCATCATTTGTGTTTTCGCGACGGTGAAAGGTAAATAAAATATAATCCTTGTCTTTTATCATCGGGTATTTTTCAAATATTTTTGATTTTTTCGATTCTTCAATTGCAATCATAGTCGAATCAGCGATGGTATTACCAGTATTAACAACTTTGCTAATGTCATAACCCTCATCAATCAAGTTTTTCTTAGCTTCTTCGGTCGGAGCTGCATAAAAACCAGATGCTGGCTCACATATACGGGTGTTTACCTGTTCTGGAAACGGCTCCATACTGCCTTTGTCTAGGTTCTTTGGATTTTTAGTAGCCTGATAATAATCCTGCCAGTCGAATTTACCGTCTTTAAATAACTTGTAATATTTTTGGTAGACTTCTTTCTTTGGTGTTAATGTTCGAATACCGGCTTCAACATGGACACAGGCTACACGATGTAAGAAAGATGCAATTGCTACCGAGGAAGCTGTAGAAGTATCACCATGAACATAGGGAATGATGGTTTTATCGTGGGCTTGTAAAAATTCAATTAAGTCACCAATACGGTCAATAATTTGCACAGTTTTCTCTTTTAAAGTTCCAGACACGCCAAGGCGAAAATCTACATCTAAATTAAATTCTTTTTCAACGCCACCGCTGTAGGCAAAATCATAGTGTTGTTCAGTATGACAAATTAACACTATCTGGCCGTGTTTTTTTAACTCATGATAGAGTGGGGCTTGTTTAATAATGTCTGGCTTAGTCCCAATTGTAATAATATGAACGACTTTTGATTTAGAAATTTTATCCAGAACTTTTTGGTTAATAAAGCGTGCGACAGACATTTTTCTCCTTTAAATCTTACTTCTTATTTTTATATTTAGACAGCACATATTTTCGAATCTTTTTGACAAATAAATCTTTATCGAATTTTTTAGATTGGGAATTTAAATAAGTTGGGTTGAATTTTATTTTTTCAGCTGTCTTAAGCGCTTCCACAACTGAGTTAACGGTTTGTTTATTAAACAAAATACCGGTTTTCTTGTCAGTAACGATGTCTTTTGAGCCACCTTCGGAAAAGGTTATGACTGGTGCACCAGCTGACAGTGCCTCTACCATAGTAATGCCAAAGTCTTCTCTGGCAGGAAATATAAATCCCTTAGTGCGGTTAAGTGAATCTACTAGTTCTTTTTGTTCTTTTTTACTTCCACCACCGCTGTAGAACCTAATGGTTGGTCCAGCCATTGCTACTAATTTTTTATGTTCACTGCCGTCACCAAAAACTCTAAGTGGTAGCTTCAACTTATTTGCCGCTCGAATTGCTAAATCGACTCGTTTGTAGGGTATATGTCTAGATATTACCGTATAATAATTTGATCGTTTTTTGGCTGGGTTGAAACGTTTAGTGTCAACTGGTGGATTAATTACATCAGCCGGCTTGTCATAAAATTTAGTAATATTGTCAGCTATAAAACTTGAGTTACCTATAAAATAATCGACTGCCTGGGCCGCCTGATAATCAGCTTTTTTAAGCGGGGGAACTAAGATTGGCATGGTTAGTTTAACTAGCCAGTTTAATTTACCAAATCCCGGATCTTTTTTATACTGCTCATAATCATTCCAATAATAACGAATTGGTGTGTGGCAATAGCAGATGTGAATTTGATTAGGTCGGGTTTTACGAACCTGTTTAGCCTCGGCAGACGAACTAGATAAAATTACGTCATATTCACTTAAATCTAATTTCTGAAAGGCTTTAACTCGTAAAATCGGCAACAATTTATGTAATTTTCTAAGCGGACTGGGCAATTTTTGTAATTTAGTAGTGCGAACATCTAGGTCTTTGAAGGCTGGCATATTTTCGGGTACATATGTGCTGGTGTAGATTGGAGCATCGGGGAAGGCTTCGTGGAAAGCTAAAACGACTCTTTCTGCACCGCCCATATTCGTTAGCCAGTCATGCACAATCGCTACTTTTGGATATGAGCTCACTACCTAGCTCCTGTTTTTCTTAAAATAACCACAAATGTACGCAGTAGGATTTTGATATCCAACCAAAAGCTCCAGTGCCGCACATAATATAATTCTAGGTCTTGACGTTCTTTATCGGACAAATCGCTTCGTCCTGAAACTTGCCAAAGTCCAGTGATGCCACTTTTGACGCTTAAGAGTAGGGCACCCTTCTTATTACTTTTGAATTTTTGATCTAGCTCGTCTTTAGTGATTGGGCGTGGTCCAACTAAACTAAGGTCGCCTTTTATGACATTGAAAATTTGTGGTAATTCGTCTAGTGAAGTTTGGCGCAAAATATGACCAAACTTAGTAATACGAGGGTCTTTTTTAACCTTGAAATCTTTCTTAAATTCTTCTACTAAATCTTCCCTCCCCATCTCGCGAAACTCAATAATAGGGTCTTTGGTTCCATACTTAGGTGACATAGAACGAAACTTATATAGGTCAAATGGTTTATGAAATTGGCTCAATCGTTGGTGGGTAAAAAAAATTGGTCCGGGATTGAATAATTTTTGCAGTAAACAAATTATAGCAATCACCGATAGCCAGATTGGCGCAGTGATGGTGATTAAAACTATATCAAACAAACGCTTAGCAATAGCTCCCCAACCAGTTAACGGTGTCGGCGAAATATTAATAACAGGATAGCCATACATAATATCAACTGAACTTTTGCCAGCATAAAACTCTGGGTTACCAGGCAAAAAACGGAAGTTAAGATGATTGATTTGAGCATAGCGAAAGATGCGGTCGTTATCTTCTTTAACAGGTAGCGTATCAGTTTGCACAATAGTGTCGATTTTTGACGGATCAAAATCGTGTAGCATGCGATCTAATTTAGTGTAAGATTTATTTTTATATTGCCTACCTAGCAAACCCTTTGGTCCAACAAACGCCCTAACCTCTAGACCGCTAGTGACATCGTTCTTGATATGTTGGTAAAAAGTGTTGGCTGTTGATGTGTCACCGATGAGCATAACGCGCTCATAAGAGCGATTGTGACGAATGTTATATTTGTGAATTTGGCGGATGGCTTCACGCTCGATTGTTATTAAGACAATTGATCCAAATAATACGTATAGTGTAATTAAGCGAGCAGGAAAAACATAAATTTGAGTGACATATTCCCAGCCGATTATCAATAGCACTCCCAAAACTGAACCTAGCGCAATTCTGCCATATTCAAACAACCGATGTCGAAAAATATCGCCACGATAGAGGCCCAAAATCGCAAAAATTCCTAACCATAGAGGAATAATTAGTCCAACTGCAAAAATATATTCTCTTAAGACAACGTCATAAAGTAAGGGGCGAGTGTCGAGCTTAACTCGGATTAGGTAAGCTAGGGCAAAAATTGCCATTAACACGATAAAATCCCAACAAACTAAGCTAAAACTATATATCCGAGAATTCCGTCGCTCCATTTCTAATATCATACCACTTTTTACCTGTATAATAAAGGTTGTGAAAGATAAAACGCTTCGCCGGATTACTCAAAAATTAGTGCTTATTAGTTTGGGATTAGTAATCTTGCAAACACCTGTGGTGGTTTTGTTGTGGAGTAGATTTCCGGCACAAAGTTTAATATTTAAGTCGGTTGCTGATGCTGTGATTATCGTTAGCTTCGCATTAGCCATCTACCTAGGGCTTATTAATCGAAACAAGTTTAATAATCGTCAGGATAAGATTATCCTTGGCTTGTGCGTCATTTATTTATTATGGCATAGTGTCGCTAGCTTGCTGTCTTGGGGACAATGGCAAAGCTTATTTGCCGGTCTAGCTATCGATTTGCGTTTTATATTAATATTTGTCGCTACGTTTATATTAGCCAGGCTTGATAATCTTTGGTGGCAAAAAATAAACAAAGTCTTGGTAACGCTTGGTTTAATTGTTGGCGTATTTGCTTTGTTACAAGTAACCGTTTTGCCGGTAGATTTTTTGAAACATTTTGGTTATTCAACAGAAACGATTACTCCCTATAAAGTAATCGATCAAAACCCTGATTACATACGAATTAACTCAACCATGCGTGGACCAAATCCGCTAGGAGCTTTTGCTATTATTACCTTGGCGCTATCTTTGGGCTATTTTTACAAGCAAAATAAATTAAAGGGCACGGATTTTGCTAATTTCTGCCTGATAATCCTATCGCTTGTGATGTTATTTTTTAGCCATTCGCGCAGTGCTTGGTTAGCGGGTGGATTAGTAATGCTTGGTTTACTGATAGTTTGGTTCAAAAAGTCTAAAAAGTTAGTGCTTGGCACTATTTTCTTGAGTACGTTAGTTGTTTTGAGTGGTTTAGCGGTCTTATTGGTAAAATACGATACGGCTAGTTTAATTGATAAATTTCAGCACCTGTTTTTACACGATAATTCATCCACGACAAACATTAGTTCTGATGATGAGCGACAAGAATCTATTATGACCGCGGTTAATCTTATTAAAAAGAAACCGATAATTGGTTATGGTGTCGGTTCGGCTGGTTCGGCTTCAATAATGCGTAGTGATAAAAAAGAGATCATTATAGAAAATCAATTTTTGCTCGTTGCTTATGAGACTGGCTTGGTTGGACTCATGATATTTCTATCAATCTATGGCTGGATTTTGGCTCAACTTTGGCGTTTGCGTGAGAATTGGGCATCCGTTTCTTTACTACTAAGTGGTGTTGGGCTGGGTATTATTGGGTTGTTATTGCCGGTTTTTGTAGATAGTGCCGTAGCAGTGACTTGGTTTGGTTTATCGGGTGCAATGATTGGCGCTTTAGGCTACAATAAAAACCATGGCACAACGCATCACCAAAAAGCAAAAATTAATTCTTGATTTTATTGAGCAATTCTCGATTGAGAATGGTTACAGCCCAACATTTAGAGAAATTGCAAGCGGACTAAGCTATGGTTCTTTGGCGACAGTTGCTGGTCATATTAATAACTTGGTGTTATCTGGTCACTTAATGAAGTCTGATAACACCGCCCGTTCTTTGGAATTAGTGCGTGGTCCGGAAGAACAAATAAAATCGCTGTCTGAACTAAAAATTTATCTAGCAAAGCACTGGAATGGTTTAGATGAGATAAAAAAAGAGGAAGTTCGGCGAGGTTTTAAGGCTCTTCAAATTGAACGACTTTTGCCTGAAGAAGATAGAATTATCTAGACAAAACGGCGGGAATAGGGTAGAATACTCCTACATTCCGGCATAGCTCAGTGGTAGAGCGGATCGCTGTTAACGATTAGGTCGCTGGTTCGAGCCCAGCTGCCGGAGCCAAGCATAAGCACTTTCCGAAAGGAAGGTGTTTTTGCTTTGCGGTATAGATTTACCAAAGCTGGGAGTATAATAAATATAGATGGAGGCTGAACAGCATGAAAAAAGAGTATTACTTCGTTGAAGTAGACCTAACTAATATGACGATTGTAGACTGGGGCATAACGACAGAAGCGACACTTACTGGAAATACAAGTAAGCCAAACATCCACAGGGTCTTTTTGACAAAAGGGCAATACAATAAGTTTGTGAATAAACTAAGCAGTCGTCGCTAAGATTGCCTTTATTTCATTCAAATTACTTTTATCAAAATCCAGACAGGCGGTTCGCAATGCGTCTGCTAGTGCGAGCCAGACTCAGCAGGTAAATACCCAGACCGGGTTCCCTGACCAAAAGTCAGATTTACCCCTTGAGTCAGACAAAAGTACCAATTGTTACCAAAAGGTACAAAACCGATGCATATGGCCGCTTATCTATA
>CAZRIZ010000020.1:0-5486 GCA_964600285.1 uncultured Candidatus Saccharibacteria bacterium
ACATTATATTATACTTACTTGACCAGTAGCCACTAAAGCCGTAGAATGCCGCGCAGATACCCGCAATGATAAAGAATATCCGCATACCCACGATTGAGTCACCGTATAACATTAACATCGCCCAGACCATGCAGGCGATAAAGGCAAATATATTCCAAAATAAGTGGCGATACATCAGATAAGCCACCCTGGACCCAGAACGATCAGCTCTTAAGAACTGTTCTTTTAGAGCAGACATGTCTCTAGTGGTTAGCGCCGAACCAGTCAAAACAATGTTAGCAGCCGAAGCAAGTGGCGTGCGAACAAAGGCCTTAGTCAATTGAGCTACGGCGTTCAAAAGCGAGCTACTCTGGAAAATAATACGACCGTGCCGACGATTTCGATCAAGTAAACGACCAGCTATAAAAGCAACCACGACGGCCACTAGTCCAGCCACCGAACTGGTTATGCCAGTTACAAAATAAGAATTATGATTAGCAAAAACTACAATAACCAGAAACAGTGGCCAAACCTTGTCGACTGTTGAATCAAAGCCGGGACTAATTTGACAGAGCATTTCTCTCATATAAACTCTAAACGGCAAAGCCTCCAAGTTAAAACGGTGATGTTTTTTTGCCACACCTTGAGATCGAAAGAGGGGCCAGGCTGACACAATAAATAGTATCGACGCCACCACAATGACAACAATTGGGCTAGCTAACACCGATAAAGCTCCCCCAATTAACGGAGACAACATGGCCGTGATCTTTTCAAATATTGCCATATAGCCAATCTCCTTACCGGAGTTATTAACACTTTTTACCTCAGAGAAAATAACATCGTGTGCCACTTGATAAAGAGTTATGGCAACTGATTGCAAAAATCCGCCCAAGGCAACCCACAAATCGTTTGACAAATTAGAGTAAAAAAGAAAAGCCGGCACATAAAGTAAGTTACTAATTAAGACAACCTTCTTGGCTCCAAAACGTGACGTCAGCATGGCCGCCAGTGGCACCATAATAACGCAAATTAGGGCTCGGTAAGCTGAGAAAATGGCCAAAAATAGCAGTGAATGACCAGAGTTATACAGATAAATTAAAACAAATGAGGATAAAAGATTTAGTGCCAACAGCCTTAAGACCTTAGCAACGTAAAGAGCCGAGATTTCACTAAATGTCGCCTTACGCCAAAAATGCCTTGCCCGAAAACGCGAAATAAACTGCATCAGAAAACCCACCATTATTATCTAATTTAACCATAAAAACCACTATAAAGCCACCTCTTAATGCTATACTAAATCCATGAAACTTTATTTTTCTGGACTAGGGGGAAAAGCCATTGCCCCACTAGCTAATCTAGCACTTGATGCCGGCCATCAAGTATTTGGAAGCGATCCTCACATCGACAACGCCATTACAAACCTTATTAAGCGTGGCGTTAGGTTTTCGACCGACCAATCAGGCAAGTTCTTAGATGAAATTCACAAGCAGCACCAGCTAGACTGGATTATTCACACCTCTGCTCTGCCGATAAGCCACCCCGAAACCACTTATGCCAAAGAACACGATATAAAATGTACCAAACGAGACAGCTTTTTATCCGAGTTCATATCTCAGCATAAACAAAAACTAATTGCTGTAGCTGGGACGCACGGCAAAACCACCACCACGACCATGCTAATTTGGTTATTCAAAGAGCTTGGCTTGCCTTTAAGCTATCTAGTCGGCAGTGACTTATCGTTTGATGTTGCTGGTAAATTCAATAAGAAAGCTGAATTCTTTGCCTACGAATGCGACGAGTTTGACCACAACTTCTTGCACTTCTTTCCCGATTATAGCCTGATTCCCTCTATAACCTACGATCACAAAGAGATTTACCCAACACTGGAAGACTATCGTCAAGCATTTGCCCAATTTATCAAGCAATCCAAGCAGACCTGGATGTGGGAGAAAGATAATTACACAGAGTTCGCCGATTTAACAAACATCAACTGGCTAAAAGAAGTCGACCCACGCTTCAAGCGATTTGGCATGCGCAATCGGCAAAACGCCACCATGGCTTTGCAATTAATTAAACAAATCGCCCCAGACCAAGACGAAGCAAAAATCATCGCAGCGCTCGATAACGCCCCACTAGCCTCTCGCCGTTTTGAAGAGGTAGCCAAAGGTCTATTCAGTGACTACGGTCATTTACCAGATGAGATACGCGCAGTAATTAATCTAGCCCAAGAATACGCCTCTGCTAATAATTATCGTGACTTAACAGTAGTGTACCAACCCTACCAGAATATGCGCCAATACCAAATCTATCACGAATATCCAGATGTTTTTAAGTCGGTCAAGACGCTCTACTGGGCACCGACTAGCTTAATCCGCGAAAAAGCCGAGGACCGCGAAATCTTATCACAGAAATTCCTTACTAATGGGGTAGATCAAGCTCAGTTTGTTGAGCTAGATGACGGTTTAGTGGCTAAAATCAACCAAGCCCTAGCTAAAAACGAGCTTGTTCTGTTCATAGCTGGTGGTGGTGGCGACGAATGGCTAAGAAATCAGCTAGACAAAATCGTCCCTGGTTTGCAGAATAACTAATTTACATTTATTAAATTATCGTCCAACAGCGGTTCTGGCGCAAACGGCGTCGATGAGCCTACTCTATTACGATAATAATCTAGTGCGTCAATCACTTCATGAATAAATCCCTGACCAACTTCACCGGTTGAACTTAAGATTGGCTCCTCTTTTGAAGCGCTAACCTCGTCACGGACTTTTTGAAAACCCGGGCGACTCAAGTCTAAGGAAGCGGCATCAGATACTAAATAGACCTTATAGCTAACCAAACCCAAACCAGTAGCAAAGATAATCGCTATAACTAGAAATAAATAAAATCGATTAAACGGCCATTTAATTCGGCGCATCAAATCATCAACCGATGGTCGCTTTTTCTTTTCTTGGACACCGTTATCGCTTTTACTGCTGCTTTGCATCCACTAACCTTGCCACTTCGGCTTGATAATTAAGAACTTGCTCATCCATATCCACTAAATCATTCTCAAGTTGACCTCGCTTGGAGCGAATCGACTCAAGTTTTTGGTAAAATTCGTCTGGTCGATTAATGCAGTCCATATTGATTAGCTCGTCAACACCATTCTTGTAGCTCTGGTAATTAGTGCGAAATTTAATCAAGTTATTATTAAAGTCAGAAGTTAACGTCACCAGACGACTAGCATCATAAAGATTGGCCACCAACCTAGTGTTGGCCGGTGTCATAACATTTTTTATCAATGATTCGTAGGCTTGACCGTAATTGACCCGAGTCAGGCTATCATTGACCCTAACTTGTTGCAAGCGAACTTTAATACTAGAACAGTTGACCACAATATTTTGCATCAGAGTTTCATGCGTATCTGCAAACGTAGTGCGTGGCGTTAAGACAGTCAAAGTCAACAACAAAAAACCATACGCAAAATATCTAAATTTCATAACCTAATTTTATCATATATGTCGGGGCTACGGAGCTAAACGATTAATATCACGTGGGAACAGACAAGCTTCTTTTACGTTCGCTAAACCAATGGTTTTTTGGACCAAGCGATCGATGCCAAACCCGCAACCACCATGTGGCGGAAGTCCAAACTGAAAGGCCTGAAGGTAATATTTGAACCCAGGAGACTTGATATCCATGCCCTTTTCTGTCATCTGCTGAATCATTTTTTGATAATTTTCCTCACGCAATGGGCAAGTAGCCAGCTCTTGACCACGATAAAGCAAATCCGCCCAGTAAGCCGTATTCTCGGCATCGTTTAATTTATGGTAAAACTTACCAGCTGATTTCGGAAAGTCCTTGGCAAATACTAAGTCGGATCCGAGCTTCTTACGAGCATAATCGCCGATAAAACGCTCTTCATCGGGTGCTAAATCCTTTTCATCACGAAAATCTGTTCCAGTTTCCTTAAAGTAAAGCTCATGAATCTCAGCCACTGAGAAACGTGGTATCTCTGACGCCGAGGCAGGTAGTTTTAATTCTGGCGCATTTAGGCTTTTCAGATCACTGCCGTGCTTGTCGTAGACTTGGCGCAGAGTGAACATCGTCATCTCGCCAACTGTATTTAAGACCTCGTCATGGTCCTTAACAAACCCCATTTCAATATCAAGCATAGTCACCTCCGCCAAATGCCTAGAAGTAGCCGACAACTCAGCTCGATAAGCATGATTGATTTCAAAAACTCGCTCAAAAGCTCCTACCAAAATTTGTTTATAAAACTGCGGACTTTGAGCCAGAGTAGCTTCTTTACCGTAATAGTCTAGCTTGAAAACCTCAGCACCACCTTCAGTAGCCCCAGCTAAAAGTTTGGGTGTATCAATCTCAACAAATTCATTTTCAACCAAAAACTGGCGTAGCGACTGCACCAAACAAGCCCGAATCTTAAAAATCTTTTGCTCGTTTACGTTGCGAACATTCAGGACTCTAAACTCGAACAAGTTCTCTAAATTCTCCGATTTGTGAGGAACTGGTTTATCAACCTCAATCGGTGGTTCGTCGGTCACGGGGACGATCACTTCAACTTCAACATTATGTAACTCTGCACCACCAGGGGCGCGCTCATCACGAATAACATCACCAGTCAAGACCAACACAGTCCCAAGTTGCATACCACGGAGCTTCTCTATTTCAGCTTTATCCTCAATTAAACTTTGCGCAATACCGCTACGGTCACGCAATGTAATAAAATTAAGCCCCCCTAGCAAACGCTTTTTGTGCAACCAGCCCATAATCGACACTCGACGGTCAACATGATTGGCCAGTTCTCTAATCAGAGTTCTGTCCTTGTCCATAGTATTTCCTTGTTTTGTTACTAGATATATTCTATCACAGTTTATCACCGATTAAGCTAGCAACAACATCGTTTAACTTAACCAGTCCAACTATCTTACCTCGATTTGTAACCAACGCGACAAAAGCCTGCTCCAACATCAGCTGACGCAGTGCACCCATTAGACTATCGCTGGCTTTAAGTTCAATAAAATCTTTGTCGCATAGCTCTTGAGCGGTTTTACTCTTTTTGTCGTCAAGAGAAATTAAGTCATTTAAGTGCAGTATACCAACGATATTATCGGATGAATTAAATACTGGAAAATGGTCAAAACCAGTTCGATGTAAATCATCAAGCGCCAACGGACCAATTAAGTCATCACTAGCCAGGTTGATAACTTCATCAATCGGTGTCATAACTTTCTCCACTATCATATCGTTAAAATTAAGCGCCGAAACCAGTAGCCGCTTTTGGCTATCGTCTACTACCGATGGCGAATTGTCAATCAGGAACATCAACTCACTCATTGATTCGACTCTGCCGAACCCTACGCTATCAATATTTTTTAGTGACAAGAAAGTTGTTACACCAGACACAGGTCGGAAAAACTGATAGATTTTTAGAAGTGTTTTTTCGATTTTTGCATAAAGTTTTTGCGACAAGTTCCGAATTGGCCTGATTCGCGCCAGGACATTAG
>CAZRIZ010000020.1:5586-16010 GCA_964600285.1 uncultured Candidatus Saccharibacteria bacterium
GCATAAAGTTTTTGCGACAAGTTCCGAATTGGCCTGATTCGCGCCAGGACATTAGCCACAGCTACGCCAACAACTACCAACCCCAGCGATTTCCAGCCACCTAAAATTTGTTCCAGGGCCGCAAATAGACCAACGCTGAGAAACACAGCAGTCAACATCTGCCAACTTAGGATTGTTGACTTAGCCGACAACCTCTCTAGGTCCAGCCTTGCCCGAACTGACTTGGGTTGGTTTTGTTTTTGCTTGAGTTGCCAAGCTGAATAATTGGTTTTGATACCATCCCACGCTAGTAGTAGCGTCATTATCGCAATTAATGCCACCGCTAGCAGATACCACCACATAGCTCTAGTTTAACATGAGCTTGAAACTAGGACAATTTTTTATTAGAATTAGAGGACAAGAATTGAGGTAAGAATGAATAAAAAATGGATTATTTTTGGATTGCTCATTGTCGGATTGTTTGGAGTCCTCGCTTTAACTCAGCCAAAGACCTCCGATTTAGATATTTCTGACATCAACAAAGATGTTATCACAACCGCAAATGATAAAAATGGCCAAATTGGCGATCATTTCTTAGGATCAGAATCGCCTAAAGCAACCGTCATAGTATACGGTGACTACCAATGCTCAGCCTGTGCTTCACATAACCGCAAACTACTCGACCTAGTAACCAAATACCCTGAAAACCTAGCTGTAGTATTTCGCCATCACCCTATTTCAGGACACACTAGTGCCAAAGCGGCCGCTGCGGTAGCTGAGGCAGCCGGAAAACAAGGTAAGTTCTGGGAAATGCACAATCTACTATTCCAGAATTACATGGTCTGGAGTGCTGACGCCAATACTCGTGGTGAGCTATTCTCATCTTATGCTAAACAAATAGGCCTAGACGAAACCAAGTTTAACAACGATATCGAAGATGAATCTGTAAAACAAAAAATTGCTTTTGATACCGCACTTGGCAAAGCTCACGACTTGCGCGAAACCCCAACCGTAGTCTTAAACGGACAAAAGTTAGCAGTTGAAGACTGGTCAGATGACGAAAAGTTATATAAGCTAATCGAAGACAATCTTGCACCTGGCGACGCCAAACAGTAACATCGCTACAAAATTTAAAATAACCTCGGTGCCTTGAGGTTATTTTAATTTTATTTTCTAGTTTATGCTTTTTGCTGATATTAAATCTGCAAAAATTGTTGCCAAGTGGCAGGCACCACATCTACTGCGATCTTTTTGCGCCTAGACGGAGCAAATTCGATTGCTATTGACATGGAATTCTCCATTATAACTTTCACGCCTCTTTTGTTCGACCCTAGTCACTTTCAAAAGACGTAATAGAGAGTTTAGCAAATAACGATTTTTCGAGCAAGCTTTAGCGCTACAACAGTGGACAAAAAACTTAAAACTGTGTAAAAGCTGTCAATAATTAGCCGGTTATGACCGTTCCAGCGCGACCAGCAAGAGCTTCGCTAGCCAATTGTGGTGTTGTAATGATTACAACACCTGCTGGATTAAACTCGAGAAACTTAATCGAGGCTTCAATTTTTGGCAACATTGAGCCTGGCGCAAACTGGTTGTTGACCACGTGCTGTCGTAGCTCTGCCAAAGAGACCCTTGATAATTCCTGCTCAGCTTCTTGACCAAAGTTAATCTTGACCGTATCTACAGCCGTCAAAATAAGTAGCGTATCAGCTCCAATCAACTCAGCTAACTTTTCGGCCGCAAAGTCCTTATCAATTACCGCCTCCAATCCCAGTAGCTGACCATCAGGTAATCGGCGAACAGGTATACCACCACCGCCAGTTGAGATAACAATATTACCCTGATCAACCGCTGATTTAATAAAACCAGCCTCGATAATATCAATTGGTAAGGGTGACGGCACTACTCGGCGCCAACCACGACCGGCATCTTCTTTGACAGTAAAGTTACGTTCCGAAGCTACGGTTTTGGCTTCTTGCTCTGAAGTAAAGAAAGCTCCAATTGGCTTGGTAGGGTTAGAAAAAGCCAAATCATTTTTATCAACTACAACCTGCGTCACAACCGACACAACCGAGCGACTCAGTCCTGATAGCGTCAGGTTATTAAGCAAAGCGTTCTGCAACCAATAGCCGATTTGACCTTGGCTCATAGCACCACAAACGTCAATTGGCATGGTTGGCTCTTTAGAGGTATTTACCGACTCTTCTTTAACTATAATATTACCGACCTGTGGACCGTTACCATGTACAATCGCCAGATCATGTCCAGCCTGAACTAGCGGTAGTAACTGTTTGGCAGTTTCTGTGGCAACAGCTAATTGTGCTCTTGCCTGTGCTTGACCATCTTTAGAGAGTGCGTTACCGCCCAACGCAACTACAATTCGTTTCTTTTCCATATCTATAATTGTAGCATAGGCATAAGCAAAACAACGCCCCGTGAGAGAGCGTTGTTTAATATCCGTTAGCTACTAGCTAAAAACGTAGCGAGAGACAGGTTAGGCTGCCGGTAATCTTCATAAATTCCGACATACCTACGGTTACCACTTCATAGCTAGCTTCTCTAATTAAGCTTGCCATTTTTGGATAACCCTCTGGAAGCAACACCTTGCCGTTAATCCAAAGTGTGTTTGCAGCATAAGCTTCATCGGCCGGTACGACAATCTTCTTGTAGTTAGACAGTTCTGCCCGATCTTTGTAATATTCAGAAACAACCATCGTATTATTATCGAGGTATGTCATATCACCTTTTAGGTGTAGTAAATTAACTACCTCAATCGTCTCGCCAGTCAGGCCAAACTCTTCAAGATACTTAATAACCTGATCAGCACCAGCTTGATTTGTTCGTTTAGAGATTCCAATAAAGAAATGCCCATCAGCCATCACAATATCACCTGGCTCAACCAAACCAGGTTCCACAATCGACCTAATTTTGTCTTCATCATAGTGTTTGCGAATAGCTGCTTGCAAGTCGGGTAGTTGAGACTCGCCTCGGCGCGATTCGGCGCCAGGACGCGAGATAATCACTCCATTTGGCGTACAGAGGGCCGTATCTTCGACAAAACAACTATCTGGAAATTCTTCGTTTGGTTCAAGTAGAGTCACATCCAGACCACAGTAATCTAAAGCCTCTAGGTATTGATCGTACTGTTTAAGAGCCAGATCTATATCAACCTTACCCAACTCTGGTGTTTGGGTGATGCCATTAATCATACTCTGTCCAGGCCTTCGAGCAATTGCGTATCTAAACATATATTCTCCTCTTCATAGAACTAGCTGGTTATATTTTATAACCAGCTAGTTCAAATTAGTGTTAACTAAAGTACTTCTAGAAGCGCAGTGACAAACAAGACAAACCGCCGTCAACTTTGCGGTATTCTGAAGTGTCACACTCGATCACATTATACTTACCAAGAGCCTCTAGCGCTGCTTTGGTCTTTGGATATCCAGCTGGTGTAATTACATTACCGTTAATCCAGATTGAATTAGCCGCATAAGACTCTTCACTTGGAACGATGACCTTTTCAAAACGGTCAAATACTGGATTATTGGCAAAAGTATCCAACACTAGAACAGTATTGTTTTCAATGTAGGCCATGCCTGTTTTGAAGTGTAACATGCCAGACATTTCCACCATTTCACCGCTCATGCCGTATTTTTCCAATAAAGCAATCATCTGACGAGCGCCCTCTTCGTTAGTTCGATCAGACAAGCCAATCAGGTAGTGATCGCCAACCATAGCAATATCGCCTGGCTCAATTGTGCCAGGAGCTTCAATCTGCTCGATATTCTCGTAGAACTTGCCCAAAGCCTCACGCAAATCAGGCATTTGGACCTCTCGTTGGCGCGTTGGAGCACCGGGGCGAGATATAATTGCTACATTTGGCGTGCACAAAGCGTTATCTTCTACAAAGCATGAGTCAGGAAACTCTTCGCTAGGCTCTAAAATCGTAACGTCAACGCCACATTTCTTTAGCGTTTCAATATAGTTGTCGTGTTGCACGAGAGCATTCTCGTAAACCGGTTGACCTAATTCTGGAGCCGAAGTAATGCCATTGGCCAAACTTCTACCCGGACGACGCACGATTGTGTGTTTAAATTCTCTTGCCATTATTCTCCTTTTTAATATGCCAGTATCCCTAAAAAGAGATACTGGCATTTAGATTTAGTTTGTTATACCCCCAAGCCCGTTAGGGATGCAATTGTGATAATCACAATGTAGGTTATACTTAGCGCGATTGCCAAGCCACCGACTCGCTTAAGATATTTATTAAACGAAATACCACAGGCTACAGCACCACCCATAAGGGACGCAACCGTTGGAGCAAGCATCTGGATAATACCACTACCTGCGACAAAGGCCGCCACAGCGATTGGAGCACCGACGCCGAGCAAGTCAGCAAGGGGCCCAAAGATAGGCATTGATACTGATGCCAAGCCAGAAGTCGACGGAATCAAGAAAGCCATTGGTAGGTAGAGAATATACAAGACTCCACCGAACAAACCTTTAACTAATCCCGTTGGCAGGTTAGCCAAAGCAGTTTCTAGTGCGTGCAGAATTGTGTGGGTAATATTACCATCATTCATCACGACCGTAATACCACGAGCCACGCCAATAATCAGACAAACACCCAAAACGTCTTTAGCACCGTCGATAAACGTATCAACAAATTCTTGGTCACCAATCTTATACATAATACCAATAGCTAGAGCAGCTACTAGGTAAAGTACTGTTAGTTCATCAAAGTACCACCAACCAAATGGTGTTACGTCACCAATAATTCGTCCCAAAATCGGCACATTGTATAGCCAGTCTTTAGTGTTAACAAAGAAGTTAATACCAATCGCCTCTGAATCCCATGGGATAAAGGCAAAGATTGTAATCACAATCAAAGCCATAGCCATAATGATTAATGTGGCCTTGCGTTTAGCATCGAATTCGCTACTGGTATTCTTTTCTTGAGCAAATTTTAGTTTGTGATCATTGACACTGTCCTCAGCATATTTACCAGCCTTGACCTTCTCGGCATAGCGCATCACGAAGAATGAGCCAACAACAATGCCGGCAATCAACATAATAGCGCGTAGCAACATGCCTTGACCGACAGTTGTGCCACCTAGCTCAGAAGCGATAATTGACGAGAATGGGTTGACTGTTGAAGCCGCAATACCAACTGTGGTTCCAACAATAACTGTCATCAACGCCGTCATAGCGTTATACCCAGCCGCAATCATCAACGGCACCATAAAGGTGTAATATACAACCGTCTCTTCTTGTGAGCCGTAAGCGCTACCGCAGATGGCAAATAGAGCAATCAAAGCAGCAATCAACCACTTCTCTTTACCCTTCATCTTACGCATTAACACCTTGAAACCAGCTTGGATTGCACCAATCTTAGCTTCAAGTGCCAATAAGCCACCTACGAAAAGCACTGTTGCGATGATGTCGACAACTTCTTTAATACCTTTGACTGGGGCTAGTAAGATTTCCCAAATACCTTGGGGGTTCTTGATAGCCTCTGCCTCAGCTAAAGCATCTTGCGCAGCTAAAAATTCTTCGTTCTCAGCCGCTTCGTCTGACTCTTCGTCAACAATACCTTGCTCTTCTTTAACGCGTTCTAGTTCAGCTTCAGCTTCTTCAATACGCTCATTGGCTGACTTATACGTGCCTTTTACGGCAACTTCTTTTTCACCAGCCGCTGTACCTACTATCGTTGTGTCGTAGCGACCAGCTGGAATAACCCACGTCAAGACAGCCATGATGATGGTCAAAAGCATCAAAATGGTAAATGACGATGGTAAACGCCGTTTCTTTGGAGTTATTTTCTTATCTTCCATAGACCTTTCCTTTTAATTTTGTTAAAACGAACGCTTATAAGGTTAGCGCCATGACCGCTTCGATCGTGTAAAGCCGATTCTCCGCCTCGTCAAAGACAATACTAGCAGTGCTTTCAAAGACTTCGTCAGTGACTTCCATCTCTTTCACGCCGTATTGTTCAAAAACGGTTTTACCAAAAGTCGTGTTCGTATCGTGAAAAGCTGGCAGGCAGTGCATGAACTTCACTTCCTTGTTGCCCGTCGACTCCATTAATTCACGATTAACCTGATAGGCTTTTAGTAACTTTAGTCGGTCGGCGATTAAATCTTCTTCGCCCATTGACACCCAAACATCGGTGTAAATAGCGTCAACCTGCGTAGTCGCCTCACGCGGGTCTTCGGTAATGGTTATCATAGCACCAGTATTAAACTTCTTAATCAAAGCGTTGGCTTCATCTACCCAAGCTTTCTCTGGATGTAATTCTTTTGGCGCACCAATTCGGAAATCTAATCCCATTAGTGCCGAACCAATCATTAAGCTACGAGCCACATTATTGCGTCCATCACCGACAAAGGCTAATTTAGCACCCTTCAAGTGGCCGATATGTTCTTCAATGGTCATAAAATCACCCAAAACCTGTGTCGGATGATACAAATCAGTCAAACCATTCCACACCGGAACGCCCGAATATTTAGCTAATTGCTCCACTGTTTCTTGTTTGTAGCCACGGAACTGAATACCATCAAACATGCGGCCGAAAACAATAGCCGTATCTTTGACGCTTTCTTTTTTGCCAAATTGAACGTCATCTTTACCTAGAAACTCAGCCTTCATGCCGAGATCGTTCGCCGCCACAGTAAAAGCACATCGGGTGCGAGTTGATGTTTTTTCAAACAACAAAGCAACTGTTTTGCCTTCGTGCATACGATTTGGCACGCCAGCGTATTTATTGTTCTTAAACTGGATTGCCACATCAAGCATTTTACGTATTTCCGCTGGGGTAAAGCTTTTCAGTGTCAAAAATGAGCGACCTTTTAAATTAATCATTAGATATCCTCCCTTACTATTGGCATACTCATACATCTTGGACCACCTCGTCCACGTCCGACTTCCGAACCAGGCACCTCAATAACCTTAATGCCAGCCTTGCGCATTTCTGCGTTGGTAACGTAGTTACGATCATAAGTCACAACCACACCAGGTGCGATTGTCAGGGTATTAGAACCGTCATTCCATTGCTCACGAGCTGCCGCAATAACATCACCAGCACCACATTCCACAAAGATAACTTCACGTTGCAAAATCTCAGACAAAACTTTGCGCATACTGTGTTCTCGTGTCACAAAATAGCCACTCTTCGTATCAGCTTTTTCTAGCACAAATATATTCATGCCATTTTCGCCAAGCTTTTTGATTTCTGGGTGAATTGAGAACTTATCATAATCTATCATCGTAAAGACAGTGTCTAAGTGCATGAAAGCGCGCTTTGATGGAATTTCAAACGCCACTACTTTATTGAAATCAGAGTTCTTAAGCAGATTCGACGCTAACGTCTCAACAGCCTCAGCTTCAGTCCGTTCACTAATACCAACTGCAACCGTTTCTTTATCAATCACCAAAACATCGCCACCCTCAACCGAGAAACGATCGTTTCTTTGATACCAAATTGACGTATTAAATCCTGAAAAACGTGGGTGATATTTCAAAATATATTCCATAAACATTGATTCACGACGTCGTGCTGGCCAATGCATCTTGTTTAGCATTACGCCATGACCAATTGCCGCCGCTGGATCGCGTTGGAAATAAAGATTAGGCATTGGGTCAAGATAAAACGGGTATTCGTCAATCAAGAAATGATGTAGTTGCTTTTCCTTAGGATCTGGCACATCAACTTCGGACTTACGCACACCAGCGATTACCTTAGAAACCATATCCTTGGCTGGCATATTACCTAAATAAGCAATAATTGCATCTGTAGTAAGACGTCCGCCTTGTTTGGAAGCCCGTACCATTTCGCGCACAAATTGCCACTTCAATTCCTCAGTTGACAAAGCCTCAGCCATTAAGTCCACTATATATAGAACCTCAGCACCATTATCCTTTAAAACTTTAGCGAATGCGTCATGCTCTTCTTGGGCCATTTTTAAATAAGGAACGTCATCAAATAACATGCGTTCCATATAATCGGGTGTCAACCCCTCTAACTCTTGGCCTGGGCGGTGCAAAACAACAGTCTTCAGCTTACCAATTTCAGATTTAATATTGATCGGTAAATTCATCGGCTTCCCCCTATTTAATCTTTACTATCTTATTTATAGCATAAGCAAGAATAAAAGCAAAACCAAACAAAAAACCAAATTAACGTTATAATTAACACATGAAGCAAAAAATTTTAGTAACTGGCGGAACAGGCTACATCGGTTCGCACACCGTTGTCGAATTAATTGAAGCCGGATTTGAGCCAATTATCGTAGATAATCTCGTTAATTCATCAATCGATGTTTTAGATCGTCTTGAAAAAATTACTGGCAAAAAACCAGTTTTCTACCAAATAGACGTCGCTGATAAAGCTAAGTTAGCCGAGGTTTTTAATCAACATAAATTCAGTGCAGTTATGCATTTTGCTGGATTAAAGGCCGTTGGCGAATCAGTCGAAAAGCCACTTGAGTATTACCGCAACAATATTGATTCATCACTCAGTTTGTTTGAGCTGATGATTGAAAACCAAGTCAACAAACTCGTTTTTAGCTCGTCTGCTACTGTTTACGGAACTACTCCGGCGCCCTGCTCCGAAGATGACCAAACTGGCGTTGGTATCACTAATCCATACGGTCAAACCAAGTTCATGATTGAGCAAATTATGAAAGACTTATGCATCGCCCATCCAGAGTTTCAAGCCATTGCCTTGCGCTATTTTAATCCAATCGGCGCCCACGAATCTGGTTTAATCGGTGAAGAGCCAAACGGCATCCCAAATAATTTGCTACCGTTTGTATTAAAGGTTGCCAGTGACGAATTACCAGAAGTTAAAGTCTTTGGTGACGACTATAACACTCCAGACGGCACTGGCGTGCGCGATTACATCCATGTGGTTGACTTAGCCAAAGGTCATATTTCAGCCCTAGAGCACATCCAGCCCGGCTTTGATGCAATAAATTTGGGCACTGGACGCGGTTCGTCGGTTATGGAAATTATTCGCGCTGTAGAATTAGCCAGCGATAAGCAAATACCGTTCACGGTCGCTCCACGCCGTGCCGGTGATTTAGCCGAAATCTATGCCGACGTCACCAAAGCTAGCAAAAATCTCAGCTGGCGTGCAGAAAAAACCATCAAAGAGGCCTGCAAGGATAGTTGGAGATGGCAAGAAAATAACGCTCATTAGAACAACAGAATCACCCTTGCACAACTTGCATTTTTATCATTCTTATGCTAAAATGAGAGTATAGAAAGCTTAAACATAAAAATGAAAAATTACACTAACAAAAACAAGCGCAACAAAAAACTTATAGCCATAATTTTATTACTAGTTTTTGCTGGGTTAGTTTGGGCTTTAGCCACATATTTGCCCACCAGTGATAAAGAAGAGTCTAAAGAAAAACCTACCAACAATAATGGTAGTCAGCAAGTTGATGACGAAAAAGACAAACCTGATGAAGAGGCTCCGAAAAATGAGGATACTGGAGACGGCAAAACCCCAGTTCAGAACGAAGGCAAAGATCCTAATAAACTAGAAAATATTACTGGGTTTGTTACTAATAAATCCGTCAATGCTGATCAAAAAACACTAACCATTAGGGTTACAATTGACCAATTTATAAGCCAAGCAGGCACGTGTACTTTATCATTAACACATGCCACTTCAGGCAAGGTCGTAACAAAAACAGCTCCAACCTTCGATAATCCATCTTCATCTACCTGCCAAGGGTTTGACGTTCCGCTTTCGGAATTATCATCAGGAAACTGGCGGATAAATATTAAAGTCAAATCGCAAGATAAATTAGGAGAAATAAGCGGTGGAGAGGTCGCTATATAATGAGAACAATAAAGAAACGTTCTAATCGCAAGGTATTATTAATTACATTACCTGTGCTAGCTTTATCAATCATCTTGGCGATTATATTTTCTATTCTCCAAAATAAAAACATGGCCGTTGCTGGTCCACTTGATAATTTTAGACCTGGCAACATTATGAGTGATTTCGTCATGAGCGACTACACCTCAATGACTGAAGTGCAAATTCAAATTTTTTTGAAATCAAAGAACCCCTGTAATGATACAAACATCGCTAAGGCTAATCTTTACCCACATCTGCAATATAGTATTAAAGACGGTCATTTTGTCTGCATGGCAGATGAAAGTTTTGATGGCGAGAGTGCTGCCAAAATCATTTGGCAAGCCAGCCAAGACTATAAAATAAATCCCCAAGTTCTGATTGTGTTACTGCAAAAAGAGCAAGGGTTGGTAACTGACACTTGGCCAAATCATATTCAGTACCGCTCAGCCACTGGTTACGGTTGCCCTGACACTACCGCTTGCGATACAAAATATTATGGCTTCAAGAACCAAGTTCGGAACGCCGCTGCCCTATTTCGCACCGTGCTAAATGGTGGTTGGACCAACTACCCAGT
>CAZRIZ010000021.1:0-14334 GCA_964600285.1 uncultured Candidatus Saccharibacteria bacterium
CAACCCTACTGTTTTGATCTGGGCGAAGTGTTCGTTATAGTTCCCTGACAATTTAGATAGTTGTATAATACTTCGTCCGACTGTCTGATCTATATAACCGTTATAGTTCCCTGACAATTTAGATAGTTGTATAATCAAGGTAAACGGTACAATCGCAGACAATGGGTTATAGTTCCCTGACAATTTAGATAGTTGTATAATGTGGCACTCTTACTACCTTGATTGACAAGCGTTATAGTTCCCTGACAATTTAGATAGTTGTATAATCAGCTGAACAAAATTCTTCTGGTGTCGCACGTTATAGTTCCCTGACAATTTAGATAGTTGTATAATAGCCAATCGCACACGTATAACTGTTTCTCAGTTATAGTTCCCTGACAATTTAGATAGTTGTATAATTAAACCGGGAGGAAACCCTCGCAACAATAGGTTATAGTTCCCTGACAATTTAGATAGTTGTATAATTAGACTGTGCATTTTGCCTGTCAATAGGATGTTATAGTTCCCTGACAATTTAGATAGTTGTATAATCACTTTAACAATTAGGTATGAGTTTAGCAGTTATAGTTCCCTGACAATTTAGATAGTTGTATAATCCGCTTAGAGCTATACATCGCCTACATGAGTTATAGTTCCCTGACAATTTAGATAGTTGTATAATCAGATCAGCAAAGTTGATCTGTTGTGGTCTGTTATAGTTCCCTGACAATTTAGATAGTTGTATAATTCAGGCTGTGTTTGGTAGATCGTAGTTATTGTTATAGTTCCCTGACAATTTAGATAGTTGTATAATTGGAACTCGGGGATCACTAAATACTTTAAAGTTATAGTTCCCTGACAATTTAGATAGTTGTATAATAGAAAAGCATACAGGATGATCCTGAGATGTGTTATAGTT
Organism: uncultured Candidatus Saccharibacteria bacterium; assembly: GCA_964600285.1. Lineage (GTDB taxonomy): Bacteria > Patescibacteriota > Saccharimonadia > Saccharimonadales > Saccharimonadaceae > CAZRIZ01. The sequence goes on from CAZRIZ010000021.1 coordinate 899, forward strand.
CCCTGACAATTTAGATAGTTGTATAATAAAAAAATTACTTTATTCAGTAATCATTTTGTTATAGTTCCCTGACAATTTAGATAGTTGTATAATATGACCGTATTTATCGGATCGAGAAACTTGTTATAGTTCCCTGACAATTTAGATAGTTGTATAATAACTACTTTTATCAGTTCTAAAAATTCAGAGTTATAGTTCCCTGACAATTTAGATAGTTGTATAATAATCCAATTTATGACTAAAACAACAGCAAAGTTATAGTTCCCTGACAATTTAGATAGTTGTATAATAGAATAATTTTTATGTTGACGCTTATAGGTGTTATAGTTCCCTGACAATTTAGATAGTTGTATAATCAAGCGGGAAGCTTGGTTAAAAGCTCGAGAGTTATAGTTCCCTGACAATTTAGATAGTTGTATAATATCAATAGCACTAACAGAATTATGAAAGACGTTATAGTTCCCTGACAATTTAGATAGTTGTATAATTGGGGCGAGGTTTGACCAAGCCGAAAAGAAGTTATAGTTCCCTGACAATTTAGATAGTTGTATAATTATCGCAAGCAATAACAGGTATCCCGATAAGTTATAGTTCCCTGACAATTTAGATAGTTGTATAATAAACGCAAAAATAGTAGCATTCCTTGAGGTGTTATAGTTCCCTGACAATTTAGATAGTTGTATAATTATTAGTAGAAGCGCCACGCCACAGTCGCAGTTATAGTTCCCTGACAATTTAGATAGTTGTATAATGACGAGCGATTGAATTACTAGCACGAAAGGGTTATAGTTCCCTGACAATTTAGATAGTTGTATAATGAATATCATCTCCGTCTATAAAATCGTTTAGTTATAGTTCCCTGACAATTTAGATAGTTGTATAATTGTCATGTTGCCCTCACGCAGCAGGTCGATGTTATAGTTCCCTGACAATTTAGATAGTTGTATAATCTTTAGTGCCTTTGCCTTTCCTACCTCTGTGTTATAGTTCCCTGACAATTTAGATAGTTGTATAATGTAAAAACTGGTACAGTGAAAACTCAAGCGGTTATAGTTCCCTGACAATTTAGATAGTTGTATAATATCGGCTTAGAAGATAACTTGCCTAAAATGGTTATAGTTCCCTGACAATTTAGATAGTTGTATAATACTTACAAAAAATCACCCCTGTAAACGAGGTGATTTTTTGTTCCTAGATACTATAAAAACAGGCTAAGCGTTCGTTGGTGGGATGGTTTCTATAAGAGTAAGCACTAAGAAATAACCAAAATTACTAGAAAAAAGCCAGCTGACCAGTTGGCAGTTTCTTCTCTTGCACTGTTTTTTCGCCCACTAAGACGTGCATAGAGGCAAACTGATGCTCGGTTAGATACAATACACGCACTGATCCACTGTTCGGGGCGTTTCTTTTGGCTCTTAACATATGTTTTTCAGCGCTATCACGATTTGGGCACAGTCTTGAATAGACGCTGTATTGCAACATGTCAAAACCGTCGGTTAACAAAAACTTGCGAAACTGCGTTGCCGCTCTTCGCTCAGCTTTGCTGTTAGTCGGTAAATCAAATAGCACAAACACACGCATAAATTTATACACTGCACCTTCTCCATAGTTATTAACGGCCAATTCTTGGTAAAACAAGCAAATTGGCGTCGTCGGCTTCCATAGCCCGAACGAAACTCTCAATAGTACGTTCAATGGCATGTTTTAGAGTGAAGCTCTTGTTGTTTATAATAACATAATAATTTAATATGTCAACTAGGAGCTCCCTGTCTGATTTGGTAAGGTTAGCGTCCTGCTCGGTGGCGTGAAACGGTTCGACTCGCGACAAAACATACTCGTCTGCGATTGCGCGGTATGGTTCGATAATATCGTCCGCCAAATTAAAGCTATTTAGTTCGCTTCGGTGAAATATGCCCTCTGATGCGATTAATCCACGAGAAGCAATGTGCCTTGCAATATGACTACGCACCATTGCATAGCCATAATTGAGAGCCGAATTGTGCCACATTGGCTTACGACGAGTGGCATCATCTAGTAAGTCGGCAAAGTAAAGTCGAGCGGCGAGTGATTCACGATTATCGACATCGCCGGAACGAACCTCGTCAGCAATCTTGCGTAACGCATTAGAGTTGTGGCCAAACTTTTCGAGTACATCCGCTTGGTTGGTAATTTTTTGTTGAATAATCTTTCGCCAAAGTTGCTTTTTGAGAGACTGTTTCATGGTGATCTGTTGTCGTGACACTTTTGCTTGACGCGAGTGTTGCGAATACGGCAGGATTACACTTGATGGCAGGTGTTTGTCGTCGCAGACAACCACTGTCGTGCCGGACGACGACAATTCTGTGACGAGATTGGCTGTGAACGTTATGCCGTAGCTATCTAGGATAAGCGCGTCGATATCTTCGATTGGCAGATTCACAGACTCGTCTTGCGCAATAACAAGCTGGTCGTCTTTAACGCTAAGTCGCGCTGGACTGTTAATGCCGATGACACGCCACGCCATGAGCTATAGCCATTTGTAGTTATCGCCGAGGATAGAGATGTCGTAACGTTTAATGTCACTGGCTGTTTTCGGCGAGAGCGCTACCAAGTTCTCCTTGTTCGTTTCGCTATGGGAAATGACTTGGACGCGACCACCGTTGATATTATATTTTACATAATACCCTTCAACAACTTTGTTATTCATATAGATGCGTACATAATCGTTCGGATAAATAGAAAACTGCTTCTCGAAACCATTTTCTGTCGTTGCGTATATTTTACCATCGGTTTCACGAATCTTGTTAAAATCAGCCTTTTCTTCTGCGCTGCGTCCGTTTGGTGTCGGCAACACCTCAATTTTTTTGGCACGAACTAGGTGTGTGTAGACGGGTGCAAAATAGTATTCATCGATACCTTTATAGTTTTTGCGAATGAACACGTCGAGTCGCACAGTGGAGCCATTGTTTACAAACGCTTTGCCCTTGTTGATATAAAACCCAGTCTTCGAGTTTTGTGTGTCATATATCTTGATACTACGGACGATGTTGCCTTGCGAACCGTCTTTAGTCGGTTTATAGATTGGATTGTCTGGGGCAAAGGCTTTTACGGGGTCATCATTAAACTCTTCGAGGCGTTGTTTTAGTGCTTCATAGAGCTTGGTATCTTGGCGAATTGGCGAATCGTATAAATCTTTTAGCTTCACGCTCGTAAGAGGTACGCGTTGCTTGCGGGCGACAACGTTTTCGCCTTTGTTATTTTCATAGTCCGCAACAATTTTTGGCGAACGAATTGTCTCTTTGTTGGTGGCACCTTTTCCGCCACGTTTCGGCATACGAGATACAAAAATTGGACGTACTGATAGACGGAACGCCTCATCGTAATTATCGAGACCTATAAGTTCGTTATGGAGTTCACTTGGAGTGGCGTAGAGTACAGTGCGCTTGCGAACTTCTTTACCAAACTCTGGCCATGGTTCGACCTCTGCGGTATGCTGTTCGAGTTCGTTTCTTTTTATAATTTCACCCGTAATGCGGTCAGTAACTTCGTTTGTGTCGGCGTACTTAAATAGCTCATAGTACTTATTGAGACGAGAAACTTTTTGGATTGTACCTTGGTCTACAGCGGCAATGATACACGCGTCAGTGGCGTGGTGTAGGTTGTTTTCGTCACGAGATTTGCTACCAACGTGCCACACTCGGCGCAAATATGACGTAATAGACCCACTTGGTGTAATTACCCGTTGTGTGCCCTTTTCATCTGGATAGTCAGCGAACTTGAGATTGTCACGAATATAGCCACGTAGGAATTTAGAAATGTAGCGAGTGTCATTGATGGCACGTTCATTCCAATCTTCATCTGGCAAGCTTTTTGCTAATAAGCGACTTTTTTTGGCAAATGGTAGGGATGTTGCCACAACACGAGCTTCGAAATCTTTCCACTTGGTTTCGTCACTGCCCCATGCTTCGTATGGAGTGAGATTACGTTTCTGCTGGTTCTCTTCGGTTAGGACGAGGGCTTTATTGTTGAGCCCGTCGTTACCGCAACGCGAAAATGGGATAATGTGGTCGATTTCACCATAGCGCTCGTCGGAAAATAGTTGATTGAGGTCGAGAGGTTTGCCCGAGTACATACACTTACCGTTTTGCTGATTGTAGAGTTTGAATTTGGTGATTTGAAGGCCTGTGGGCGTGGTGACGCCAAACTCATTTATAAGTCGGTCTTTAAGATTTTCATTGTAGTCGGAATTTTCGTCTTGGCTTTTCTTGATTTTTTGGCGATCGGCAAAAGTTTTAGCTAAGTCGCTAGCGGCCTCGATTTTGATCTTGTTGGGCGTGCCATATTTTAATATTATCGCGTTGGTAACCTTAATAGATTGCGAAATAGCGCGTTTGGCTACGGGATTAGTAATCTGCTGGCTATGTTGCTCGGAAAGTGGCGGTAGTTTGCGTTTGTCGCCAGAAAGGTTTTGGGTAAACTGGTAGCCAGCGGATACGACAGCCTGGTCGTAGTTTTGACCACCGAGCAAAAAAGGCGTGATTTTGCGCAGTGCTGTAAGCGACAGGTGGCCAAATCCGCTAAAATTGAGTTTGAGTAGTTCCGCGATTACCTCAGCAGAGATATTGAGCTTCTGTAAACCATTGCGTAGGTTGATGTCGTCTTTATTGACGGTTAGTATCTCGCCTATTTGGTCTAGTAAATCTGTGTCGTGCTCGATATTGCCCCATTCTAACAGTGAATTTTTACAAGCAGTTTTGATGGCGTGGTAGAATGTCATTTCGTCAAACTTATTGGCTTCACCGTTGGTTTTGTCGCCATCCTTAACTTTACCCCGAATCATACCACGTGCAAATTCGAACGATTCGTCGTTTTTGTAACCGAGTACATCGCGAATATGTGAGTATTTGAGAGTTTTGATGGATTTAGCTTTTTCAATACATCGCGCGACTTCTTCTGGCGTAAGTGATCGGGTTTCTCGGTTAATGGTAACGCGAAGATGTGAGAGGTTCTGCGCTAGGCGAAATAACTCGAAGGTGTAGCTAGCGCGTGGTGCACGAAACTCAGTTGGCTCTAGTTCACAATTACCGCGCATTTTTTTAATCAAATCGCTTGTCATGAACGGTCGTTGTGAGAATATTCCACTGAAGTCCCCGCTGTGCTCATTAGCATATAGTAGTTCGTGGATTGCGTCATCGTTTAGCGCTAGTCCTAACGACTTTTGTGTATTAATAATTGCTTTTGCTTCTTCCAGGAAATCCTGCCTGGCAAATGAATTGATGTAACTATCGCGTTTGTTACGTTTGTGGCTAGAAAACTTGTCATCGCTATTGAGCGCACTGGCTACAGACGAGTAGTTAGCAAGGATTGCTTTATTTTCTGATATAGCAGATAGAACTCTAGAACTTTCGTTATCTCTTTCTTCGAGAGATTTGCGATTGCTTTTGTAGCCACGACGTTTGGCGATGCTATAAAGAGCAATAAACAGCTCTTCGTTAGATATTTTCTCTGCTATGGCGCGTTCGCGAACTTCGTACGGGTTGTGATAATTTTCAGGCAGTAAGAGTCTGTCTATGTCACCTTGCGTCAGAAGTTGATGCTTAACAAAGAAGTTTTTGAGCGCATTAAGACGTTGACGACGACGCTTGAGCCGACGACGTGTGCTCCGTGCCGTACGTCGTGGCTCAGCAAGGCTCTTACCACTCTGCGGATCTTCAGGTACTTCAAAAATTCGTACGCCTACATCGTGAATGCGTTTTTTATCTTCATCAATTACCGCCCAGCCTATTGATGTCGTGCCTATGTCGAGTCCAAGAGAGTATTTCATAACACTATTTATACATTAAAATTTAACTTTTTGCGAACATAAGCCCGATAGACAAATAACGCGCTCTGGCCAGAGCGCGTTAAAAATTGTTTTAGTTTCAAATAACTAAGTCCGGTTTTGAAGATGAGTCGAAACTCAGAGCTTTGCTTAGACCCGGAAACTAATTATTATAGAAACCAAACAACTCAGATAGTTGTACAATCCTTACTTAAGGGACTGTAACCACATACTAGTATACCCAAGAACGTTTGTCAACAAGTAAGCTTTTTGCATATTCCTTGTGCTATAATTATAGAATTATGGATAATAATCGTTTAACGTACAAGGTAGAGTCTGGTTCTAAGAAATGGGTTATTATTCTAGGGTTGCTGCTTGTGGTGGCGGCCTGTGGCGTGCTATTTTACAAAATGATTTCCAAACCGAACGAATACGCCGTCTCTGCTGGAGCGGGTGCCTGTATTTCTGTTGGTGGCAACTTTGACTCGAAACACAATGAATGTGGCAATATAGACAAGGCTAAGTGCGAGCAAATTAGCGGTAAGTTTACTTCTTGTGGAAGCCCGTGCCGTCACATGCCAAAGGGAAGCGCCTGCATTGACATGTGTGAAAGCTATTGCCAGCTGTAGTCTACATAATTATTTTATGTTTTTGTGTAACCTTGGCTGGCTTGACTTGTTTTATAACCATTTGATCTGCCTTGGCTCGTAAGTCGTTAGCTAAGTGTGATTGCCCAGTTTGATCATAAGCTGTGGCCAGTAGCTTTAGTGTTTGCGGGTTTTCATCTAATTCTACCGCTTTTTCTAAAGCTGCAGTCATTCGATCAAAGTTACCAAGTTTTTCTTGAACCTTAGCATAGGCAATATAGCGAACTGCGATGCCATCTTCTGCTGCAATAGCCTGCTCAAAAGCTAGTGCAGCTTTTGAAAATTCACCAACATTGTAATAGATTAAGCCAACATTATGCAAATTGCTGGGGTTAGCTTCCAGGCTTTGGGCAATCTCGAAGCACTCGATTGATTCGCGATAAGTCCCCTGTTTAGCGTATAAAATACCGAGTCGGTTGTAGGCTGTGGCGTTTCGTTCGTCAATTCGCAGAATGTTAAGTAACGCCTTTTCAGCTCGAAGATATCTTTTGTCGCGAATCGAAATACGAGCATCCTGCCAAAACCGCCCTAAAACAGCCATATCACGATTAGAGTCTGTCATGGATGTCGTGGAATTTGACTTGTATAAAACCAGCCAAAGCCCGAGAGCGATGATTAAAATTAGCCCGAGCATGTTCTAGATATATTATAACACAGCCAAGGCTAGATTCAGCCTGACCGTCCCGTTGTTGTTCAGATTATCTAGAGCTCTTAACCAGCCTCGGGTTCTGGCTACTAGTGCTGGACTCTCACTAGTTTTTATTAGACGTTCGTAAATTCGTAAAACAACCGTTGCTAGCTCTATAGCCTTGTCGCGTTCAGACTTACTGATACGGCCGATAATCTTTAGTCTCTGATAAGCGTCTTTGCTGGTGACTATTTCTTTGGCAAGCGTCGCAATTTCGGTGTATTTGGTGAATTTAGTATCGTCGCCTAGTAGCTCTTGCCACAAAGATAAGTCGTCGCCAGCGATCAACTCGATTTGGCTAATTTGTCGTTCTGAAACATTTGGAAACTGTGAGATGAAATAACTTCTTATTACTGGCGGGCTGATTGGTGTCAGATTAAGTCTTTGAGTCCGCGAGCGAATCGTTGGCAAGAGTAGCTCGGATTGTTTGCTTAACAAGATAAAAAAGCAGTTTCTACTAGGCTCCTCAAGCTCTTTTAGGAGCGCATTTTGAGCGCCAGCTAGCATAGTTTCGGCCTCGAAGATTAGAAGATAGCGACGATTACGCGGTATTGTTGTGGTACTGGCTAGCATTTGCCTGATTTCGTCAATTCTTATCTTGCCCTTGTCATCTGGCGCAACTTCATAGAGTTCGTATTTATTAGTGTGTATGAAGTCTTTGAAGAAGTCTACAGCTAATTCAATCCCACTTTTACTAAGTGAGCTAATTAAAACAGACTGCCTGTCCGTATCAAGAACTCGCTGGAGTGATTTGAGGTTATCTTTGCCGAGTAAGGTTTTATAGTCTAGGCTCATATAAAAACTCCGCGGGCAGAGGCGATTTAATAGTGACGTTCTTGCTGTTAACGTCTTGCATTGATATCTCGGCCGCATGTAGCAGTAACCGCTCGTATTTCTTTCCGCCATACAGCCTATCGCCTATAATCGGGCATCCGATGTGCGCTAGGTGAACTCTAATTTGATGGGTTCGTCCTGTTTTTGGCGTAACCTTGATGACATATCCGATTTTATTTTTACCGACAACCTCGAATTCAGTCGTGGCTTCACGGCCGTTACTCGAAACAACCTGTTTGCTGGGTTGCTTCATCGAACGCGCTATTGGTAGGTTAATAACTGCGTGATCGTGGCTAGGTTTTTTGCCAACAATTGCAAAATAGGTCTTTTCAACTTGTCGTTGTCTGAAAAGATTCTGTAGTCTAAGCAAAGATTCGGGAGCCTTAGCACCGATAATTACGCCACTAGTGTCTCTATCAAGTCTATGGGCGACAGCCCTATTGCCACCAGGAATAGATGATTTAAGATGCACGGAATCGTCGACCGTCCATTCGTTGTCAAATTTATTCAGGCTATGTGACAAAACCCCGACTGGTTTGTCGATGGCTATCATTTCTTTGTCCTCAAATAAAATTGGCAGGTCAATTGATTCTTTTTGCGGAAAGTCGGCCGTGACTAACTCATTACTAAGGGTAAAATTAGGTTTCTTGATTACCTGACCGTCGACTTTCACCACTCCTTGCTTTATCAATTTAGTTAGCTGTGACCGACTATGTTGTGGGTAAAGTTCGGTTAGCTTTTGATCGAGTCTTACTTTTGTCGTTTGTGTCGTGACTAAATAAACCACTTTGCTGTCAAGCATAAAATGGCTGTCACTACTACCTTTGGGCCGTAAGATCTGAGTTTGCGTGCCTAGTGTTTTAGCTTGTTCTAGCACCTCATCATCAGACTCAGCTTCGCTATCAAATAGCAGACCCATTAAGATATCCTTTAATTTAAACGATATTAAAGTCGTGTTAGTAAGTGGTTGGGTAATTTTGATTTGTCGAATTAGCGGCTTTAAGTCGTCATCAGAAAATAGACTGGTTTGAGTCAGGAAGCGCTTTATTTGCTTGGCATTTAGTTTCATCGTTATCGTAAGCCAATAGATTTTTGAACTCTTAGTAGCGTAGCTCTCGCGACCCTATCCATCTCAAGCTCAGAATGTTCGAGTTTTTGAGTCAGCTTTTGGTCGTCTGTTTGACTGTAGTTTGTTTGAAACTCACTTAACCAGTCGGCCACTGCTTGTGCAACAACTTGCTTAAGTTCGCCGTATTTGGCGTGTCCTTGCCAATCGGTAATAATCTTATCTAATTTCTGATTAGTAATCAGGGCTAGGATTTGTAGTAGATTTGATATCCCAGGTTGGTTTTCCCAATCAAAATTAACACTGGCTAAATTGTCAGTTGTGGCCGACATAATCTTTTTGTAAGCTTGTTCTGGCTTGTCGGATAGCATAATTTTTGAGTTCTCAGCAGGTGAAGATTTACTCATTTTTTTTATTGGATTGACCAAATCCTTAATTCTCACTCCGTCTTTTCGCCCCATGAACTCAACCTGTTTTTGAGTTGTTTCGGGCACGATGAATAGCTCGCCAAACTTATTATTCATGCGAATGGCGATGTCGCGTGTCAACTCTAAATGTTGGAACTGGTCTTCACCAACTGGCACCCATTTAGCTCCATAGAGTAAAATGTCCGCAGCCATTAAGACAGGATAGTTGAACAGCCCTACTGTCGCTGATTCAGAATTGTCTTTTGACTTTTCCTTGAACTGTATCATGCGTGATAGCTCGCCCATGTTGGCAAAACAATCCAGAATCCAGGTTAACTCAGAATGAGCTGAAATATAGCTTTGGCGATAAATAAATGTATTTTCTTCATCTAAATCAAGACCGGCCGCAACATAATATTTGAGATTCTTAAAAATATTATCCAATAATTTCGTGTGGTCAACTGGCGTAGTAAAGCTATGCAAGTCGGGCACGAACATATTGATTTGATAATCTTTACCATGCTTTTTTTGTAGCTCAACCATTGGCACAAAGGCCCCCAAATAATTGCCCAGTGTCAGGTCGTCATTGGCACGTATGCCAGTTAAAATCACATCTTTCATACTAGCTATATTCTAACATATCTCAGCGCATATTTAACTCCTGATATGCGTAATTGTGCATATGATATAATTCAAAAATGACTTTAATTAGTTTAAGGAACGTTTCCAAGATCTATGGGCAAAAAACTGTTTTAAGAAACGTGAATCTTGATATTAACAAGGGCGAGTTTGTGCTAATTAGTGGCTAAAGTGGGTCTGGCAAATCCACGTTACTAAATATTATTGGGGGCATAGAAAGTATGAGTGGTGGTGAGGTGATTATTGACGGCAAAAATATGACCAAACTCAAGCCAAGCGACCGTGCAAGTTTTTATCGCAATCAGATTGGTTTTATTTTCCAAGATTTATATCTGCACCCCAGACTAAATGTCACTGACAATATCGCCCTGCCGGGCGTTTTTTCTAACATGCCAAAAGCCAAACGGCGTCAAAGGGTTGAGATGCTAGCCAAAGCCCTCAAGATTGATGACGTTCTAAGGAATCGGCCAGATCAAATATCCGGTGGGCAGGCTCAGCGTGTTTGTGCAGCAAGAGCAATCTTTTTAAGCCCGAAGATTATATTGGCCGATGAGCCAACGAGTAGCTTAGATGAAAAGAATGCCGAAGGCGTGCTGAAGATGCTGAAATTTATCAAAGATCTAACTGACGCTACAGTTATTGTTTCAACACACGACCCGAGGGTAGAAAAATATGCTACACGAGTCATTAACGTTAGAGATGGTGAGGTATTGTGAAGTTATTTGAGTTAATGAAATTGGGGCATAAGAATATCACCGCTCACAAAAAGCGTAATTTTATGACGGTTGTAGTCATTAGTGCCTTATTTGGCCTTATACTGGGAATTCATTTTCTGCTCCAGGGTCTAGAGGACGCTTTGCAACACGAGGCATCGCGCTTCACGGATGGCAAAACTTACGTGGCGACATACGCAGAGAAAGCCTGTGGCGGTGAAAAATAAAAGATAAAGATAGAAATTGGTGACAACATCATTTGGACAGACGCCCTTTGCAAGGACGGCGACGCAATGATTCCTATAGTCGAAGAAAAAGTCAAAAAATATGGTGGTAGCGTGATTGGTAAAGAAACAAGCTACACACACGGTGGCGTTTATAAGGTGGCCGTACCGTATGACTTAATCAAAAATTTTGGAGAAATAAACATGTCTCTAAAACAACCTGGAACTATACCAATTGTAATGTCATCAACCAATGCTCAGGAATTAAACAATATACGAATTGGAAAGAAGAGCGCAGACGAGCAAAAGCTTAACCAGAGGGCTAAGCTACGCAAAAAACGCTGGGTAAGGTCTACTCCCCAGAAAATGATCCGACAAGCCAATTTTCAATCGTGGGTCTATATCCATCTGGGATCGATTCATTGGAGCTAGCTAAGCTTCCTGGCGATTTGAAGAGTCTATATATAGTTCTTGGCCAAGTGAGGTTTCCTTATGCGAGCAATTTTATCATAGACGACGGCTCTGAATCTGTTAAGAAATATCTGGGGGGGGATAATGTTTGGGTTGAGAGAGTTATTTCTGTCTTTTCTAGTTCAGATGATGCCCATAATTACTATAGAAACGAAGACTGTCTTGCGACAGAAAGAAAGTGCGAAGATTACTTAGTAAGCGGAGCCTTTAGTAACCAGATTGATATAGAGGAGTCCTTCTGGCTGGTCAGAAAGATGCTAGGCCTAGTTGAGCCAGTTCTCGTGATTATAGCAATCATCATTGTAGTATTTACCTTTATCCGCTTAGTTGACCAAGACGCCAGGCTAGTGGCTCTCTACCGCTCGCTCGGGGCGACCAAACTAGATGTATTCACAATATACCTATGGTATTTGATGGAGCTTTGTTTACTTTCTATTTTACTAGCTTCAGTTATTGGCCTAGTTATGGCTTGCATTATAAGCTTACTTAATATGCCAGCGCTAAAGGTTGAGTTAGAAGCGTTTTACGGGTTGAAGCCGCAAATTCCACTGGTCTTGGTTGGGATTAACGCACAGATTGCAAAACTGATGGCTACCATCATGATAATCGCACCGGCCACATCGATTTTAACAATTGACCAGCTGTCATCAAGAAATATCGCTAAAAGGCTCAAAAATGAGTAACTTTACTGATATAAAAACCGCCCATCTTTCGATGAGCGGTTTTTTCGTTGGTTAACGTTTTGAGAATTGCTCTTTCTTTCGAGCGCTTCGCAAACCGTATTTCTTACGTTCTTTCTCTCGTGGATCACGCTTTAGAAGTTGATTGTGCTTCAAAATTGGTCGCAAATCAGGAAACTCTGCGGTGAGAGCCTTTGAAATGGCTAATTTTATGGCATCAACTTGTCCAGCCCAACCACCACCTTTTACTAAAATAGTTATATCAAAATCTTTTTGCTTATTAACTAAAGCTAAAGGATCGGTTACTTCAGCAATTAATTTCTTGTCGTCTGAAAAATATTCTTGCAGACTGAGATCATTAACCGTGATTTCTCCCTTACCTTTTACTAGTCTCGCGCTAGCAGTTGCCGACTTGCGTCGTCCCAACCCGTAGATGTATTTCTTTTCAGCCATGGGTTATTTAACCTCAACTTTCTTTGGTTTTTGCGCTTCGTTCTTATGCTCGCTTCCAGCATAAACCTTTAGGCGACTTAGTCGGTCGGCTTGTAGTTTATTCTTTGGTAACATCCCTTTGACAGCAATTTTGATGATGTCTTCAGGTTTCTTGTCACGCATTTCGCTCAAGCTCAAGAATTTGATACCACCTGGGAATCCCGAGTGTCGATAGTAGCGCTTAGCTATTTCCTTATCGCCAGTCGCTTTAACTAACTTAGCATTGGTAATTATGACATAGTCACCGCCGTCAACGTGTGGAGTGTAAGTCACTTTCTGTTTCCCGATTAGGTACTCAGCGGCAGTTGCGGCGAGATGCCCGATTGTTGCTTCGGAAGCATCAAGCAAAATCCACTCACGTTTTACTTCAGCAGGTTTTTGTACAAAAGTCTTTTTTGGTTTAGGATTCATTATTTAGTCTCCTCTTCCACCTTTGGTTCTGGTTTTTCCGTAGTTGGCTTAGTATCTTTGGCTTTTTCTTCAGCCTTTTCATAGCTAATATCATCCACGAATTCAATTACAGCCATTTGGGCTCGGTCGCCTTCGCGTAAACGAGTGCGTTCGATTCTCAAATAGCCACTGGTGCGCTTAATCTGGGGAGCAATTTGATCAATAAGTAGGTTTGTAATGAATTGATCACTGCCTAGTTCTGATAGGATAGCTCGGCGGCTAGCTAAGTCGCCTTTTTTGGCTTTAGTTATGAGTTTTTCAGCATATCGACGTAGTTCTTTGGCTTTTGGTAAAGTCGTTTCAATGCGACTATACTCGAACAAAC
>CAZRIZ010000021.1:14434-15667 GCA_964600285.1 uncultured Candidatus Saccharibacteria bacterium
CGTAGTTCTTTGGCTTTTGGTAAAGTCGTTTCAATGCGACTATACTCGAACAAACTCTTAGCTAAGCCACGAAGTAAAGCCTTACGCTGATCAGTCTCTCGACCAAACTTCCTACCTTTATATCCGTGTCTGTGCATCTAAAGCTCCAATTCTGCCATTTTGGCTTTTACTTCATCGAGTGCTTTTTGCCCAAACCCTTTTAATTCACGTAGGTCTTGCTCGCTCAGGTTTATCAAATCGCTCACCGTGCGGATATCATTATTGATAAGGGCGTTAGTGGTGCGTGCTGACAAAGCTAGATCTTCGATAGTAGCTGACAAATCACTGCCGTCGCCGTCAATTTCTTTACCGGCAATCGGAGCTGTTTCAACTTGAGTCTTACCAGCTAGTGCGGTATATTGATTTACTAAAATTGCAGCCGCTTCTTCAAAGGCGTCAACAGGAGTAATCGAGCCATCTGTGTCGATTGTGAGCTCGATTTTCTCTAGGTTAGAGTCTTGCCCAACACGAGTCTCTGAAACTTTATATCGAACCCGCAAAACTGGACTAAACAAGGCGTCTAGAGCAATCATGTCCGAGTGTAACCTTTTTTCGCTTGACTCATCAATTGTGCGATAACCACGACCTGACTCAACAACTATGTCCATCTCTACTTTAGCTTTTGGATCGTCGATAAAACAAATAATTTGGTTTTTATTAACGATTTCAACGTCAGCATTAGCTTTGATGTCACCGGCGGTCACTGGACCAGGGCCAGTTTTATTTAGGCTTAATTCAACTGGTTCGTCGGTTTCAATCTTGACGCGAATGTTTTTTAAATTAAGCATGATGTCGACTAATGACTCTTTAACTCCCTTAATGGTAGTAAACTCGTGAGTTGCGCCGTGAATTCTGACGGCCACTAAAGCACCACCGCGGATGCTAGATAGTAGCACGCGACGCAAACTGTTTCCTAGAGTGTTACCATAGCCTTGATAGACGGGGCTTATGACAATCGTCGCGCTGGTTTTTGAGTTTTTGATAACTTGCTCAACGCCTGGATTGTTAATTAATTTTGACATATATCTATTTCCCCCTATTATCTTGAGTAAAACTCAACTATCAATTGTTCGTTAATGTCGTCTTCTGCCTCTTCTCGTTTTGGCAGGCCGACTATTTTTATTGTCATTTTCTTTGGATCGCTTTTTAACCAACTCAGCGGCTTTTGTATTGAGTCGTTGACAACATTGTCTA
>CAZRIZ010000022.1:0-5430 GCA_964600285.1 uncultured Candidatus Saccharibacteria bacterium
CCGCCATTGTATTAAAACAGCTGATTTCGGCATTTTCCGCCACATTTTTCATGAGGCACCAAAGCTCTATTGCTTTTTTAGTCAATTTATGCTATAATTAGGGTAGTGCTGGCGCGTGAACAGAGTAACATGACGCCAACCAAGATGGCCTGACGCTTTTTTTGAATAAGGACAAGAATAAACCCGCGGTTTTACCGCGGGTTTTATTATTTTTCAAAGGTTTGGAAGTGCATCGTTATGCCATCAGCCTCAAGCTCTTCCTTCTCGACGACTCGCCAATCCAGCCAGCCAGTGTGGGTTGGAAACACCCGGTCAGCTTCGGGAAACAGCAGGTCGTATCTAGTCAGATAAATCCTGTCTACCAGGTCTTTTTCCAAAAATTCCTGATAAATCTGTTGGCCACCGATTACAAAAATCTCGCAACCTTGTCTAATCACTTTAGAACGAGCCAAGGCAAGAGCCTGCTCACAGCTATGAGCAACCAAGGTTTGTTCAAACGCGAAATTCGTGTCTCTTGTAACTACGATGTTGACACGATTTGGCAACGGTTTCCTTCGAAAACCATCAAATGTCTTACGTCCGACTATCACCACATGACCACAAGTCTTGCTGACAAAGTGCTTCATGTCGGTTGGGAAGTTGCCCAGTAGGCTATCTCCCACTCCCATCTCGTAGGCATAGCCGACCGCTACAATCAAATTGATTTTTGGATGCATTATTTTTACCTCTTTCTCAACAAGCTAGGGGCTTAGAAAGACCCGCCTAGAAAGGCGGGTCCTAAGTTACTAGGTCGCGCTTACACCGCAATTTCCAGGGCGCGTGGCAACTTTTCCATCGGATGGTAATCCACGACCGTAAAATCATCAGGCATAGCGTTAGCCAGGGTGGCGCCCTCTCGAAGTACCAATCTTGGACGATAGGTGTTGTGCGTGATTACCGCATCATCTGCCCTCCTGATAAGCTCCTCGGCCGCCCAGAAGTGACGATCGTAGATGTGCAAGTTTGATATGGCGTGTGTAAACGTTCCCACCTCCATACCAAGTTCGCGCGCCACCAGCATCTGTAGAGCCACATATTGGACCTTGTTGATGTGACCAGCTGTGATGTAATCATTTGACCGCTGTTCCATCTTAAGATGCAAAAACCTGGTACGATTCTCGTCTTCAGTCACTTGCCAAGTCGTCATGAAACAGCACGGATCTAATCCACCAACCTCCCTCATATCAGGTGCCTGCAAGAGAATCATGATGTGACGCCGACTAAACGGCGACCTCCTTAAGTCACGGATTAGATTGTCGAGTAAGTCCCAACGCAAGACGGTTGCTCCATAGCGCTGGCCAATCGTGCGATCGCCTATGTCCCAAGGATCCCACCATGTGATACCATATTTACTCTTGAGCAAGTCAAGATCGTTGCTAGCATCACGATAAATCCACAGAATCTCACCGATGCCGCTCCTCACGGCTATGGGACGCAAAGATGTGAACGGAAACTCCCCTTTCTGTAAATTGTAAGTCTCTTGCACATTAAGAATGAACTTTGTGTGAGCCGGAGTACCATCGTTCCACCTTGGACGAACCTCCTGTCCGTAATCATTATACCCATACGTCTCAATTTCTTTGATGTTCTGGATATAGATTAAATCCGCCTTATGCATAGTTCCATCTCCTTTTTAATGAACTCACAGCCCTGTTAGCTAAACTTAAAACACCTCCCTTATCAGCAGACAAGCTATGTGTCGATAAGCTTATCAGCCTATATACTTCAGGTCAAACACAAGCAAGTTATGCTACAATAACACCATGATATCCCCATTAAAGTTTGTCAAAGACAAGCCCTTAGGCGAAATGACTACTATGAAATTAGGTACTAGCCGAGCACAGTATTTTTACGAATTGGCTAGCGTTAAAGACCTACCGAAAATTCACTTATTTGCTGTCGAAAATGGCTTAAAAATCCGCATCTTGGGAAGTGGCAGTAACTCACTAGCAACCGACCAAGATTTTGCTGGCATTGTTTTGAAGAATCATCTTAAAAAAGTTGAAAAAACCATCACTAAAGACGGCGCTACATACAAGGTCGCTTCGGGTGAAATTTGGGATGATTTTGTAAACCAAACCACCAGAGACGGTATGACTGGGCTAGAGTGCACTAGTGGCATACCCGGCACAGTTGGCGCTACGCCAATTCAAAACGTTGGCGCTTATGGCCAAGAGATTTCTAGTGTCATGACCGAATTCGAAGCCTATGATTTTATTGACAACCGTTTCATAACTGTCAAAAAAAGCGACCTAAACTTTGCTTATCGCACCAGTACGCTAAAAACCTACAACACCAATCGCTATTTCATCACCAGTGTTAGTTTCGAACTAAAGACTGGCCAGCTAGAACGACCGCTTTACTGGTCACTAGAAAAATACATCACCGAAAACAACTTAACCGACTTGTCACCAGCCAAGATTCGTGAATATGTTCTTGCAATTCGTGCAGTTCGCATTCCTGACTACCACACCCATCCTAGCGCTGGCTCGTTCTTTGAAAATACCGAAATATCAGCCGAAGAATTTGCCAAACTAAAAGAATCCTATCCAAGCCTACCTTATGGCGACCCTCAGCCAAGTGGTTTAATCAAAATACCGACCGCCTGGCTAATTGAGCAAACCGGCCTGGCTGGACAAGTCATTAATGGCATTGAAATTACACCACACAATCCCATGATTTTGGTTAATAAATCATCAAAGAAATACGCCGATTTAGTGAATACAAAAACCACTATCACACAAGCCATTAAGGACAAGTTCGGCTTTGAAATTGAACAGGAGCCAATTGAACTAATTTAAATGACGATGGTATTGAGTTTTTTTCATAAAAACCTTATGCTTATAGTATGAAGAATTTCAGGCGTGGATTTACGATTACAGAACTGTTAATTGTAATTTCCGTAATGTCTCTCTTTCTCTTAATGAGCTTCTGGGGCTTTATCAAGCTACAAGACCGATCTTTCAACGAAGGCAATCGAGTAAATGCCGAGGGGTTTGTGGCCGCGCTTGATGAAATTTATTTAGCTGGAGCGACAACCCACGGTGCAGTTGGTGTTAGAGGTGAATATCCAGACATCAGCCAAGCTTGTCTAGACGAAAGTAATACTATATTCGAAGATATTATAGAGAAACAGCCGGGACTGCCTAATGATCTAAAAGTTGTTTTTATTAAAAACTACATCTCACCAGCCACTTCTGATTTATACGATCTATCAAACGGCGAGGTTCAGGCCAACGGCACAATCCAACCAGATTCGTCACAGCCAATTACTACTACAGCCCAAATGATGACGTGCAGCTCATCTCCTGTAGAAGTTGACCTAAGCAAGTCCGAAAACCAAAATGTTATAGTCTATCAGCCAATCGCTACTTATAACAACCGCGACATTTGTCGCAAAATTCAGCGAGAAGCCGGTCTACCCGAAGGTATGTGTGGCGGCGGCAATAGGAACAGTTACTGCTATGATCGTTATAATATTTACTCGGGAGCAGAAATTGAGTGCAAACATTTTAATGTTTATTATCTTGAAAAAGACGGCGATAAATTTTATCTATCCGATAGGATAACGAGTAAACGATGAAAACACCTGTTAAATCTGGCGTTACTACGGTCGAGGTTCTCATATCTCTCTTGATTATGTCGATTTTTCTCTTCAGTGGTTATCAGCTCTACAGCGTGGTTTTAAGCGGCAGTCTTTTGTCCAGATCGCGTTCCAAAGCCGCCAACATCGCTTACAGCCATTTGCGTTATGTCGGAGACTCTATTAACATGGCCAACTGTTCAACTGATGTTATTACCGCAAATCGCACGCCCATGTCAGACGAAAACCTGCCAGGGTTAACTATAAAATCCACCGTTAGCGCCCCCTATTCTTGCGCAGCCAGGCTGATGCGCGTAGAGATAGAGGTTAGCTACAATGTCGGCACCACAAAACACAAAGAAGTCCAGGCCGTTTATGTCCAAAAATAGACTGTTCAAGGCTGGCTTCACACTAGTTGAAGTTGCGATTGTCTTACCAATCGCCGTCTTTATAGTTTTGGCTCTCATTACCTCCAGCCTCAGTTTGATTAACGACGCCTCCACTCAAAATGCCATCACCAAACGCACCGCCGACATTCAAGCGGCTCTCGATATAATTGAACAAGACATTAGCTATAGCGACGGTTTTTTGACTCAGATTGAATGTAGCGCTGAACCGCAAACCTTATGTAATGGCTATGACGTTGACTACGATGGCAAAGCTGGCATGATGACCATGGTACGCCCAGACAGCAAGCCAGCCTTAATCCTACGCGCACTTATGACAACCGAAAACCCATTCGCTAGTCGTGCTGATATTGAGCTAGTGCATCAAACACTGCCTAATACCTTATATTGCAACGTCAACCCTCCGGCATTTTCTAATATTATCTACTACATCAGTCCAGATGGGCGCTTAATGCGCAAAACTACCATCAACAATGCCATGAACGATACCACTTGCACTATACCGTGGCAACAAAACTCCTGCCTTGATCGTGGTTGCCCAGACGAAGACATGGTTTTACTACACGACGCCGAAATGGAAATAGACTTCTTTAATGCCAGCAACCCAACCTCACCCATAGCCAACATCTACTCGAGGACGGTTGACAATACCACTCGTCAATCCATGTTAGACGAAGCCGTTTCGGTCCAAATTGTCCTCAGATCAGAAGTCACATCCATAAAAGGCGAAAACTCCACCGTCTTGAGTGGTCGACTGCGAGCCCACCCTATTCAATAAAATAACAAAAAGTCTTGCAAGATAAGCATAAATGCTTTAGAATACATTCATAAACTAACTAAAGGAGACAGGAATAATGTCTAAAAAGTTCAAAAAAGGCTTTACGATCGTTGAGCTCTTGATCGTGATCGTAGTCATGGGTATCCTAGCGGCTATCGTCATTGTCACTTACCAGGGTGTTCAAGACAAAGCCAACACAACAAAAAACCAATCAAACGCTAAAGAAGTTGTCGGCAAAGCCGAGGCTTACAGCTCACTAAACACTAGCTTGTATCCAGATGGTGTTGATATATTCTTTGCTGATGACGCCGACTCAAGTGTTGCGATTAAGAACGCCGAACTAGAAGCGCTTCTATTAGACGGTCCCGCAACTGCCTTCACCAACGAAACTCGTAAGAACATCTATTACAGCGTCTGCACAGACGAAGGCAATGACACTGGTATCCGAGTTGAATATTGGGACTACGACAAAAAGGAAAGTACCAAAATTGATTCTGGCACTTGTGGTGCGTATACCCCTCTAAGACTACAATAACAAGTAGCCTTGTTTACAAAATTACCCTGCCCCCGCAGGGTAATTTTTATTTCCATAGGATTGTAGTAAACTATAAGCATTATGAAAA
>CAZRIZ010000022.1:5530-10648 GCA_964600285.1 uncultured Candidatus Saccharibacteria bacterium
CGCAGGGTAATTTTTATTTCCATAGGATTGTAGTAAACTATAAGCATTATGAAAAAACTTAAAGCCTTCACTCTTGTTGAATTATTAATTACCGTAACTGTACTGGCCGTACTAGCCACTATTGGCGTAGGAACTTATTCTAGCTACTTAAAACGCACCCGCACTCTTAAAAACGAAACTGCAGCTAAAGAAATTTTGCAACAAGCTGACGTCTTTCGCACCGCCTACCGTCGCTATCCTATTAGCACAATTGACTGTTTAGAAAAAACCGAGCGACTGTGCAAGGAGGGGCAATCTTTCCAGACTTTATTGGGAGAAGAAACCAGAAAACAATTAAATGAAGGCGTGCTAAATCCGCCAAGCATAAATTACACCTCTAGTCTTGTTATGAAATTCTGCTTGCGTCGTAGCGACAGCGTTAGTGTCGGCGCCACAGTAGACTATTGGGATTTACAAAAAGAAGAAATTGTTACCGTTAGATTTGGAAACACCGAAGGCCTGGATATAACCTGCGAACTAGGTCCTATAGAATAGCCAGCCATACTTGCTTTATAGCGTTTATGTGTCATAATGATTTGACTAGGCAACCCCTACGCATCTTAAAGTCAATCAAATAACGCCACTACTTACAAGACGAGTTATTATAGCGCTTACGAAATAAGCGCTCTATTACCTCGCCTTGTAAAATGCGCGAGGCAAATCAAAGGGCGTAGCTCTAAAAAGGAGGCAATTGTCTAATGGCTATTGCAAAAATTGTTAACTTAACTGGGAGAACTCTCCACATCACCACGCCTCTCAACACAACGGGAGAAGGAGCTCTCGAATTTAAGCCCGTTGGCCCCAAAGCAGATGCCACAATCTACCGTAAAGTTGCAGCCAAGATTGCTACAGAACGAGGCGAAATTCCTATCATGGGAGTGTCAGGAGCCGAATTGTTCCACCTACCCGACCCACAACCTGGCACAATGTATATCGTTACAGAATACGTACTGCGAGCAGCTACCATAGTGGGTAGAGCCACCTACGACCTGCTATCGTACCCAGACTCGCTTCAAAATCAGGAAAATGAGCACGATTACATGTCAGATAAATTGTGCTTTCCGCAATAGTATTTGATCGACAACAAAAGTCCCCGAATTACCGGGGACTTTCATTTTTGCAATATAGTAAAACTTGGCTTATTTAATCAATCCGCCATGACAGCGAAGTCTATAAACTAATTTTTCATCTTTGTATATTTCTTCTATCCCAATAAAGTCTTCAATCTGGCCGTCACTAGTAAAAGTATACGCGTAACCGTCATTTTCAAATTTGCTAGGTCCTCTTACGGGAATAACTGATTTATCTTCTCCAACCTTCATTAACGCAGGTCTTAATACCCTATCCATTACTTCTTCTGACAAAGCTTCGTCTAACGTTGTGCCATAATAATTCATCCCCCAACTGGGATTATCAGAATTACAATAAACAACTTCTTCACCAACAAATCTTGTTCCACCAAAATATGTGTCGTGATATGACATTTTCTTTGCTTCAACTTCAGTTTCATAATGATAGTCTTTAGAGCCCAAACGACTAGGCATAATTTTATCAGCCTTACTATTTGCATAGGTTTGTTTCTTAGCTTCAATTAAAAACTTAATTAGCACTTCTTTTACCATGTTTGTAGCCTCCCTACTTAATATAAAACAAACTCCGTGATTATTCGACATAATTTATGGAGTTTGATAATTTCTTTATGGGGCGACCAATGGGATTTGAACCCACGACCTCCAGAGCCACAATCTGGCGCTCTAACCTACTGAGCTACGGTCGCCACAAATTTGGTGCGGGCAAAGTGAATCGAACACTCATCCTCTGCTTGGAAGGCAGATATAATAGCCATTATACGATGCCCGCGCGAAGGCTATTATATCACTTTACGTCGTTAAAGTCGACTTAGATCAGAGCGATCCAAACTTTTTTTGTTCTATTTATCTCATAAATCAAAATCGGGGGTCAAACGACCAAGTGAAGACGAGCAAGCGTGGTGGCGCTACAGTATGGTATAATTTAACCATAAACATTAACTTATTGAGGTAAATTATGCAAGACCAGTTTAATGGGCAAAATACAAACCCGCAGCCACAGAGTTATCCGAATCCAGCGCAGACGCCAACTCCAGGCGCCCCACAACCAGGCCCAATGCCACAAGGTCCGATACCACCCCAACAAATTCCGCAAGCTCCAATTGCACCAAACCCAAATAACAAAAAACCTAAGACAAAGATTATTATCATTATAATTTGCTCGATATTAGTATTGGCAGGAGTTGGCGTTGGAATTTACTTCTTAACTAAAGACAATGGCGCTAAAACTCCCGAAGGGAATAATGGCGGTACGAGCCAAACTGACGATAAA
Organism: uncultured Candidatus Saccharibacteria bacterium; assembly: GCA_964600285.1. Classification (GTDB taxonomy): domain Bacteria; phylum Patescibacteriota; class Saccharimonadia; order Saccharimonadales; family Saccharimonadaceae; genus CAZRIZ01. The sequence continues at coordinate 7,931 of CAZRIZ010000022.1, forward strand.
AACAAAGAAAAGACTGACGAAGAGCTCCAAAAAGAGTTTGAGCAAGCTTTTAAAGACGCCATCGAAAAGGCCGAAAAAGATGACGAAGAATCTATAAAAAATGCTAACACTCAACTAGGCTTGTCGACTGCTCTATCGGGTTTAAACATCGCTTTACTAAAGGCGGAAATTAGTGGCGAAGGTGAGATACCAGAATCCGACCTAAACGACATCAAAGCGTTTGTCATTTCAGAAAGCTCTAGCAATAAGTGGCTCTCCTCTTATGGCAGTTCTGTTCGTGCCTCATTAGACGTCGACTACAGAACCAACAAAGACACCATGATGATTACTACCGACAAAGAATGTGTTAAGCTTGAAACCACATTAGAAGAATCTGGCTATTATAAATTATCAAAATACGATTTTACAAACAGTCCGTGCGAAGGTGGAACAAGTATCAAGGTTACAAAATAACTAAAAACTTAAAAATTTGCTCCAGTTTAGCACCTGGAGCTTTTTTGATTATAAAACACTCCGGCAAGCAAAGATGCTGTCCGGAGTCAATCTAAATTATCTCTGGTAGCGCCAGCAGGATTTGAACCTGCGACCTTAGGCTTAGAAGTCCTCTGCTCTATCCAGCTGAGCTATGGCGCCATTTCACCTGATATATTATATCAAAAATGAGGTTAAATTAAAGTTTAGCCCCCTGAGTGGCATGTTTTTAATAAATAGTCTCAATCTCAGCACCAAGTGAGTTTAAACGCCTCGCAAAGTCCTCGTATCCTCGATTAATTGAGTAGACGTTACGTAAAACCGATTCGCCATCGGCCGCCAACATAGCCAGCATAATCACAACGGCCGGCCTTAATGCTGGTGGAGTCACAATTTCAGCTGGCTTAAACTTAGTTGGTCCAGTAACATGAATACGATGTGCGTCCAAAAGTTGCGTATCAACATTTAACTTACTCAGCTCGACTAAATAGATTGCCCTGTTCTCGTAGACCCAATCATGTAACATCGTCCTGCCTTCTGCCACCGCTGCAATTGTAGCGAAAAATGGTAGATTATCTATATTAAGCCCTGGATAAGGCATTGGATGAATTTTATCAACGGCGTGAGTAAGTTTGGCCGGTTTTACTGTTATGTCAACTAGCTTGGTGCGTTCATTACGCGATAAGTACGGTGCTGACAAGTTGAAATTAGCATTCATACTGCTCAGGGTTTCTAACTCGACCTCTAAAAATTCAATCGGGGCACGCTTAATCGTAATCTCTGAACCCGTTACAATTCCAGCCGCTATAAAGCTCATCGCTTCGATTGGATCTTCGCTTATCTCATAGCTAACGTTCTTGTTAATGCGTTCCAGCCCACGAATGGTTAGATTAGTCGTGCCAATTCCCTCAATTTTAACTCCTAATTTTTCCAAGAAAAAACAAACATCTTGCACCATATAGTTCGAGCTAGCATTACGAATTTCCGTTACTCCTGGACGTAGCGCCGCCGCCAGCAAAACATTTTCAGTGACGGTGTCACCTCGCTCAGCTAGCACGATTCGAATCGCCTTATTCGGATTAACTTTTCTGACCTTGGAGTGATAAAAACCGGCCGTAGTTTCAACATCTAGACCAAAATTCCGCAAAGCTGACAAGTGAGGCTCAACCGTGCGAGCGCCCAAGTTACAGCCTCCAGCATAGGGCAGTTTGAATTTGTCCAATTTATGAAGTAGCACTCCCATTAGCATGATTACGCTACGCGTCATACGAGCAGCATCCAAATTAAGGCCTGACATATTAAGCTTAGCCGGTGGAACAATTTCAACATCACGATGATTGTTAAGCCAACGCACGCGCACACCCAAACTCTCTATAACTTCGATAATTCGATAAACTTCTTCGATGTTAGCCACGTGACGAAGTGTGGTTTTGCCATCATTGAGTAGAGCCCCGCAAAGTAAAGCTACCGCAGCGTTTTTTGAGGTATTAACTTGAATTGAGCCGTGTAATTTCTTGCCACCATGAATGCGAAAATGAACCATGCCCTTTTGCCCGAAAGTGAGTAATCCGACTTTTAAAACCGAGCTAATTTTTTCAATCATGTCTAGACTGACGTTCTGTTTGCCGTTCTCAATTCGATTTATTGCACTTTGCGAAGTACCAACTTTTTCAGCCAACTCAGCCTGAGTAATATTTTTTGATAATCTCGCTCGCTGAATTAAATCACCAACTATTCGTTTATAATTTTTAATCATAGCCTACATTATATACTACCTGTGATATATTTGGAAGTCTATTCTGAAACTGCGATTGAGTCGGCTTCACGACGATTATCGACGATTTTCTTGACGTCTTCAAGCGAGATATTAAACTCCTTACCCACCAAATCACTACCGCCTATGACGGCTCGAGCCACAATATTCTCTACAGTTGATTGCACCATCCGACGCATTGGTCGAGCACCAAGCCTTGGATCATAGCCAGCGTCCACCAGATAATCCTTGGCATCATCGGCCACATTAACTTTAATCTTTTGCACCGATAAAGTTTTGTTAACGCCAGCAATAATAAGGTCTAAAACTTGCTTCAGCTCAGCTTTATTAAGTGGTCGAAAGACTAATATTTCATCAAAACGATTCAAAAATTCTGGTCTAAATTGATGTGACGTAATAAGTTCATCGACAAACTGAGCCTCAAACTTACTAACCTCATAACCACGCTCAACAAATTCACGAATTCGTTGAGC
>CAZRIZ010000022.1:10748-13568 GCA_964600285.1 uncultured Candidatus Saccharibacteria bacterium
CCAAAATAGACTTCCGCAAGAGACTTAGCCAGCTCGGTCTTGCCAACACCAGTTGGACCGAGGAAAAGAAAAGTCCCAATCGGCTTTTTAGTACTTCGTACGCCCGCTCGCGCACGGCGTAAAGCGTTACTAACCACATCCACCGCCCGACTTTGATTTATCATACGCTCGTGAATTTTATCCTCTAGGTTGAGTAGCATAGCCCTTTCTTCCTCATGATTGACTGCCCCAATTTTTACATTCATGGTTTGTTCAATCGCCTGTTGTACTGACCTTACTGTAACCAGCCCATTCTCAGCATAGCTAGCGGCATTTTCCATTAGCTTAATAGCCTTGCCCGGCATAACTAAGTCGTGCACATAGCGTTCTCCCAAGCGATAAGCTTCTTTTAGAGCCTGATACATATAAATTACCTGAAAACGTTTCTCAAAGCTCAGTACCCGATCCTGCATTGCTGTCATAGTTTCAGATTCGCTAGCCGGGTCAATCACGATTTTATTAAGAGCATTGCCAACCGCTGGATTTTTCTTTGAAATCTGTAGCATACGATGCTCGTTCATCGTCATAATTAAGCGCACGTTACCAGCTTCAAGAATGGGCAAAATTACATTTGAGAGGTCAATCGCACCAACCGCCTCTTCAAAGAATACGTTAGCATTATCGAAACAAATAATGATATTTTTGGCGGCATAAGCCTCTGCAAAAATATTTGTAACCAAGCCCTCTAGTTCTCCTCGACCTGGGGCTGCGGCAATCAAGGCACTGGCATCAAGCAAGACAATCTGACGAAAGTCTAAATGACTCGGCAACTCATCGGTAGAATTAAGTAGCTTCTCAGCCAAAGAATACACGACCGTGGTTTTGCCAGCGCCGTCTGGACCGATAAGGGCTGCGTTTTGCTTGGAACTACCAGAAAAAATTTCAATCATGCGAGCAACGACAGCCTTATGAGAATCAGTCACGGCCAACATATATTGGTGAGCGATAATCTCCTGACTAATATTCCGACCAAATTTGTCGATAAGTGGCGTGTAACCAAACGACCAGTCTCTAGCTATGCCACCCGTTCTTAGCACCGTATTATGATCTTTTATAGTATGTATATAATCGTGCCAGCGCACACCGTCTAACAAATCATCGTAACTTAGCTGTAATTTAGCTAAAATCGCCTCGTAATTCGGGAAATTCTTAATCAGGGCTAACGCCAGAATTCCACCAGAAAGTGTCGGCGACTTGATAGTTTTACGTATCTCTAAAGCCTCTGACCAAATTTTGTTCATATCGGCCGAATCAGTTGACGTTAACTCTGACAAAAATCGCGGGCTAATACCAAACCGCACCAAAAGAAATGATCCGCTTGAAGTATTAGTTAAAATTTCAGCCAATTCGCGAGGTGATGGGTTGCGCGACAATTGCCCTAGCACGCTGCTAGACATAATATTATCAATGCGGTTATCGTCGCCCTCTTTCACAGCCAAGTGGTATAAATACCAACGCCACCACTGATAAATTGCCCACATCAAGGTTCCCGGCGCTATCACTAACCAACCAACAGCATAACCAAATACAACCAGCGTCACGCCCCCCAGAATCAACAACCAACTAAACCATTGCAAAACAAACCGCCAATTAGGCGAAATTTGCACCGTCGCCCTAGCTTCGTGTGACCTCAGACTATTATATTTTAATTTCACATCTGCCATTTTGGAACTACCCCCAATATAAATAGCACCAAACAGAGCACTGGCAAGAAGGGCGTGATTACCCAGGCCATCATCGCAAACAAGTCCCAAAGAGAGTGAAGTATGAGAGCTATTACGCCAAAGAACAGGACGAACAAGCGAATAAACATACCAATCACTCGTCCGATTATACGATCAAATAAGTTTCTTAGTTTGTCTTCAAGAGCGCCTTTTTCAAGCTTTTCTGAATCGATCATTTTGAAAGGTTGGAATAAAGTCAGGACAAGCAGATCAATTGAAAAGAAGTCAAAAGTCTTCTTTAGGCCATTAAGCAATCGTTGAAAACGATTTTTCAAGCCGGCTCCATACCACCATCTCAGGAAACTAGCCAATAACATAAGCTTTATTATATCATCACACAAACTTAAATTACACGAACATGTTATGTGGATTGTTTCTGTATTATAATGAAAAGATGAAGTTTATTAACTGGCTTCGCATCAAGATCGGCAAACTGTTTCTCGTGGCTGGAAAAATTTACGGTGGCGGCACCGCCTTGCCTGGCTTGGTTATGGAAAAAATCTACCCCGACTTTGTGCCCAAAGCTCTAGCCGACCTACCACTTGGAGTGGCGGTAATCTCCGGCACCAATGGAAAGACCTCGACAACAAAAATTGTCAGTCAAATTTTAACTGAACAAGGCGTCAAAGTTTTTACCAACCCTAGCGGAAGCAATTTCTTACGAGGCGTTGCCTCGGCCCTACTGCGTCAATGTGATTCAGCTGGCAAAATCGACGCCAACGTTGCCATTTTAGAACTCGACGAAGCTCACGCCGTCCATTTTGTTAATTTAGTAACGCCTAAGTATTCTCTGTTGCTCAATGTTATGCGCGACCAACTCGACCGATTTGGCGAAATTGATAAAGTCGCCGAATTGCTAGACAAAATTGCTAAATCAACTAGCAACACGGTCATAATTAATCGCGAAGACAGTCACCTAAGACAAATTGCCAAGAAGCTGTCTAATGTTATCTACTACGGCTACAGTGATCAAGTCGGTGAACAACTAAAAAACATGGACGATGAGCTCTCAGCTGATGAACTTCCGCCCGCCGAAGTAGAATTAGTCTATCACGGC
>CAZRIZ010000023.1:0-10903 GCA_964600285.1 uncultured Candidatus Saccharibacteria bacterium
TCTAGTAATAGTAGGTGTAGCGGCATTAGCTAGTTTAGGTGTAAAGGTGGTTTTAAGGAGTGGAGTGAGTGAAGTAATAATGAGGGCTGATAATACTAATAAAGCACTCCATTTAATATGGTGGTGCTTGATTCTATTAGACCAGTGAGGTCGATAACTACTTATCTTATTCACACCTTCCCCTATTTACTTAGTTACTGTATTTAAGAAAAGAGGATGGATGGAATACTTATTAACAAGAACCTTATAGCTAAAACCCTAAACATACTATGCTATAAAGAGTTAACAAGATATTTTGTTAGTAAACTTTGCGAGTCGTAATAACAAAAACCAGTGATACCCTATTTCCTTAAATATTCACTACACACTTTGTAGTTAATGGTAGCTTAGCATGAGCGATTTGGGGGTGTCAAGGGTTTTGTGAGTTTTTGTTTGTTGACTTTTTTAGCATTTTGTGCTATAGTGAAAGTATAGTATCAAATCAAAAGACAAACATGGAAAAACGAATGCTCAAAAACAAGAAAAAACTACATTACAAGACCTACGATTATACGATAGTGCAACCTAAATCTAACAAGGTCAAGGTCGTAACCGTCAATTACTTAGAAGACAAGCCCGAAGATGAAGAAACGCCTTTGTTTAAAGTGTCCCTACCTGCCGAGAAAGGCTTTTTCAAAGGCATAGAATACACTGAACAAAGCGTTTTGCTCGGATATTCTGATGCTAGATGGAAAAAACTACGTTCTATTCAATTTGATCAATCTGCCAATAAGGTTTTCGACATTGACCAAGTAAACTTAGTAAATAAATTGTCTCGAAACGACATTATCTTGAAAGACACCATCCTGAGCTCTTTTGCCTAAAAACTTTACTCAACATAAAATATCCCCTCTTTTCTAAAGGAGGATATTTTATTTGTAAAACCCTAATGAGTCGTGACTAATCTAGGCCAATCTCAAGTCGAACAAAGCGTTTAACAGCGATATTCTCGCCAAGCTTAGCAATCGCTTCTTTGACCAAGTCATTAATCGTCTTAGTAGTATCTTTGAAGTAGGTTTGATTAAGCAAAATCAGCTCGTCAAAGTGCTTATCAATTTGACCTTGAACAATTTTTTCTACAACTTCAGCTGGTTTGCTGGCCAACTTATCACCGTTAGAAGCCACAATCTCAGCCTTTACTCGCTCGATTTCTTCTGCAGGAATTTGTTCTTTGGAGACATAAACTGGATTCATGCCAGCGACTTGAAGTGAAATTTCGTGCGCCAAAGCCTTAAACTCTTCTGTTTTGGCAACGAAACCAGTTTCACAGTTCAGCTCAACTAGAACACCAATGCGACCATCGTGAATATAGCTATCGACAACACCCTCTCTGGTTTCTCGATCACCCCGCTTCTCAGCCTTGGTCAAACCTTTTTTACGCATTGCTTCTAGAGCCTTGTCAAAATCGCCTTCCGCCTCTTTTAGAGCATCGCGCGCATCTGTCAGACCAACGCCGGTCAAATCTTTGAGTTTCTTAATAGATTCTGCAGTAAAGCTCGCCATTATTTTGTCTCCTTTTTAGCTGGTTGATCTTTTGCGGTTTTATTAGCTTCGATAAGAGCTGTTTCAAAATAACCCAGCATGAGTGTTAGACCCTTGATAGCATCGTCGTTGGCCGGGATAACATAGTCAATTCCAACTGGATTAGCGTTCGTATCGCAAAAAGCAATCACTGGGATATTGGATTTTTTAGCTTCGTTGATAGCGTTTCGTTCAACAATAGCATCGGTCACCAGTACCATGGCCGGCTTACTAGTCATAGACTTAATACCGCCATAACGGTTATTTAGAGTGTCGATTTCTTCTTGAATACGCTGAATCTCGAGTTTGTTGTAGCGCTTTTCTAGCTCACCAGAAAGCATTTGTTTCTCTAAACGGTGAAGTTTACGAATTTGCAAACTAATTGTCTTATTGTTTGTCAAAGTTCCACCAACCCAGCGTTCGTTCACATAAAGTTGGCCTGAAGCTTCGGCAACACGCTTGACTTCTTCTTTAACTTGGCTCTTGGTGCCAACGATTAAAATCTTTCCACCCTTAGAGACGGCCGTACTGGCAGCTTCAATCGCCCCATTAAGTGCCTCAACTGTCTTGGTCAAGTCGATAATGTGAATATCTTCTTTTTTAGAATGGATATAAGACGCCATCTTGGGGTGCCAGCGACTGGTTTTGTGTCCAAAGTGAACACCAGCTTCAAGCAAAGCTTTAATGTCAATATTAATACTACTCATTATTTTTTACTTCTTTCCTTCTACCTCATCTTCTGCTTCTATCAGGAAAATGCAAAAGATTGTGTCGTTAAATATTTATTACATTGATAAGCATACCCCAGTTTGGTCGCTTGGTCAAGGCGTTCGTGTTTGACTTTAGGTGTAATCTGTAATAAAATGCTACGAATATGAAAAGCAGTATACATCCAGAAGAATATCGGCTAGTCGTATTTAGCGATGAAGCGGCCGGTTTTAGCTTTTTAACAAAAAGCACAGCACCAAGTGAAGAAACTATTAAATGGGAAGATGGCAAAGAGTATCCTTTAGTGAAAATTCATATTTCGAGCGCTTCACATCCCTTCTTTACTGGTGAAGAAAAAATTATTGATACCGAAGGTCGAGTTGATCGCTTTAAGAAAAAGGCTGAGGAAGCTAAGAAGCACAAGGCTGAGTTAGCTAAAAAAGCGGCTAAAGCTAAAAAAGACACTAAGCCCGCTCCAAAAACAGCTAAAAAGAAGTCACCGGCAAAAAAAGATAATTAGCTAAAAATCATGAAAAGCACACCACGTTTAGGTGTGTTTTTCTTAGTTAAAAATAATGCTAAACTAAAGCCATAATTATGAGCCTACACCCCAATAAAACCAAATTATTATCAGAACAAGCCGAGCTAAATCAGTTCGTAGCCGCACCAAACGCTTTTAACCACCCCGATTTTGCTAGCAATATGAAGCGTCTAAGCGAAGTGAATGAAACTCTAGACTTGTTATCAAAGATTGAGAATTTAGAAAAACAGCAAGCCGAAGCCAAAGCTATTATTAGTGATGGGTCGGACACTGAGTTGGTCGAGCTAGCTAAGCTAGAACTAGAAGATTTAGAGCGCAGTACAAGTGAGCTGAACGCCGAACTATCGTCGATACTTACTCCAGCCGATCCGAATGACGCCAAAAATGCCCTAATAGAGGTTCGGGCTGGCGCAGGTGGTGACGAAGCTGGTCTATTTGCAGCCGAACTTTACCGTATGTATTTACGTTATTGCGAAAAGAACGGCTTTAAGACTGAGCCGCTAAACGAGAGTTTTAATGACGCCGGAGGCTATAAAGAGGTTATTTTCAAAGTTATTGGCACAAAACCATATGGAACTCTAAAATATGAATCTGGCGTTCATCGCGTGCAACGAGTTCCGGAGACTGAAAGCCAAGGTCGTATCCATACCAGCACCGTCACCGTGGCCGTATTACCAGAAGCTGAAGAGAGCGACATTGACATAAATCCTAATGATTTACGCATCGATGTTTATCGCTCTGGTGGACACGGCGGTCAAAGCGTCAACACGACTGACTCAGCCGTTCGTATTACTCACCTCCCAACTGGGCTAGTAGTTTCAAACCAAGACGAAAAATCGCAAATCAAAAATAAGCTAAAGGCGATGAGCGTTTTGCGCAGTCGCCTGCTACAAGCCAAGCTAGAAGAAGAGCAATCTAAACTAGCTGCCGAAAGACGAAGCCTAATTGGCTCAGGCGACCGTTCAGAGAAGATTCGCACTTATAACTTTCCGCAGGACCGAATTACCGACCACCGCATACCCTACACCAGAAGTAATATTCCTAGCGCAATGGCCGGCGAGATTGATGACATTTTAGAAGAACTTAAAAATTACGAACAGACTTTGATAAAAGAGTCTGTCGTGTAACATCGTGACAAAAAAAGATTGGCTAAAGTCGGCTACCGATATCTTGGTTAGAGCTAAAATAAACTCATTACAGCCTAGGCTAGATGCTGAGATAATTTTAGCTTTTGTCTTAGGGGTGAGCCGTACACAGCTACATATCATATCCGAGGCAAGTGAGATAGACAAGGATTTGAGAGCAAAAGCAGACAATTTGATAGAGCTAAGATCTAAAGGCTATCCTATTGCCTATATCACTGGCGTTAAAGAATTTTATGGCTATGATTTTATCGTTACTCCAGACGTTTTAATTCCTCGACCAGAAACGGAAAATCTAGTATCGCACGTATTAAGGCTATGCGAACGTAGTGCCAAAGACGCACTTATGAATATAATCGACGTGGGCTCTGGACCAGGAACAATCGGCCTAACCGTCGGTCTAGAGCTAGAAAAAAGAGGTTTCACCAATTACCAAATAACCCTTTCTGATATTAGCGAGGACGCACTAAAAATATGCCAAAAAAATCGTGACAATCTCGGGGTATTGAACACAAATATTGTTCGACATAACCTGCTTGAAAATTCTGCCAAATCATACGATTTTATCTTGGCGAACCTCCCTTATGTCGATAGACAATCTAACTACGGATCAGAGATTAGGTTTGAGCCAGAAGTTGCTCTATTTAGCGATCAACACGGACTTAAAGATATAACAAATCTAGTAAAACAAGTTGCTCAACAAGATAATCTACGAAAAGACGGCTGGCTACTGCTTGAATCGGATATTAGTCAAAAAAAGGACTTGTGTAGTATCTTAGAAAACACTCACTACTTCACCAACATAAGCGATGACAGCTTTATCACCTTAGCACAAAGAAAGACGACTTAACTATAGATACCTATAGACAACTTAATTTCTATCTCCTGACCGTTTCTTAACACAACCAAGACTATTTCCTCACCTGGTGCATACTCAGATGCCAAAGTCGATAATCCACCGACCACTCCGACACTATGTTCTCCAACTTTTAAGACAATGTCGCCCGCCTTAACTCCAGCCTTATCTGCTGGTGAACCAGCGACTATCCCACTCTGTTGAATCAAAGCTCCCTTTGTTACTGGTAGGTCATATTGTCTAGCGAAGGCGGGAGTTAAATCTACATAGTTTATACCCACCCAACCACGCTTGACTATCTCACTACCACCGAGTTGCTTAATTACACCCTTGGCAGCACCAATTGGTATTGCAAAACCAATACCATTCGCATTTTGCGCAAGGGCAGTATTTATACCGATTAACTGACCACCAGCATTGATTAGTGGACCACCAGAGTTACCACTATTAATTGCGGCGTTAGTTTGAATCAAGTCTGTTAGGTTCTCGGCTCGACTGCCAGCGCCGTCTTGTGCTGTTATACTACGCCCAATACCAGAGATAATACCGTTCGTGACAGTATTCTGATACTCTCCTAGTGCGTTACCAATAGCTAGCACTGGTTGTCCAACCTTGATGGTCTTGGAATCCCCGATCTCTATTGGAGACAAGTCATCAACTCCAGCAATCTTAAGATAAGCTAAGTCATTCATTGGATCGGTGAACACCACTGAGACATCGTCGTAAGATTGTCCACTGGCCAATACAACCATAATATCCTTAGCGTCGCTAACAACGTGTTTATTGGTTATAACGTAACCGTCTTTGGACAAAATTGCACCAGAACCAGCGCTAGAGCGATTGACACTGCTACCCCAAAAAGTTTCTGCCTCTATGGTCGTCAAGATCGAGACCACGCTAGGAGAAACTCGCTCTACCATGTCGCTCATCGTCGATCCATCATCAGAATCAGAGAACTGATAGTTGTTTTTGTCTTGTTCGCTACTGTTTATATGACTCTCTCGATCCACAGGCATAAATCGACTATAAAGAGCTTCGTTATTCATCACGTACCAAGTCGCAGCTCCGATTAAACTAACGGAAAGTACACCAATGAATAACCAAAACGGCCAACGGGGACGATTTGTTTTTAGTTTGTCACTATTATTAATAACTGCTTGAGTCTTGTCTTTTTCCATAAAGACCTCCTTTGATGTTTTATTAGATAGCTCCTATGAGTGGTTGGGACATAAATATCAATAAAAGCGCGATTGTGACAAAGCACAGAATAATAGGCAAAATATTCCGGGTTGAAATAGCTTTTTTGCCAGATTCATGCTTATCTAAACCAACGAAATAGTCGTCTACAAGCAAGCTAATTGCTAAGTTAGCGAGGGCTATAATAATGGCCGGTTGGACAAGATAGATACCACTAAGAGGTGACCGATAAGCCACCACCCAGTGATTTAGTATCCACAGCAACTCGCCACTAATTAGCGCCCAAATACCAGCATAATAGCTAACATTTTTCACATTATAGGCTGACAAAATGTGTCGACCGGTTACAAAACAAATTAATAATTCTACTAGGATTACAAAAAAATCGTTCCATTCATAGCTGACCATCAAAAGAGAGCTGATACCAAAAAATAGAGCAATCAGGCCTTGGGAGGCTACCATTTTCTTCGATGCTCTCGGCTTGATAATCAAAAGCCAGGTGAGATAGGCTACAAAGATTATTACTTGCGGAACTACGCTCTGTGAAGCCTGGCTTAGCCAAGTTACATAACTCAACCCGACCATAAAATCGACTGCATTTGATTGTATATTAGCCCACCAAAAGCGTGGCTTGACGGCCAAGACTCGCCACTTACTTAATAACAGCAGAACTATAGCCAAGGCTGGTGATGAAAATACCGCGAGCAATACCCAAACTCCCACCGCAAAACCAACATTAAGCGAAATATAAACAGCTTGGTTGGTTAAGTTTCGTATTTTATCTTTTGATAAGTTCTTTTTCATCTAATCCTCTATAGAGTTTATCACGACGACAAAATCAAGTGTAGCATCGTAGTCAAACGAAGTTGAGCAACTAGGAACTTGCCCGCCACTAACTTTCTTGATTTTAGCCAATGTCTTGGGTTTATCAGTTGCTGTATTGCCCAAAGCATAAATAACTACGTCAGAGCTAGTTTCACATTGCGCCGGGGCATTCCCAACCTGGGAAACAGCCAAGCCAGTCTCCTTTAGTTTATCAGCCAACTTCTGAGCAGCGCCCACTTCGCCACTAGCATTAAACACACCTATGCGGGCGTTTTCAGCCGACAAACCAGCGTCAGTTAGTTCACGAGAAATATATGCTTTGATAGCCGAGTACTCAAATAGACCAGCCGCTGGTTGCTCCATCGAGGTGTTTTTTACACTGGTACCACTCTTTATAAGATAGATGCCCTCGCCCACCAAACTAATAGAGCGTCCTGATTTAAAATTAATCTTTGAAGCTAAATCAACCACCGACCTAACTTCGTCAGATGACACATTGGTCTTAACATTATCTCCAACCGCATCAACAATCTTGCTAAATTTAGCATAGTTTGTGAGCGTTCCAACAGTCAGTGTTTTATCGAGCAAAGCATTAACTACTTTTTGCTGGTTCTTTTCCCTGTCGTAGTTGGAGTTAGGCAGGCCGTAACCAACTACGCCCGGAGCGTTGCGAGCTCGGATAAACGCTAAAGCATGTTCGCCGTCCATATGATGAACTCCCGGCTCATATTTAACATAGTAACACTTGTAGTTACACTTCCAATCAAAGTTCCTGTCTAAGATACTACCTGGCATAACACCACGAGGCACCGAGCCATAACCCATCACATCTACATCAACACCATCAACAGCGTCAACCAAAGCAATAACACCACCAAAGTTAAGGTGCACATAATATTGCATTTCTAAGCTAGTTATCTCGGTAACTTTGCGCATCAATGCTTCGGCACCGGCTTTTTCATCTTTACCGTCATCGGAGCCACACATATAGACAGTGTTTAGTTTTTCTTGATAGCCCACGCTACATGGGTTCTCGTGTTTAATCCACAAATCCCTAGGAAGATTTAGCATAGCCATATCATCTTCCTCTTTGTTGATACTTATAATCATAATTGAGTCGGTTAAGTTTGGACCACCGTGCTTCCCACCTTCATCGTCCTCAGCTGTTCCAAAAACCAAGATGTTAGTTCGGCCATTGCTGTCTGTTTTTAACGGTTTGGCAGTAAATATCCCCGTCCAGCTCCCGTCTAAAACCTTAGAGGAAGCTGAAAATATCTTGTAAGCATAAAAACCACCATAGACCAGTCCCACGACTAATAGTACTAAAATAATACGGACTATCAACTTTAGTGGACTTTTTTTAGACCTTGGCTTCTTTTTGGCTATTTCTGTAGCTCTTATTTTGCCAGACTGTACAGTTTGATTATTACGTTTTGGCTCTTGATCTGGTAAATCTGACAATACGGGCAATTCGCCCAAGTCATAATCATCTGACCTAGTAGCTTTAACTGGCTCCATATCACGCAAACGGTCCGACTTCACTGGCAAAGTAGGTTGACTAGCCTTACCCGGCTTGCCAACTGGGTTTGCTGTCTGTATTGGTCTCGACGGGTTAGGACGAAAACCATCAATTGAAACTGAACGTTTGCTCTTCATGTCAGTGTATAAGTATAGCTGAAAAAATTAAAATTAAAAACCCACTCCAGGTGGTATAATATATAACTATGAGCACAATCAACATTAATCGCTCTAATAAACTTAGGGACATTAGTAATTTAGTCACCTTTATTGCCGCCGTTATAGTTGGCACCCTTTTAGTAAATGCTTTTGTTTTCAGGAGCTACAGCGTGGTGGGTATAAGCATGCAAGACACATTAGAAAACGACGAGAGAATTATTGTTAACCGCTTACCTGGCACTTGGGCACAAATTAAAAATATTGACTATGTGCCAAAACGAGGACAGGTTATTGTCTTTCAAAATCCAAGATCTAGTGCCAATGGCGACCGTGACAAATATTTAGTCAAGCGAGTCATCGCTTTTGCCGGAGAAAGAGTCGTCGTTAAAGACGGAACAATCAAAGTTTACAATAGCGAGCATCCTGATGGGTTTAACCCAGACGAACTCATAAAAGACCGACCTCGCACACCAACTTCGGGCGAGATAGACACGGTTGTTCCAGCCAAAACAGTATTTGTAGCTGGGGACCATCGTGATGGTAACAACTCGTTTGATTCACGCAACGGACTAGGAACGGTACCAACTTATGATATTATCGGACCGGTTGCCGTCAGGTGGTGGCCAATTACCACCCTACGAACTTTTTAGGAATTGTTTAATACGTTCAAATTCAGTTTGATTTTTGTAGCTAATCTCAATTTTTCCTGCACCGTCATCTCGAGGGCGCACAACAACTTTAGCCTTAAATAAATCGGACATATCTTTGGCAAAGTTAAGCAGTTCAATGTTTTGCGAGAGTGTTGACTTCTTTTTACTTGGCTCAACTCGCAAATTTTTGACTAATTGTTCAACTTGACGAGCTGAATAGCCATGGCTCTCGATCTGCTCCGCCAATTTAACTGCCACGTCATTATCTAAACCAATCAAAGGTCGTGCCTGGCCTTCCGTGATTTTTCCTTGATCAAGCATAGCAATGATTTGTTTGGGCAAGCGCAATAAACGCAAAGTGTTACTGACTGCCCCTACCGACTTACCACCAACTCGGCTACCAATTTCGGCCAAGGTTAGGCTAAACTGATCGCGTAATTTAAGATAACTAGTCGCCACCTCCACTACACTTAAGTCTCGCCTCTGAATATTCTCAATTAAAGATAATTCTAGTCGGTTCTGATCTGATAATTTTCGCACAATTGCCGGAATAGTTTTTTTACCAGCTAACTTAGAGGCTCGAAAACGCCTCTCACCAGCAACAATTTGGTACTTATCGCCTTTTTTGACGACCACTATTGGTTGCAAGACACCGTGTATCTTGATTGATTCGGCTAGTTGCATTAGAGCATCTTCGTCAAAGTTCTTTCTAGGCTGGTTTTTATCTGTTGTAATTTTGTCTACATCTATATTAAGCAAACTTGATATCTTTTCATCTTGTTTGCTGGTTGGATCGAACTCATCATCAAATAATTCAGTTGGTATTAAGGACTCAAAACCTCTTCCTAAGGCTGTTTTTCTAGCTGACACGGCTAATCACCTCCTTGGCTAGAGCTTTATACGAACGGGCTCCCTTAGAAAATCTGTCATATTCGCCAATTGGCACACCGTGACTAGGCGCTTCAGCTAGTCTAACATTTCTGGGTATAGAACTGTTAAAAACCTTGTCTTTGAAATACTTACGAATTTCAGTTAAAACTTGGCCCGAAAGTGCCGTTCGGCTGTCAACCATAGTGGGTAAAACACCCAATAATTCCAACTCTGGATTCATACCACCACGCACAATTTTCATAGTTTCTAGTAGTTGACTTAAGCCTTCTAGAGCATAAAATTCTGTCTGCACTGGCAAAATGACATATTGCGAAGCTATCAAGGCGTTAACCGTTAATAGACTCAAGCTGGGCGGACAATCAATTAAAATAAAATCGTAATCGTTAGAAATACCGTCAATCGCCCTTTTTAATCGACTAAACCGACGTTCAGCCTTAGATAATTCGGCCTCAGTATTAGCTAGCGTAGGTAGGGTCGGAACTAAAGATAGATTTTTGTAAGGCGATTCTACTATAACATCACTTAGAGACTTTGTTCCGGACAAGACATCAGCAATGGTATACTTAAGGTTAGCTTTATCTGTGCCAAATCCGCTAGTAGTGTTTCCCTGAGGATCGAAATCAATCAAAAGAGTTTTTTTGCCAAGTTTAGCCACATAGTAAGACAGATTCACGGCCGTCGTGGTCTTACCCACGCCCCCTTTTTGATTAGTTATTGCAATAATAGTCGTCACACTAAATCTCCTTCAGATTTAATTATATCACGAGCATAATCACTTTTTAATAGTTAGGCATAGTGACAATTATGTGTGGGGTTTGGTGAGCGTGGAGTTTAGTAAGTGCTGAGTTCTGGTTCT
>CAZRIZ010000024.1:0-10372 GCA_964600285.1 uncultured Candidatus Saccharibacteria bacterium
AAACGCTGGCCGCCTATATGCCCGAAGCCAAGGCCGAAGCCAAAACGCTGGAAGATTGAAAGGAAACACGCCATGGAAGAAAAACAAATGCCGAAGACAACGCCGGGACGGAAGACAACCGCCATCCTGGTGACTATGCTGCCCGAGGAACGCGCCCGCCTGGAATCCCATGCCCAGGAGTATGGCCGCCCGGTTCAATGGGTAGTGCGGGACGCCGTGCGCGCCTACGTGGACACCGTGGAAACCAAGGGGGACCCCCGCCCCGAAAAGCTGCTGCTGAATGTTTCCCATGAACCGCCCACCATACGCCGAAGCCCTGGACGCCCGCCGAAGCAACGGAAGGAACGGAAGGCCGCCAAGTGACCCCAGGCGCCGAACGCCTGCTGGCCCTGTCTATGTCCGATAACCCACCTTGTAGGACATAGGAAACCGCCCCATGGCCGAACTACGCCCAAAGCCGCCGCCCCTGTCGGATGCCGAACGCCGGGACCTTTGCGCCCAGGTGGACTTCCTGGCCGTCCTGTCCGCCCAGGGGGTGGCCGTCAAGAAAAGCGGGACCGCCTACCGCGGATCCATACGAAACGAACAGGACGCAAGCTGCTACTTCTACCCGCCGAACGTGGGCAAGCAAGGGGGCAAGGGCTGGACCTGGCACGATTTCGGGACGGACAAGGGCGGGGACTCCCTGGGGTTTCTGCTGGACGTAGCCGGGATGGAATGGCAGCCCGCCGTCCGCTACATGGCGAAAATGGCCGGACGGGTGCCCGATTGCGTGAAAACCTGGGATCTGCTGGACAAGCTGGACGGAAAGGCCGCCCAGGATGCCCCAGGAACGCTTCCAGGGGGGCAAGCCATATCCCAACACCCCCCGAAAACACCGCCGCGCATAGAGCCGCCTACGCTGTCGCCGGAAGACCAGGCGCTGGCCTGCCGGATCTACCTGGACAATCTGCTGGCCGTCCACCCCGAAGCCCAGGCCCAGGGGGACGCCTACCTGGAAAGCCGGGGGACGCTGGCCGCCGGACTGCCGCCCTGCGCCTACGATCTGCCCGCGGACAAGGCCGAAGCCATGCTGGCCCGCATATGTAAGGGGGACGCCGCGGACCTGCTGCTGGCCGCCGGACTGCTGAAACCCGCCGAAGATGGGAAGCCGCTACGCCTACAATGGGGGGCATGGGCCGGGGACTGCTGCCTGCTGGCCCACCTGGATCCACGTGGGCGCCCGGTGGCCTTTATCGCCAGGCGCCTGGGATTCAAGCCGGGGGATCTGTTTGGGAAGTATCTGCAACAAACCTACAGCCGCGGCGCCGTCCGCTGGCCCTTTGGCCTGCCCACCCTGTACCGCCCGCCGTGTGTTTCATGGAAGCCGGACCGGGACAAGGCCGGGGAAGTGCTGGTGGTGGAAGGGGCGCTGGACGCCCTGGGCGCCGCCGTGCTGGGGTGGCCCGCGCTGGCCTTTTCCATGCGCCCCCAGGCCAGGCATTGGAAGGACTGGACCGGGGCCTGTGCCCGTATGCTGGAAGCCCACCTGCCCGAACTTTGCCGCCGCCGGGTGCGGGTGGTGCCGGACAATGACCCAGGCGAAAAAGGGGAAACCGGCCTGGCCCTGGCCGCCCGCCTGGTGGGATGGCTGCGCGCCGCCGGGTGCGCGCTGGCCGAAGTTTCGACAATGGAAGACCTGCTGCCCGATCTGCCGCCCGATTGCAAAGACCTGGGGGACGCCGCCAAACTGAAAGGATGCCTGCCATGAGCAAGACCGCCGAAAAGAAAACCGCCTACAATCCGCCAGACGACGAACGCGCCGAACGCCTGCGAATGGAAGCCATGGCCATGCGCCACCTGTTCAATCTGCCAGAGAATGAACGCGCCGAAGCCGCCGAAGCCCTGCGCCCCTGGGAATTGGTGCTGCTGGCCAAAGACCTGGCCGCCGCGTTTCGTGCCGCGCCGGGGATGCAGCTGCCGGACCTGGGCGCGCTGCTGAAACGCCCCGCCATGGAATCCTGCGCCGCCGAACTCGACGCCGCCCAGGCCGCCCCGCTGCTGGATCCTGCCCATGGACAAGACCCCGAAGACCTGGCCGAAGCCTACGCCGCTGTACTGGCCACTACGGACAAGGCCGCGGACCTGCAACGCATACGGGAAGCCGCGGCGCTGCTGGAACGCGCCAAGGCCGCCCAAAAGCCCCAGGACCGGCGCGCGGATCTGGCCGCCGCCGTGCAATCCCTGGAAGCCGCCGAACGCGCCGACGCCGTGCCCCTGGCCGAAGCGTGGAACGCCTACAGGAAAAGCCGTTTCGAGAAAAACGAAGCTGGGCCGAAGGATGCCGTTATGCTGGACAAGGCCCGCGGCGCCTGGGCGGACTGGTTCAACCGGAACCTGGGGCCGCGTGGCGGACTGGAACCTGGGCGCCTGCTGCTGGTGGGGGGTGGCCCTGGTGGCGGAAAAACCACGCTGGGCGCAACCATAGCCGTTGACGCCATGGCCGCCGGGTGCCCCGTCCTGTTTTGGCAGCTGGAACTTTCCAGGGAAGAAACCCTGGAAAATATGCTGTGCCAGGTGGGGCCGAAGTACGCAAAAACCGCCTGGCGTTCCAAGGCCAACCACGATCTGCCCGAAGCCTGGGCGGATCTGTTGACGCTGCCGAAGTGCAACACCCCCGAAGCTGCCCACGTGGAAAACATAATTCGATCCATGGAATCCCAGGCGCGCAAGGTCCGCCAAACCGGCGCCCACGCCGTCCGCGGCCTGGTGGTGGTGGATTATGCCCAGCTGCTGACGGTGGAAGACCGGACCGCCAGGGATGCCCGGTTTGAAGTGCTGGAAAAGGCCGCCAGTCGTTTGGCGAAAGCCGCCGGGGAGTGCGGCGCCGTCCTGGTGCTGCTTTCCCAGGTGAACAAGGCCGCCCGCAACGATGGGAACGCCCTGGCCGGGACTTCATACGCCGGGGCCGATCTGGAACGCATGGCCCATGCTGCCGTCACCATATGGAAGTCAATCGGAGGAAAACCCGCTGCCGCCTTTGAACCGGGGGACACGGATCCAGAGAATGGCGTTGCCCGCCTGCTGTCTTTCACGAAAACCCGCGGGCAAATGTTCTATGAATCGGGACATGGACAAATGCCGCAACCGCCTGGGGAAAGCAAGGCCGCATGGTACACGCCCAGGGGCCGCGCGCTGCATGACGGAGGAACGCCCAAACAGGCCGCCATTGGCTGGGAGGAATAGGCCATGGAAACGCCCGAAGACCTGGACCTGGAAGACGATTTCGACGGGGAAGACGGGGACGCCCTGGGGATGCTTGTGCATGACTTTATAGCGCCGACAAGTACAGGCCCATTTGAGGTATGCTGCAACCAGGATCCCAACGAAGACGGGTGGGAATTATGGGGGGCAGTACAGCAAGGGGACCCCGAAAACGCAACCGCCCAACTGCGCGCCATCCTGTCGGATCTGGTTGAAAAGAACGCCGCCAAGATGGGGGGCGAAGTGGCCGACGCCCTGCGCCGGTGGACCGAAGATGTCAACGTTGAAGGGCTGGCCGAATGGCTGGGGAAGGGTGGCTGGGATCTGGTGGACGCGGACAAGGTGGAACGGCGCCTGAACCGCGCCGCCCAGGACGCCTTTTCTACACGTTTTGAAACCACAATGGCCCATGACGCATCGCTCGGGATTGTTGCCGGTTGGGGTAAATCCATTTTTTCCGTTTTCGGCCTGGGGAGCGCAAAGGACTTTGCCGAACTCGAAACAGAAAATCCGCGCTGGGCGAAAATTGCCCAGACCCTAGACGGCGGAAAGCTGCTGCGCGGGGAATTGCTTGAAACTTGGACGGGACAAAACGCCTGGGCAATCTGTCTTTTGCACGTTCCAAGATCCGCACAAACGCCCGAGAGGAACGCCGCCTGGCTAGAGGCCGGAGGATACTATAAACCGCTGGAAGTATTGGTGGGCCTGGACGCCCTGCGCCTAATAATAAAAAAGCGCGCATGGCTATATATTGAGGCCCTTTTCAAGCCCGCGGACAAAGCGGGGGACTGGCTGCGCCTGCTGGCCTTGGCATGGATTGATGAAAGGGCCGGACGGGAAGCCGAACGCCTGGAACGCCAAAAGACTGCCGCCGAACTGGACGCCGCCCCCAGGGTGAACGTCAAAGGCCGATCTTTTGGCCGGGTGCCCAAAGTGCTGGCCGGTATGTCCTGGGCCATGGGCGCCCCTGGGGTGGAGTTGTCCCGCGTCAACATGGACGGAAGGGAATATGCCCCCGCGCCGGATCTGGCCATTCAAAACCCGTCCGCCCTGGTGCCGACATCCTACGCCCTGCTACCGGAAGACCACGCCAGGAAACCCCACCAGGCCGTGCTGCCGATAGACCAACAAGGGGGGGAAGACGCCCCGCCCCTGCCGGTGGCCCTGGCCGGTGCTACTCAATACGCATTGAAGCCCGCAGCCGGAAAGCTGGGCCTGCTGGTTATGGCCGCGGCCTGGGCCGGAAAGGGAAGACTGCACAAGACAACCCTGCAAGAATTGACGCGGGCAATAAACCCCGAAGCGCGCCTGGCGCCTTCACACTACGAAACCGTACTGCGCGGCCTGGTGCAGCTGGACGGGCTGCGCCTGGTGCTGCCCAATGGTTTTTCATATCCCGTTTTCGAGTGCCCCATACCTTGGCGGAACTTGAGGCCGGAAGAATACGTGGTGCCCCTTTATGTTGGCATGACGCGGACCTTTGAAAAAACCCTGGCCGCCATAGCACAAGAGGCCGGGGCAAGCTATCGGGGGGACTTCCTTTTCGATCTGACCGGCGCCATGCTGCTGCCCACAAAGCGTTCCGGCCTGCTGCGCCAATATATCCGCAGCTGCGCCTTTTGGAATCACTACTGGAAGCCGGGGACCGCCGGGGAGCCGGATCCGTCGCGGGTGCCGGAAGTGTCCGCCGAACGGTGGGCCGCCATGACCAATTATTTGCCCCCCACCGCCGTGGAATACCTGCGCGCCAAACGCAAGGCCGGGGACCGCCGAAGCCTGTCTGCAAGTATCAAAGACACCTTGAAGGACGCCGAAGACCTGGCCGCCGCTGGACTGGTGAAGATAGACAAGGCCAACCGCCATTCCGTCCGCCTGCTGCCGCCGCCGGAATACCTGGAAGCCTGGCACGAAAGCCGGAAGGGTGCCCACAAGATGCCGGGGCGGGGTGGGAAGGCATAGTGCAAAAACCCCCCCGACAATATGCAAAAACCCCCCCGACAATATGCAAAAACCCCCCCGACAAAGTGCAAAAACCCCCCCGACAAATGTTCCATAACCCGTTCCGCTGCAACGGTCCAAAAAGTTAGAAAATACTATGTATAAAACATAGTAAAGGGGCCGGGCCGTTTTTGGGCCTGCGGCCCAACGTCCCGCCGCCCTAGAACAGCCAAAACAGCCGGGCCTGCAAAGATGGATCCAGGGACCGAACCCCCAGCCGGATCCCCAGCCCCAGGCCGAAGTTGACGCCCTATAAAAAGGCCCAGCCCGTCAAGCCGGGTCCTATCCGCTGGCCGGGGGGCAGTCGCTTCCAACCCCCACCTGGCCCATTCTGTGGCCGAACCT
This sequence comes from uncultured Candidatus Saccharibacteria bacterium, assembly GCA_964600285.1. Classification (GTDB taxonomy): domain Bacteria; phylum Patescibacteriota; class Saccharimonadia; order Saccharimonadales; family Saccharimonadaceae; genus CAZRIZ01. The sequence continues at coordinate 5,587 of CAZRIZ010000024.1, forward strand.
TGGAAAATGGAAATGATACCTTGCAGGCCGCCCCAGGCGCCGCCGCGTATAGTGTCTGTATGCCCGAGACATCAGCATAAGGGGCAGTTTTCGGCCATTCGTTTCCTAGTACCTTGCCGGGGGGGTAGGGGTGCCCCCTGTAGGCATATGACGCCCCATAAAAAGGGGGATCCGTCATAGTGCCCCGTATTGCCCCCAGGATGGCCCAGGACGCGCCGGACCCCAAACCCGCCCCCAACCCTACCCCCGCCGCCGGGAAGCCCTGCGGGAAGCCGGGGCCGCCCCTGGGGGCGCGCTACAGGCCAAAGGAAAGCGGACGGGTCCCTGGAAGCCGGTGCCGTACTGTCCGAGGGTTTGTCGCCATGGCATATTTTCGCGGGGACTGTACCGCGGAATAAGGGTTGCAGCCGCCCCCCCCTTTGGGTCCTTTCTGTGGATCCGCCTGCCATGCCCCATTAAGCGCAGTTGCGAAAACATAGATTGATAATGTTCCAGAACCCTGGCCACAGGTCCCCCCCTATGCGGGTCCTCCTGGCCATGCCCGCCGCCTGCCATCCGTGGCGACATTCCGCGGATTTAGTGACTACCCCCCACCCTTGAACCCGTTTTGTATCATGCTGCCCCAACCGTACCGCGCCCTTGAACCCGTTTTGTATCATGCCGCCCCATCCGTACCGCGCTGTAGGGTTGCGCGTTATCGTTCTTTACTGCCAACTTGATGCGGCGCAATACGACAACGCCACCGCCGCCGGGACTGGCCGCCATACGCTCTTTTGTAGCATCCTAACAGGCTCAATTTTTCGGGGCATATTGATACGCCGGACCCCCCGCCCCTGTTCTCCCCCCTCCCCCCTGCCCCGCCGCCCTGGGCCGGATCCGCGGCGCCGGTGGACGGGTGGGGCCTGGGATGCCGCCCCCGTAGGGTGCCCGCCTGCGCGCATGGCTGCGCCCCGATCCTGCCCCCAGGATTGCCCCCAGGCGCCTGCGCTGGCATACTGGCCGCCATGGATCCATTGGAAGCAATAGTGCGGGCCGGTGTGGGGGTGCTGCTGCTGGCCGCCCTGCTGGTGTTTGCCTGGATCTGGACGGACCGGCGCCGATAGATCCGCAGGCCGAAACAATGCCCCCAGGCTGGAACCGCTGGACGCTGGCCTGGACCGCCGCCCAACCATGGACGCCCTGGCCGGGATCTACTGCACCAACCCCCCCCCGACATTCTGAAAAACGCCGCCTTTTTCATAGTTTGGCTGGGGTGGGGGTGGTGCAGGATGGACGCCTGGAACACCTGCTGGCCAAAAGGTGCCCACCTGGGCACGTTTCGGCGCCGGAACCCTTATCCAAACCTTACCCCCCTTTTGCCCCCGCTGGTGCCCGCGGCCTGGTGCCGTGCCGGACCGCCCCCTGGTGGCCTGGTAGGTTAATTGCGCCCAACCGTAAAACCGCGGCACAGACGGCACAGCCATAAACCGTTGCGCCACAATGGCAATTTAGACCAACGTCGTATAATATCTCTTATGTTGCGAATGGCATAAACAAGTATATACGATAATACAGGGGGTACTATAGGGGGAAACAAAGGGACAAGAGGGGACAAGATGGGCCTTTAAGTGCAATAATAGGCCATATATTGACACGCCGCCCCCTGCTGCCATGTACCAGAACCCGCCCAAACCACAGGAGAAAAAAAAGAATCTTTTTTGCGTCTAATGGTATTGACAAGAATATGCACACCCATTATTGTGGCGCCATGATTAAACAGGAACACGCCCTGGACCTGGTAGCCCGCCCCGCCGTACCTGCGCCGCACCTGGCCGCCGATCAACGCCGCCTGGCCGAAGCCTGGGCCGTGGATCTGCAAGCCCGCGCCGCTGCTGGCCTGCTGTCCGCCCGAACGCCCGCCGCCTACGTGGAAGCCGTGGAAGGATGGCTGGCCTATCTGGCCGCCGCCGCGGTATCCATGCCCACGCCCGCCCACGTGCTGGCCTACGTGGCCCACCTGCGCGCCGGACACGCCCCTGCAACCGTCAACGCCCGCCTGGCCGCCGTCCGGTCCCTGTACGCCTGGGCCGAAACGCAAAACGCATACCCCGCCATAGGCCGAAGCGTGAAGGCCCTGCCGGTGCGGAAAGACGAACCGCTGGACTGCCTGCCGCCGGAATCCGTGGCCGCGCTGCTGGACAAGGTGGACGGGGACACGCTGGCCGCCCTGCGGGACCGCGCCCTGGTGCATTGTCTTTTCTCTACTGCCTGCCGCCTGGTATCCGTCGCCGCCGCCCACGTGGAAGACCTGGACCTGGTGGACGGCGCCCTGGTGTATGGGGGCAAGGGGGACCGCGGACAAAAGGCCCGCAAAGCCTATCTGCCGCCGTCTGCCCTGGACGCCCTGCGCCGCTACCTGTCCGCCCGGCGCGCTGCCGCGGGTGGGGACCTGCCCCTGGACGCGCCCCTGTTTGCCGCTGTGGGAAACCGCGCTGGGGGCCGTAGAATGACAACCCGAAGCCTGCGCCGGGTGGTGGTGGGCCTTATGGAATCCGCCGGACATATCCGCCGGGATCCTGCTGGCAAGATAGAACGCCCTGGGATCTATTCCGCCCACAGTCTGCGCCGGTCCGGTATCACGTGCGCCTTTGACGCCCAGGGACTGGAAGCCGCCCAAACCCTGGCCGGACACGCGGACCCGAAAACAACCCTGCGCGCCTACGCCCGAGTACAAAAGGGGCGGGTGCTGCGCGGACTGACTGCAACCATGGACCTAGACCGCCGCCGCCTTGGATGAAAAGGAACCCCCACGCATGAAGACACGCCGCTGGATTTCCGTTGTGGCCCGAAAGGGTGGGGTGGGGAAAACAACCTGCGCCCTGGGCCTGGCCGCCCACTACGCCCGCCAAGGCCGCCGGGTGCTGCTGGTGGATCTGGACCCCCAGGCAAGCGCAACCCTGGCCGCCGGTGCCGGTGAAGCTGCCGAACACCTGGCCGAAGTGCTGGAAGGGAAGACCCCGCCGGATCCGGTGCCCGTTTGGGATCTGCTGTCCCTGCTGCCCGGTGGGCCGGATCTGGAACACCTGGACGCCCCCCGCCCCCTGCGCGCCGTGCTGGAAGACCTGGACGCGGACCTGGTGCTGGTGGACACGCCCCCAGGACATTCCACCCTTGGCGCCCTGGCCATGGAAGCCGCGGACGTTGTGCTGGTGGCCGCCGAACCCCACGCCATGGCCGTGGCCGGGACTGCCCGCGTACTGGATGAAGCCCGAAGCCGCCGCCCTGCGCCGCGCTGCGCCATTGTGCTTTCCAGGGTGGATTCACGCCGGGGCCTGGACCGTGGCGCCCCCGATCTGCTGGCCGCCGCCTTTGGGGTGCCGGTGCTGGCCGTCCACCAGGACGCCGCCCTGGCCGCTGCATTGAACGCCGGGAAGGTGCCCCCCGCCCATGGACGGGCTGCCGAAGATCTGGAAGCCGTGGCCGCCTGGATAGACAAGCAAGCAACCCGAAGGGGGAACGAATGAACGAAACGCAAAAAGAACACCTGCTGAAAAGTATCTGGTGCGCCGCCTGCGCCCTGGGGCCGGAAGTGGCGCCAGACAAGCCCGAAACCGAACAGAAAGGCCGCGCCATGGCGTTTATCCTGGCCCGCCTGCTGAAAAGCCCGCGCCTGGTGCGGGGGATTGCATCCTGGGCCGTGGATCTGCTGGAAGCCCAGGACAACCCCGAGGGGGTGCCGTCATGATTGCCCCGCAGCTTGTAGGCCGGGGACCGGACGGAACGCCCCACGCCGTCTTCCCTGGATCTGTGACGGTGCTGCATATCGCCCATGACCCTGACTGCCCAGGGGGGAAGGGGTGGCCCGAACTGTGCAACTGTACGCCGGAAACCCACCTGGGGCCGGTGGACGAAAAGACGCTGGAAGACTGGAAGGAACAAGCCGCCGCCCGGCGGGAAGGGAAGCTGCTGCCATGAGTAAGGCACAAGAAACCGCTGCCGCCGGACTGCTGCGCGGTATCGCCTACGGGAAAGAACAGGCCAAAGCGGACCGCCGCCTGGCCGCTGAATCCAAGCTGGACCGGGTGCTGGAACTGGTGCCCGCGGACGCCATACGCCCCCGCGCCGCCGATAGCCGCCCCGCCCGCGCCGAACACGTGCTGGAAGTGGCGGAAAGCGTGGCCGCCGTTGGGCTGCTGCAACCCCCCGCCATAGACAACGCCCGCCGCCTGGTGGCCGGATTGCATAGGCTGGAAGGGTGCCGCCTGCTGCTGCTGCCCAGGGACCGGCGCCTGGAATACCTGCTGGCCATGGATGGCGGGGACCGCCTGGACCCCGAGGAAACCGCGGACCGCGTGGCCGTACTGCCCGCCCCCAAGGATCTGGAAGGACCGCTGGCCGCCGGGAAGGTGCCCTGCCGGGTGCTGGTGGATCTGGATGCCGAACGGGACCCCGCCGCGGCGCTGGCCGCCGAAGCTGCCGAAAACACCGCCCGCAAGGATTATACCCCCGCCGAAGTGCAAGCCCTGGCCCAACGCCTGCGCGCTGCTGGATACCGGGAAACCGGCGGACGCCCCCGCCGCGGGGAAAAGGCCCTGCGCCCCGCCTTGGAAATGGTGCTGGGAGTGTCAAAGAACACCGCCCGCCGGATGCTGGGCCGTATGCCTGCCGGTGGAAAAGGTGCCCAGGTGGGCACGTTTTCGGGGATGGTGGCCAGGTTGGACAAGGCCCTGGACGCCTTTCTGGAATCCGATCTGCCCGAGGGGGTGCGCCTGCCCGGCCTGCGCCGCGCCCTGGGGGTGGCCAAAAC
>CAZRIZ010000025.1:0-10171 GCA_964600285.1 uncultured Candidatus Saccharibacteria bacterium
TATTCGGCCATAAAACCCGACATATTAGAGAGGATTTTTGACGAAAGTTTGGCTAAAAATCCGCACCCAGAAAGTCCTAAAAATCAAGCTAGTTTTTGTGCTCAACACCCATGCGTAGCACTGACCTTTGACGACGGACCATCTCCACAAACCACCAACCGTCTGCTAGATATATTGCAACAAAACAATGTCAAGGCAACTTTCTTCGTCCTGGGAGACAACGCGGCAAGATATCCAGAAATACTCCAAAGACAAGTCAACGACGGCCACCAAATCGGTAACCATAGTCGTAGGCACAAGAGCTTTAATCGGCTAAGCAACGATGAGCTTAGTGACGAGATAAACTACACTAACCAAATTGTTAAAGACGCAACTGGTTACACGCCAAAACTAACCCGACCGCCCTATGGCGATTTTAATCAAAGAGTTTTTGACAAACTAAACGAACTTAATCAAGCCACCGTCTTGTGGTCGGTAGATACTCGTGACTGGGAGATGAGAAACAGCGAGCTGATTTATAATCGCGCTATCGCCTCAGCCGAGCACGGTTCTATTATCTTATTTCATGATATTCACGCTACCACGATTGACGCGATCGACCCAATTATCAAAGAGCTTAAAGCCCGCGGTTTTTATCTAGTTACGGTTGATACTTTATTCGGCGGATCGCTACCGACTGGCAGAATTTACCGTGGTCGCTAAGACAGACCTTACGAAAACTACTGAAATTAGTTAAAATTAAGTTAATTAAACTATCGCAAAGGAGAAAAATGCCACTAATTCTAGCAGTCGTGGGTCTGGCAGGATCTGGAAAAACCGAAGCCGTCAATTATTTAACAAGTAAAACTGGTTGGCCAAAAGTCTACCTCGGTGACATTACGCTGGATATTCTGCGTCAACGTAACCTTCCCCTAACTCAAGAAAATGAGAAACCGGTCCGCGAGGAAATTCGTCGCGAACACGGCATGGGCGCTTACGCCAAATTGAGTCTGCCGAAAATCAAAGAACTGTTCGCTGAAGGCGACGTTATTGTTGAGAGTATGTATTCATGGGAAGAATACCTTATTTTCCGCGAAGAGTTCGGCGACAACTTCAAAGTCTTGGCTATTTATGCATCGCCAGCGACCAGAACTACTAGAATGGTAAATCGTCCAGAAAGACCACTAACTAAATCAGAGTTAGAGGCTCGAGATTTTTCACAAATCGAGACTCTGCACCAAGCTGGACCAATCGCCAGAGCCGACTACACTATCATTAACGAAGGTGATACGGTTAACCTGCAAAACGAGATTGACAAGGTCTTAAAACAGCTCAAATAATAGATTCGTACTCACCTTAGTAGTATAATTAGATTCAACGGGATGTGGCGCAGTTGGTAGCGCGCACGGCTGGGGGTCGTGAGGTCGCCTGTTCGAACCAGGTCATCCCGACCAAGATTTTCGGGGCGTGGCGCAGCTTGGTAGCGCGCACCGTTCGGGACGGTGAGGTCGCCTGTTCAAATCAGGTCGCCCCGACCATGAATTATTCAGTAAAAAACCGGACTATAGCAGTCCGGTTTGAGTTTGAGCTTAAAAAGCACCAAGAAGTTCTTCTTTTTGCTCTTGGAGTTCCATAATCCTAGTGAAAACATCACTTGAATCACGATCTAAGTCAGTACTTGACTCGTTCCAACCTAATTCAAGATCAGTAATCTCCTGGTCTATGGCAGAGATTGCCTCATCTCTCAGCTTTTTGGCCTCGTCAAGCTTGTCGTCAATAAATAGATTAATGATACGCGCCATCACTCCATTACCCATAAAGAACAACCTCCTTATTTTGGGCTAGCTTTACACTAAACCCTATCCTTTAATTATATCATTTATAAAGATAAAAGTCAATCTAGACTACTTGGCGTATTCTTCAGCTCGAGTTTCACGCACGACGTTAACTTTGATTACGCCCGGATATTGCATAGTGCTTTCAATCTTAACAGCAATATCTCGCGCTAATTTAATCGCCGACAAATCATCAATTTTCTCTGGCTTAACCACGACGCGCAACTCACGACCAGCTGAAATGGCGTAAGACTTTTCTACACCCTGAAAGCCGTTAGCAATGTTCTCTAAATCACGCATCCGTTCCACAAAGTTCTCGCTAGAAATATTACGAGCGCCCGGTCTAGCAGCTGAAACAGCGTCAACCACCCGAATTACCAAAGCCTCAGCAGTAGTGGCCTCAATATCCTCGTGGTGAGCTTCCATAGCGTGAGCAATCTCAGCGCTCATGCCGTATTTTCTAGCTAGCTCTGCACCAATCACGTGGTGTTTGCCCTCAATTTTGTGGGTCACGGCCTTACCAATATCATGAAACAGGGCGGCCGTCTTCGTCACCTTCACGTCAGCACCAATTTCTTCGGCAATTTGACCAGCCAAATGAGCCATTTCAACTGAGTGCTTTAAAACATTTTGGCCATAAGATGTGCGGTATTTTAATTCACCCAGTAGATGCAACATTTCTTTTGGCAACCCAACTAAACCAACTTCACGCGCCGAATCTTCTCCAGCTCGAACAATCTCTTTATCTATTTCTTTTTCGGCCTTAGCAACAACTTCTTCAATACGTGAAGGATTAATTCGGCCATCTTTCATGAGGAGCTCAAGTGATAAACGAGCAATCTGACGTCGCACGGGATCAAACGAAGACAGAACTACCATGCCAGGCGTTTCATCAACCAATATGTCCACGCCAGTGGCACGTTGCAAAGCCTGGATGTTACGACCTTCTTTACCAATAATTCGCCCTTTCATATCGTCGTCGGGCAACTCAACCGAAGTAACCGTATGCTCAGACGTAACCTCTGAGCTCATTCGCTCCATCGCCGCTAACAAAATGGTCTGGGCGCGTTCCTCAGCATCATTGACGGCATTACTTTGTAGCTTACTAATCAAACCAAGCAAATCATCTCGCATACCCTTTTCGGTCATGTCCAATAATTTCTCGCGCGCTTCGTCCTTGGTTAGTTTAGCAATTTTCTCCAACTTTTCTTCTTGTTTTTGGCGAATTTCTAGAATGCTACCCTTAAGTTCTTCTAACTCCAAGCCTTGTTGACGTAAAGAATCTATCTTTTGACTAACTTGATCGGCCTTTTTATCCAGCGCGCCTTCTCTCTCAACTAAACGATTTTCTAAACGATCAATTTCTTTCCGCCGATTGCTTTCGGCACGCTTAGCCTGAGCAACAAATTCATCAGCTTCTTGCCGAGCTTCTTTAACAAGCTTCCTAACCTTAGCTTCAGCCGTTTCAATTAGCTTGTCAGCGGCATCTTGCTGTTTCTTTTGCTTGGCGCTTATTACGCCATAAGCTAAACCACCACCTACGGCTAAGCCAGCCAGCGAGGCTACTACGATTTCTATCATAACTTCCTTTCATCTAGACTAAACCATCTGGTTTAATCTCTAAAAATATTTTCAAAACATCATATTCACTACTCAAACTCTAACCGTCTATGGGTAAACATGACCGACTGACATACGTCAAATCTATCTTTGCTAACCAAAAAATGAGTTCGCCAAGATAGTTTGATTATACACGAAAAAATGGTTCGACAAAACTATTTGCGTGGCGATGTTATAAACACATCTTGATGATAGATTGGTGTAATAATCTGAGGGAGCGCCTGTGTTTCTAAGAGTTTATCACCCTGTTTGCGCCAGTCTTCGCCACTTGTGCCAACTATTGGAATATTTAAACTGTCCGCCAACGTATTTGCTACCGTAATGCCAATCCTCAAACTAGTGTAACTACCTGGTCCGCGAAACACCACGATATCACTAATTTCTACCCAGTCGCCCCTGCCCACTTCAGACAAAGACTGTTGTAAAAATTTCAACAATCCTTTAGATAACTCTCGGCCAGATTTCCACTCAAAATAGTCTTCTCCTAACCAAAGTTGGCAAATTTCATCAGCCGTTTTAAGGTAAAGCCTCATTGACCCACCTTTTCTAAGATAAGTTCACGACCATCTTCTAAATAATCTATACTCAAACGGTGACGTTTGTCTGGCAAGATCGCCCCCACGGTTTCGCCCCATTCCACCACTACTGAAACATTTTCGTCATGCAAGTCTTCATCCAGTTCGTGACTAATCACGCCAGCTTCATTTAGGCGATAAAAATCATAGTGAGACAAAACTCTGTCGCCCGATAGCTCATAGCGATTATTAATCGTAAAGCTCGGGCTAGAAACTATACCGCTAGAACCTAGTCCGGTCGCCAAGCCCTTCACTAAAGTTGTTTTACCAGCGCCAACATCACCAACTAGCTCCAAACAAAACGGCCAATCTAGCTCTTTCGCTAAATCTTTACCGAATTGTTGCATCGCATTATCAGACTTTACAATCTTGTTCATAGCTATATTATACTACGTATGTTTTTCACCTACTCAATAGCGTTAAACGGCTGAGTAGCGACCGCTTTATCAACACGTCGATTACGCCAATAGGCCAGAGCCGTTAATATAATTATTAGGACATACAGAATTACCACGCCGCTTAAATTAATTTCCAATGAAACTTGCGCCATTGGCAGGTTAGGCAAAAAATTAACGATAGCAATAATATAATTGAGGAGTAACTGTAGTAGCCAAGTCAGAATACTACCAATAATGGGCACCGCTCCAAGTAGCGACACAAGTAGACTAAGCAACATAATTGGTGCTGAAGCCGGTACGGCTAACAAGTTAGCCACAATGGCGACTAGCGATAGCCTACCAAAAAAGAACAAGCTTATTGGCAAAGTAGCAATCTGTGCCACCAGCGCTTCAGTGGCCAGTTGCGAAAAGAAACCTAAGGTTGGCTTACCCCAAAAATATTGGCGCAAAATTGGTCCAATTAAGAGCACGCCTGCAAAAGACGAGAACGATAAGTAAAACGCCACATCACCCCACAAATAAGTTGGCTCTAGGAGAACCACTATCGCTAGAGCCAACACCAGAATCCGCCACGCTTCCGCTTTGCGCCCATAATACCAGCCGACAAGCGACAGAAAACTAACAAAAGAGGCGCGCAACATACTAGCCGAACTCCCGGTCATGGCTGAAAACAATATCATCGCGGCCAGTCCTAGCAGAAAAGCTAATCGTCTAGAGTGTTTTTCGGCTAGACGCTTACCAGCCCGCACCACCACCGTCAAATGAAAACCACTCGCCACTACCAAGTGAGTTAGACCAACAATTTGTAACTTTAAATTAAAATCATCTGGGATATCACGGCGCTTTCCAGCCAAGAAGGCGCTAGCTAAGCTCGATTGTAGCGGGTTCAAGTGGCGATCTAAATTGTTCGTAAAGAAATTACGCAATACTAGTCCCGGTTGATTGTTTGGTTCAACCGAGAGGATCTCACCATTTTGCACCACAGCCTGATAACCAGCTAGACCTTCACCAAAAACACCTTTGACATTCACTGTATCGCCTCGCTTAACCGACATCTTCTGGCGCGAGGTCACTAAGATATTACCCGCTAGCGAGTGGTCAAACATTCTTATATTGTCCAAACGATAAGTCGATGAACCCGTGCTGTTTTTAGCCACGTCATCAAATAGTTCACCCGAGAAAACAACCTGCTTGCCTCGTAAATTATCATAAGTCATAATTTGTTGGCGTAGATTGCTAGCTCGCCCCCAAGCTAAAATTAGCCCCAGTATTAGGCAAAACACTGCCGGCCAATAAGTTTTACGCGACAGCCAAATTACTAAGACAAAAACGGCGACAAGCAGTATGAGTGCCGGAAGATCAAGCTTGAGACTCACAAAATAAGCTAGGGTTATACCCAAGACAATCCCAACTGAGAACGAGACTAGCCAAAATGACGGATGCGTCTTCCACTGCTTCATAAGATTTATAATGGCAAACCTGCCTCGGTAATACAAGCCTAGGCGCTCAAGCTATTGACTTTTTATGCTGTTTATGCTATAATTAGAGTATTGGGCCCCCTAGGAGCTCAAATGCACCTTAAATTGATTAAGTTAATGAGACTATGTTATGGTCATCTCCAGATTAGATTTCGGGTAGTTTACGCGAAATGCAATCTGGGGGTGGCAATCCCCTCCAGAAGAAAATAAAGTCGGCGGACTAAAAACGCAAGGAGGGAATATGGCAGGAATCAAATTGGAAGTGAACCAGACTACCCAAGTCATAGTGTATGACTTGCCCACACCGGAGATTCGCCCTTTAATATGGGGTGAAGTAGGAAGCAGACTATTTTGCAGCCTATTTTTTAAGGTATATCTGAAAAAAGTAGGCATCACGGTACTGATGCCGAGCTTGCTGTTCGTAAACCCCGACAACGAAGGTAAAACTGGACTCTGGCTCTGGCCCGAAATGGACAAAGCCAGTAAAATCCTCGAGAGCGAGGGTTACGTGAGAGACTATGCCCTGACCGGAGTCGGAAGCACAGTCACAATAGGCGATCACGAGAATAAGGCACTATTCCTCGGAATCAGCTTAAACCAACAGCTCAGAGCAGTGCTGGACAAAATCAGCAGTGCTCTGGAGAGTGCCTATGAGGAGCTCTCGGATATCGAGAACCCGTTCCTGTAATCAACGACCTCCACCTAACTTAATCAACCCCCGCTCTTGTAGCGGGGTTTTCTTGCCCATGGACAGCGCGCTTACCTTGACAATAACCCAAAAAAGCGTAAAATAAAAACACATTAAGCGGAACCGTAGCTCAGGTGGTTAGAGCACCTGCCTTTTAAGCAGGGTGTCGTGAGTTCAAGTCTCACCGGTTCCACCATTTCAAGATAGCCTTAAAAACATCACCCGGAAAAAGGTGATTTTTATTTTACCCACACCTATTTTATTATGATTAGCTTTCTAGCATTACTCCAATAGCATCCAGTATTTTAACATTGAAGATGCTACAATATTAGTATCATCTACTAAAGGAGAAAGAACAAAATGGAGCTATTTTCAAAGGACAAAGAACTGGTTCTAAAACTAGTTAATGCGGTTTTAGTTATCTGGTTTATCGCAGCCACAGTTATAACGTTCAGCATCGGACTTAATCTACTCGTCAAGGAAAAAGAACTATCGCAAGAAGAATACGTCGCTACTTATTGTATAACCGACGACGAGGATCGCAAACAATCATGTGAAGAGCAATACCGTTCAGATGCAGTTTACCGTGAAGATTCAAAAAGAAGCCAGAAGATTAACCTGTTTGTTGGGATTTTCAACATACTAGCTGTCGGTACGACTCTATTCGCCTTAAATCGCAAAAAGAGCAAAAAGTAAGTTAAGTTCCACGCAATAGCAAGAGCTACTCTGAGGGTGGCTCTGTTTGTGTCTAAGTAACCCTATTTTACTTCTCTGAATCTTTTTGACGACGCTCTAATAGTAACGGAATCAAGATGAAAGCAACACCAACTAGTGCTAGATACACCAACCAGGCTGGAATATTAGTACGATCAACACGAAAGTAGCCAGTCAAAGGAGGTAAGACAAACGGAACATCAACCTTAAAGGCGATTTCTATCCGAGTAAAGTTACCAGCGGCATCAGAAGCAATTACCACGATATCATATTCACCACTGACCAATGGCGGATCAATCATATCAGAGGGCAATGTCCAGGTGCCGTCACCATTGTTGGTGGCAGTATAGGTTTCACCGTTAATTTCAACCGTCACCACGGCGGTTGGATCATCAACCGTACCGGTCAATTGTGGCTGGTTATCAGTAGTTTCTGTCTCGTTTAAAGTCACACTTGGAGCGATAGTATCAATTACCACACCGTTAGCGCTAGTAATATTTGCAACAACCGTGTTGCCTGCGAGGGGATCAGTAGCAGTCACTATGACATCGTAGGTACCGTCAGCCAGAGCTGGACTAATCGTGTCAGCTGGTAATGTCCAGGTACCATCGCCATTGTTGGTGGCAGTATAAATCTGTCCATTAATTTCAACCGTAACATCTACTTCATCATTATTAACCGTGCCAGTCAATTGTGGTGATGAATTATTTGACACTACCTTATTGAAGGTCAAAGCCGGAGAAGCCTGATCGATAATTAATATGCCTGGTTCGCTGACATCGTTGATTTGAGTTCCACCATTGTAAAGTTGCATACGGACATCGTAACTACCGTTGGCAAGTGGCGGGTTTATAGTACCTTCTGGCAACAACCACGTACCATCACCATTATTAGTGGCATCGTAAGTTCGTCCGTTTATAGTTACTCGAAGCGTATAGTTATTTTTACCCAGCTTACCAGTTAATTCAGGCGATGAGTTAGAGGTTGTTAGCGGATTAACCGATACACCGTTTGGATTATAGTTTATGTTTAGATTCTGCAAAACATCGTGACTTGGGCAACCACCGTTAATCGTCAAGACTAGCGGATTGGCACCGACATTTAAGTCTATAGACTGACTAGCCGTCTCACCCTCAGCAAAGGTTAGAGTCGAACTTCCCAGGGTCGTGCCAAAGCGTGTAGTCGTAATTGAGTGAACCCAGTCGGTCAAGAAATTCAAACTAATCGGACTAAAAAAGACTGTTTCGTTATTTTCATAGTTGATTTGAACCACCGCATCGGCGTTAGCACCACAAATTTCAGCGTTAATACCGACATTGGTAGCAGAGGCATTGCTAAGTAGCCCCGATACTAGACCAACCGTCGCTAGACTGGCGAGGAACAGCTTACTTTTTATAATTTTGCTTAGGTTTACCATAGCGACTCCATATTATTATCATAATTATTACTAAAGCAATGATAGCGATGATGATAGGTGAGATAAACAACACCCAACCATCAGATTCGGAAGTTTTGTCCAGAAACTTGGTGGAGATGTTAACTTTATACAGACCAAATAGCGGAGCAGACTGCCATTTTACCTCAATAGCTCGTCTACTCTTTGGTAAAACCTTTATACCTTCTCGGTTGTGTAGTTGCTTACCATCAGGAGAATTTAAGTTAATCTCGATTTCCTTGCCAAAGAGAGTCTTGACTGTCATCTGAACAGTAGCATCAAAGTCGGTGTTACCAGTGTTCTCAATTAGTTGTTTCACGACCAAATTAGAGTCGAACTTGATTTTTGGAATTTTTGGTTGGTCAGCATTACCTTCAAGCACAGTTTTGCCATCGGTATGAGCATAGAGTAGTATGCCAACCCGCTGATTGGCCTTAATCGAGGAACCTTCAGAGTTAAGTGCAGTCTCAGCAAATAGCACGGCATATTGACCACCAGCTGGAATATCTTTTGGCACATCTACTTTATACTTCACGTCGATACTTTCACCCGCCTTTATGAAATAGTCGACCTGTTCGAACTCAACCCAGTCGCTCAGCTGTGTTTGGTCAGTTTGTTGGTTAAAGTCTTGATCGTAATCTTCGTTTTTAACACTATATGGGCTGGCGCTAACATTAAAATCAAAATCAATATCGCCAGTATTGTAAACCTTGAACTTTCCTTCAAAAGTCTGCCCTGCTTTGAGATCAATCGTATCGCTAGCTGGTGAAAGTAAGATTTCATGCTTTTTGTCTTCTGCTAAGGCGTTCGTCTGAAAGAACAGCGCCAACAAACCGATTGCTAGAACAACTGCTAGATTGATTAGTTTTCGACCAAAATTACGTTTATTGTTTACCATATTCCCTTGCCTCTTGATTATTTAGTAGTTACTGAAATGATCCATAGCCTTTTGGATAAGTTCTTTTGTGGTTATGTCTACCTGTATAGCATAACAAATTTATTGCTATTAGTCATTACAGAACTTGGGTTCTTTTCAAGACCACCTACGCTTCCGTAGGACAAGACTGTCGGTCTTGAAAAGAAATTTGTGTGACAGCTTTTGAACTGTTTGTTTTAGACTACGCTCAGTTTAGCTATTGGTCGTAGCAGTGTAAGTTACTTGACCGGTATAAACACCACTAGGTTGAGACCCATTGACGCTTACGCCATAGATTACGGCTGTGGTATCGTTAGTAGCACGAGTAGCGGTGGTCTTTATATTCTGACCAGCCACTGTCACAGCAGCATAGGTTGCAGCACCAGACGCACCGAAGCCACCAGCACCGTCAACACGATAGCCCCACATGTTTGTACCCATCGTAGCAGGGACGCTAAAACTTCCGGTCGTTGGTGTGATTGAATTAGCACCGCTAGTTAGGTTAGCGCTAGCAGTAGCTCTTAGATTTAAGA
>CAZRIZ010000026.1:0-10117 GCA_964600285.1 uncultured Candidatus Saccharibacteria bacterium
CGGAGCCAAGTAAAATACACCCCTCGCGGGTGTGTTTTACTTGGTTGTTATGTATGGCGCGAGAACCAGATCTTTTGCCTTGGCAAAAGTGATTCGGCGTAGTGAATGAAGCAAGAGAGTGCTTTTTGTGTTATAGTAGAGATTAGACAGTTAGTGGTTGCCTTTTTGGGTATTTGCGTGAATACGGAAGGAATATATTGGCTATCATAATTATGGATGACGAGAGCACGAAATGAGCCTGAAAAGTCACTGGAAATATATTAAGGAATTATCAAAAAATGTGTTTTTTGATGAATTTAAGCTGATTGATGTAATAGCACACAAAGATGAGTTTGATAATTTAGGCTCGTCAGGGGAGCAGTATACATATCGTGCACTTTGGTATTATTTCCGAGATAACTTATTCCGAAATGTCTATATTCGCAGAGAAGACGGAAAATTAACGGAAATAGATTTGGTTGGCGTTGGCAAAACGGGCATATACGTCTTTGAGTCAAAGAACTGGAGTGGCCAAATATATGCAGACGGCAACCGTAATAAATGGGTGGTATATAATGGTGGCAAGAAGAGTTACCCGCTTAGTCCAGTTAAGCAGAACGAAATACACATAGAAGCGTTACGTTATCATTTAGGTAAAATTGTGCCGAAAGACAACTTCTTTTCGATCATAATTTTTAGTGCACGTTGCAAATTAAGTGTGAAAAATATTGATAAAAATGTAACGATTGTAAAACGAGATGGAGAATATAATACCGCTCTTGATAAGGCGTTGAATAGGGTGAGAAAAGACGCTAATGATGTTTTGTCGGATGCTGATATGGAAAAAATTAGTAGATTTTTTAAAAAGGCACAAAGACCTGATAAGGAAATCCGTGATGAACATCTTCGTTCTTTGAAAAAATAGATTTTTTTGTTTAAGTTGCTTTTTCCGTAAAACTTTTATGAGCCTAAATCTTATTAAACAAGTTGAGAGTGTCGGCGTGTTGTATACTAAAAGTATGAGTAAAATGTCGGATCGCCGTAAGGATTTAAGGCCTCGCGAAAAATTGCAGGCGAAGGGCGCTGTGAGCTTATCAGACTATGAACTTTTAATGGCAATCATTGGGAGTGGCAATAAATATGCGGACGTAACAAAGATAGCTCGAGATGCTAAAAAGCTACTCGATGAAAAGGGAAGTGCGCTCACGTACGAAGATTTACTGAGTGTTGACTAGATATCTGCGTAGAAATCTCACCTTATGAATATACCTTCTTGAAATCTTCGACAGTGAAACATTTACTTACGGTTAATTTTCCACCAACCTCTGCGTGCTTGGGTCGTAGTGATAGTCAATAATCTCGCCACTATCAATAAGAGCGATAGCCTCATTTATTGTGGCCAACGGAACAGAGTACCACTCAACGGCGCTGTAGTAATTGTCGTCTGGACCAATTATGCCCATATCCACTTGAGCTGCACCGAATATCTGGTGTATAAGTGCTTCGACCTTTTGTGGGTTGTAGTTGCCGGTTAGGCGATAGTTTTCAATGATTTTAACTGGCACCATTAGGTGCGTAGGTTCATTTGTGGCGTTCTTTATGCGTTCTTCAACCGTAACGTGCGTAACCCCGATTTTATAAAGGTTTAGCAATCGTTTTGATCTTAGGATCTTCACTGAGCGATTCTAGAATATAAACTCGGCCAGTAGCTCATAGAGAATATCTTCCGTATAATGGTCGCGATTTGCGATGTCAGCAATAGATTCTTGGACTTGTCGGAGGGTAACTTTCATTAGTAGTAATTATACAATAGACCTAGTAAATTTGAGTGTTATTAGAATAAAGATACCCAAGGCCAATAAATTCAGGGTTGTTATACATAGGGACGGCGACAAAGGGGTGTATTACGTATGTAGAGGCAAATCTGCTAGTAATTCTGGGATGAGAATTCTTTAGGATGCGCAGGTGCTAGGTGATGATATAGCTAAAGTGCAAGAAAGGGTAAGGCTTTAGGGTTGTTTTCCAAGTCTTAACCCTAGAAAGATTGGGAGAGAACGAGAGGCTCTGAACATATTTATATAATAGATTGCACGGGAGAAAAGAGGCGCAGAGGAAGTTTATTGTATAATAAGGGGTAATATGAAAATTACACCTACTAGTTTAAGTATTTCTCAACTGCTGAGCACCGAGAGCGAGCAGTTTACTATTCCAGCTTATCAGCGTCGTTACTCTTGGCAAGACAAGCAGATCAAAGAGCTCTTTGATGATATTAATCATCTTGAAAACGGAGAAACACACCTGCTCGGTAGCATTGTCTGTCTAACTGGTGATTACAAAGTAGGTATTAATAATCTAGAGCTTGTTGATGGTCAACAGCGCATCACTACAATAATGTTATTCTTGGATGCGATAGAGGAGCGTCTATATACTGATAGTAATAGTGAAGAGGCTCAAATTATAGGCAGACTTGTGAACAGTAAAGACTACACTGGTACGAAATCAAAAAAGTTACTATTAGGCGACCTAGATAACGAAGACTTTATTCGCGTGGTAGACAGCCAGGGGATAGATGAGGTGGTAAATAATAACTTACTTAAAGCGCGTAATCTTATAGGTAACTTTCTCGGTAAGCTTAATGCAGAAGAGTTTAATCAGTTTCGCTATAAATTTATTAACAATGCCTATATTATTCGCCTAGACGTCGCGCAGGCGAAAGATGCCTTCAAACTATTTGAAACTATTAATAATCGTGGTCTCAGCCTCAGCCCCACGGATATTATAAAGAATTTTCTACTCGGCAATGCCTCGATTATTAACAACGAGACATTGGAGTCAGTCAAAGAAGACTGGACAAAAATTGTGCTGTCACTGGACGGTATAAGTATGGATAACTTCTTCCGTCAGTATATGGCTGGTAAGACTGGGCAGAAGGTTTCTCAGACTCGCTTGATTGATGTCTTCAAGACTTACTACGTTCAAAATATAGAAGAAGGAGAGAAGTTGCGTAAGTATGAGGGATTTGCTGAGACTGTAGGTAAATCAGAGATAGGCGCCAAACAGAATCTCAAGACATTCGTGCGTACTCTGCGCAGTGCAGCCGATACTTACCGCCAGATCCAACAAGCTAACTCTACTAACGACGAGATTAACCGGCGACTCATTAATCTAAAAAAGATACGATCTGTAGCTTCTTATATATTCATCTTAAATCTTTTACAGCGGAGTACTATCGAAACTAAAGACACATTAGAAATTTTGCGCATGGTTGAAGTCTTCATGCTTCGTCGTAATGTGGCTGAATACCGGACCTCGGAGCTAGAAGATATTTTTGTAGCGCTAACAAAATTACCAGATATGGGGATTGTTGACGCAGCTAAGCAAATCTTTGCAGAAAACATGCCGAGTGACGAAGAGTTCTATACTCGCCTACAAAGCCACGTATTCAAGGGACAGCTAGAGGCTCGTGCTAAATACATATTGGAATACTTAATCTATGGCACTCTTAATCCGAGAGAGATGGTTATTAAAAACGATCGTACAGTACATCTTGAGCACATTATGCCGCAGACCATAGATACTAAAAAGGCTAAAGAAGAATTTGGAGACTGGGTTTCGTATCTCGGTGAAGGTGTTATTCGTCACAGCGAATATTTAACTAAACTGGGTAATCTTACTCTACTCGATAGGGAGCTAAATATCAAAGCCTCTAATAATCCTTTTGAAGCCAAGAAGATGGAGTATGTCGAAAGTGAAATAGCTATGACAAGAGAATTAACTGAGTATGGGGAATGGAAGTTAAAGCAAATTGATGATCGTACTGAAGCACTGGCAAAACAAGCAACTAGACTATGGAGGCTAGTATGATGTTGGAGACTAAAGCCAAGAAAGTAAAGCCTTAGAAGAAATTCTTTATGACGACGTTGCGAAGACTCTGTGATGTGCAGTTAAAGCTACTAAGTATAAATACATCACGCTGCCCTCGTTATTCCTAAAATTTATCAGTGACAAGTTCGAGGCTCAATACGAAAAGCTATGGGCTTGCAGCAAGTCGGTGAGCTTGTGGGCATTAACGTGGTGGATCATATAATCGTCACTAGTAAATCTTTTGCTAGTATTATCTAGACAGAAACTAGACTACGGCAGTCGCGTACTTGTCGAGAGCCTCGATATAGGTCGGTTTGTCTTTTTGACCGGTTTTTCGGTGTGTGCCCCACAGCACATAGAGGTTTTTCTTGGCGCGAGTCAGAGCAACGTAATATAACCTTGTTTCGTCTTGAATAGCTTGAGTTTCGTTATCGCCAAATAACTTGAATAATCGAGATCTGCTGTTGTCGCTTGGAAATGCACCTGGGTCAACCTCTAACAATATAACTGTTTCGGCCTCAAGACCCTTGGCCTTGTGCATGGTCATTACGTCTGTAAATTCACCAATCAACCGCACCTTATTATCAAACTCTTTTTTAGTCATTGCCCGAAGTTCAGTGGTGACATAATCACGGACGCGATGACGGACAAACCCCCAGACACTGTAGTTAAAAAGCATTTTATTGTTGCGATGCAGAATTAATATGCTATCGTCTTTTTTGTGTTTAACAATCAGTCTTGCCACCACCTCGATATAGCGTTGCATATCTGCATCAAACTCAGTGGCATCCTTCGGAGGAACAGCCTTAACCCTACTTAGATTAAAGGTTTGGATTAATCCGTTCATGCCGCTATTTAGATTAGCTGCTCTAGCAAAGTCTGTCTCGTTATAATGAAGAATTTGGTTCATCACCAGATTGGCATTGTTGACAATAATTGGAGCCGAACGATAGTTGACTGTTATAGATAATCGGTGATTGTCCTCTGGAAAATGCTCGGCAAAGTTTGAGAAGTACTTATCATCTGATCCAGCAAATCGGTTAATAGCCTGCCAATCATCACCAACGCAAAATAGATGTGTGGTGGGGAAGATATTCCTCAATGCGACCAAATTCTCATAAAATAACCTTGAAAAGTCTTGATATTCGTCAACCAGTATCATCTTTAGCTCGCCACGTTGCTTAATGGTGGCTGAGCCTTGATCTGTCTTTAATAGCGTCATTGAAGTCTGCAACAGCATACTAAAGTCCGTTCCGTAGTCGCCAAATTTCTTTTTCTCGTTACTTTTGTTGACATAGGAAAGACCACTGTTGCTGCGAAGGCCTAGGCTTCTGACATACTCTTTGTACACTCTTACACCAATACGATGAAATGCCTTAATGCGTATCTCTTCCTCGGTGCTCTCTGGCTCGTGCTCGATCATCTCTTCGAGTCCAGATATATCATCATAAAACTCTTGCTGGGTACGATCAATAAATTGAGTCAACATACTAGTGAACCTCTTGACCTGTTTTTTCCAAGCTAGCTCAATCAACGTTTCTCGCGGTATCTCACACAGTGCAATACCGTTATCGTGGCACAGTCGTCTTATTATTTGTTCAAATTCTACGCGATTGGTGTAGTCAGGTCGATACGACTCGACTAAGCCGTTGAACCATTTACCATACCAGTTAATGTTTTCGTGGTGCTTATCAGTCAGCCACTGTTTGGTATAGAAAACTTGCTTTTGTCGCTTATTGTGTGCGTATTCCTGATAATTACCAATTACCTTCAGCTCGTTAATCTCTTTGATTTTGGCTGGAGATTCATTGCCGTCAATCGCCCAATGTTCCCAGACCAATCCTTGCCTCGGTAGATAAAAATCTGCCTTAAAGACATCAAGCTCGCGAAAATCTTGTACATAGTCACTGTTCACCAACCCTTTACGAACAAAGTCGGCTGGATAATATTCGGGCTCATAGCTGTATTCCACACCATGCTCAAAAAAGAAATCAGCGATAATTTTTTCGCTGTGTGACTTGACGCTCTCGCCGTTTAGAGTACGAGAGCGATGATTGCGGATAGTAAAATAATATGTCTCGGGCGATTCGTAATAATCACGATCAATCTCGCCAGACTCCTTACGAAAGTAGTCATATATTAACTGTCTCAGTCCCGCATCTTCTGATTGTAGTTTAGTGATAATGTCCTGTATATACAGTGAGCGACCACGCGCAGTGTCTGAGCCTTGTTCGTCGTCAAGTAATATCTTACCGAAAGATCCACGGCCGTTAATTTGTCTAACTACACTCAAGGCATATGCGTGAAAGGTGACGGCAATCGGTCGGTCTGTCTTGGCAATAATCGGTACGCCGTTGACTTTAACACCTAGTAGGCGGTCGTTGATTTCTTGTGCAGCTTTGCGGTTAAATACAAAAGCTTGGATCTCGCTTGGTTTATAACCCAGCTTAGCGATTAAATAGATGATTTTGGCGGTCAACGTGTGGGTTTTACCAGCACCAGCACGAGCTGATACTAGAGTGTTCTTGTGGTTATCGATAACAGCAATTGCCTGCTCTTCGTCGAGAAGATATGGGGCGCCACTAACGGTCCTAACTGATTCGTGAAACCATGCAACAATATCATCAACCGCATACATACTTTCATTATAACATAACCTTGATGAAAAAGCAATCTTATGACACGGCCATTGACATCTGATTTTTGTGTGGTATTTTCAGACATTTAATGTCGAAGTGCTTTATAATGGTGGTTACATGATCGTATCTCTGTTAATGGCATAATTACGTTAATTATGGTGAAAAAGGAAGCTACTACGAGGCTAAAGATGAGCAAACACTCTTTTACTTAAAATGTTATAATGTATATATGGATTCCAAACAGCCCAAGAACAACAGCTTCCAAGGTCTACAGCGCATGATACGAAAGTTCTGTGACGATCGCAACTGGAGTCAATTTCATAATCTTAAAGACTTAGCCATTTCTCTTAATCTAGAGGCAGCTGAGGTTCTTGAAGTTTTCCAGTGGCTGTCTAGCGAAGAACTTGACAAGGTAGCGGTGAGTAAAAAAAGTCACTTAGCAGAAGAACTTTCTGACGTTCTCTACTGGGTGCTATTACTGGCCAATAAGCTTGATATCAACCTTGAGAATGCTTTTGTAGAAAAGATGTCTCAGAATGAGAAGAAATACCCTGTTAATAAGTCTAAGGGCAATCATAAAAAGTACACAGAATTAGACTAGCAAGATGATTGTATACTCAGCCACGAAAAGCAACTTTATTTTAGATACTATGATGAATCAGATTAGTGCTAAAATTGAGGGATTATACGTACGAGAAACTGGTAATAAAGTTAGCAGGAGCGAAGTTGCTTCGTGGAACAACTCTATGCAGTTTATGATGAATGTTCTCTCGGATGGTGGCATACCAGACGATACGGGCATAGCTATCGAATATAAAATTCCACAGACATCAAAAAGAATCGATTTTATAGTAACTGGGAAGGACGATACCCAAAAAACAGCCATTTTAGTCGAGCTTAAACAGTGGAGTGAAGGCGTTACCGCTAGTACTAAAGATGCCGTCGTTAACACTACTTTCTTTGGAGAAACTAATCATCCTTCTTATCAAGCATGGTCATACGCATCATTACTGAACGATTACAACTCGGCTGTTCAAGAAAAACACATCAACCTCAAGCCTTGCGCCTATCTTCATAATTATTCCATAGAGGAGGGTGAGGTTAATAGCCCAGCTTATGCGGAGTGGCTGGAAAAGGCGCCATTGTTTTTTAGGGAAGACGTCTTTAAGCTACGGGATTTTATCAAAAGGTATGTTAAGTCTGGTGATAGTGGCGCCTTAATGTACGAAATAGAAAATGGTAAAATCCGCCCCTCTAAATCGCTAGTCGACTCTCTACACTCGATGCTTAACGGTAATGACGAGTTTGTTTTGATAGATAATCAAAAGATTGTTTATGAAACCGCACTTGGTCTCGCAGTAGCAAAGAGCTCTTCACCATCTATGCGAAAGCAGGTTATTATAGTCAAGGGTGGTCCTGGCACTGGTAAATCAGTAGTAGCTATAAACCTACTTTCTGAAATGACTGGTCGAGGGCTAGTTGTGCAATATGTCACTCGAAATTCAGCGCCACGTGAAGTTTTTCAGGTGAAACTGACGGGCAAATTTACTAAGTCACGGATATCAAACTTATTTAAGTCGTCTGGTTCTTTCTATGATATTGATCCGGACACGTTTGATGCTCTCATCGTAGACGAAGCACAGAGGCTAAACGCAAAATCAGGCCTATTTCAAAATAAGGGCAATAACCAGATAGACGAACTTATTAAGGCTTCAAAAACGACAGTCTTCTTCATTGATAATGACCAAAGAGTCCACATTAAAGATATCGGTGAATCGGAAGAGATAAAGAAAATAGCTTTAATGAACGAGGCTGATGTTTACGAGTACGAGCTAGAGTCACAATTTAGATGCAACGGTTCAGATGGTTATTTGGCCTGGGTGGATCACATGCTAAGTATTCGCGAAACTGCCAACACGACTTTGTCTGGCATTGATTATGATTTTCGGGTATTTAACAACCCTACTGAGATGCACAGGAAAATTAAAGAGCTAAACGAAGTAAATAATAAATCACGCATGCTAGCTGGATATTGCTGGAACTGGATAAGTAAGAAGAATCCCTTACTTAAGGATATCGAAATAGGCGACTATCGTGCTACGTGGAACCTAAATGATCATGGTCAGTCATGGATAATTCATCCAGGGTCCGTCAGTGAGGTTGGATGTATACATACTAGCCAAGGACTTGAGCTTGATTATGTCGGCGTAATAATTGGTCCAGATTTAATTGTTAGAAATGGTAGAGTGATAACAGACCCTTCTAAACGAGCCACAACTGATAAGTCTATGCATGGCTTTAAGAAGCTGTCTAGAGAAGAGCCTGCTTATGCTGAGTTTCTCGGTGATATGATTATAAAGAATACATATCGAGTGTTAATGACTCGTGGTATGAAGGGGTGTTTTGTATACTCAACCGACCCTGAAACTCAGGAATACTTTAAGAATAATTTGAATTTCACGTAGGGCTATGTCGCTACCCAAAGCAACAGACGGACACCGCAAGAGGTTAAGACAAAGATTCCTTAAGAGTGGACTTGCGGGTTTCCATGACTATGAGATTGTAGAACTTCTTTTAACCTTTGGCATCCCTAGAAAAGATTGTAAGCCAATGGCCAAAGAATTAATCAGGAAGTACAAAACGGTAAGCGGCGTAGTCAATGCAAATGACGAAGACCTCGTAGAAACTCCTGGGCTAGGTTTTGCTAGTATTATTGGTATAAAGTTAGCGAAAGAAATCATAATTCATGTTGGGCAGGAAGAACTATCTACTAAAAAACATGAGAGTATAGACATAAAAGTAGTCGCCAGACAATTAATAAGCGAAATCGGTAGTGACAAGAAAGAATCATTCAAAGTAGTATGCCTAAATACAAAAGGAGCTATTATTGGCGAAACCGTTTCGGTCGGATCATTGAACGCATCAGTTGTTCACCCGCGTGAGGTATTTAAGGTAGCGATTAAGAATAGTGCTGCTAGCGTCATTATAGCCCACAACCATCCGTCTGGTGACAGTACACCGTCTGATGACGATATCCTAACAACTAGGCGAATTGTTGAAGCTGGCAAGACACTAGGCATTGACGTCGTAGATCATCTTATTGTCACTGACAAAGGATATAACAGTTTAAGCAGTGCAGGGTTGATATAATACAAACATGTCATCGTGGCATCATACAGGTTGGTTACCGAGCAGAACGTAAAAACCCAAAAAAGTAGTCATTGCTTGTAATGGCTGTCGGTTAAACAATCCTCTTTTACACACAGGAAAATATTCGGTAATAAAAGACTGGAGTGTGGGTAAAAATGGTAAAACCATCAAATTCGTAGATCTACTAGCTGATAACTAAAATATATCGAGACATTTCAGCCAACACACAGAATAGCTGGAGATATTGACGAGAGGTTGAAGCAGGTTCTGGGTGGTGACCGGCAAAATCTTGAAAATCGTCGGCTTATAAAAACAGTTCTCGCGACCAAGTTCGTAAAACCCACGTTTCTACGTGTAAGAAGTGCGGCTCAGTTCATGGTTATTTTAAAATACAAAAAAGAATAACCATAATACAATACAGATGTAACATGGAATGGAATAAATCAAAATAGAATAATGTTTCTATGAGATTTGAGATTGGTAAT
>CAZRIZ010000027.1:0-7951 GCA_964600285.1 uncultured Candidatus Saccharibacteria bacterium
TCTCTCGACTTGAGTTTGAGAAATTTCAAAACCAATGCGCGCGTGGCCTCGACTTTTTCATCGGTAACACGCCCCCATTTGTATTTTACGCGTTCACCGCAAGAGTTGTGGGCAGTGTAGTATTCATTTAGGGAGTCAATTACTGGCTGAGGTCTAAGTGATTGGCAGGCGCTGTCAAGATAAATTGCGTCAGTCGCTAAATAAGCAAAATCTTTCATAGTATTAATCATAGCACAAAACAAATACTCCTCTTGAGAGAGGAGTATTAAGTTTACTAAAGTTTAATTTAGCGCTCGCGTTGGCGGAAAGAATTACCGCTGTGGTGATCGCGATCACCAAACTCACGACGTGGTCGGCTCTCACGGGGCTCAGATAACTTAACTGTTAGTGGGCGACCGTCGAGTTCTTTACCATCTAGCTCTTCAATAGCTTTTTGGTTGTTAGCTTCGTCGACGAATTCAACGAAACCAAAACCTTTGCTACGACCGCTGAATTTATCAGCGATAACTTTGGCTGAAGAAACTTCGCCAATTTGTTCGAAATGGGCTTTTAGGCCATCATCGTTAGTTGAGTAGGAAAGGCTTCCTACAAAAAGATTTTGTGACATTTGTCTCCTTATTATTATTGATTCATTTGAACTGCTAATAAAAAGGTTGGACTTATGTATTTCGCACGTGCATATGAACTGCATCATTTATACCACGTAGGTAGAGATTTTGCAATAGGCTAATATATAATCTAGTGCCGTATTGTCGCGCGGTAACATCTGGTCTATAATTTGCTTATGATAACACGCAAAGCTTTCTCTTTATCCGAAGTTCTGTTGGTGATAGTGATTATTGGAATTTTAACCACCATCAGCGTAATTTCTTATAATGGCTATAAGGAAAAATCTGAAAACGCGGCCACTATTGATAGTGTTGGTGCTTTTCGCAAGGCGGCTGACTATTATTTTAACGATCATGGCTATTATCCTCGTAACCCAACAGATCCGTCGCTAGATTGGGAGGTTTGCATCAGCAAAATCAACGACTGTATTAAGTATAAGGAAATTCCAGTTATATCGGATAATCGGGTCTTTCTGGAGGAAATGGATAAGTATGGCGGCGTAATCAATGGATCGCTATCAGTGGCGGAAGGCCAAGCGCAAGGAGTGCTTTACCGCTCAGAAGCTGGTTCTTACAATCGTGAAACCAGGCCATACACCGCTATGATAATGTATTGGCTGAATGGTGATGGTGTTGACTGCGGTTTTGATGTGTCTAATGATAGCGCTACTCATCCTAGGCCAAGTGACAAGGAGTACACTTGGACGGATGGAAAAATTACAGCTTGTTGGCTAAGATTTTAGCGATTTTTAATATATAATAAGACCATAAGCAAAATAAGCTTGTGAGGTAAACAAAAAATGAAAAACAATAATAAAATTGGCTTTGATCAAAAAAAGTATCTGGAGCTACAAACTTCAGAGATTTTGCAACGGGTTGATAATTTTGGGCAACTCTATCTAGAAGTTGGCGGCAAGTTAGTAGATGACTTACACGCCAAGCGAGTTTTGCCAGGATTTGATCCAAAATCAAAGCTAAAAGTTCTCAGTTCAATCAAAGATAAAATCGAAGTAATAGTTTGTATCTCAGCGGTTGACTTAGAACGCAATAAAATCCGCTCAGACAACTATATGTCTTATGCTGACGAGTCTATCCGGCTGATTGAGTTCTTGCGTAAAGAAGGAATCTTAGTTAATAACGCCGTAATTACACTGTTTGATAATCAGCGTCGAGCCGTTTTATTTAAATCTAGGTTAGAAAAGATTAAACTAAACGTCCACTTACATTCACGAACACCGGGTTATCCAACGGATGTTGATGTGATAGTTAGCTCAGATGGTTACGGTAGGAATAGTTTCATCGAGACCGAGCGTGATATTGTAGTGGTAACTGCTCCCGGTCCATCAAGTGGAAAGATGGCAACTTGTTTAAGTCAAATCTATCACGAATCCTTGAGGGGAAATACCGTTGGCTATGCTAAATATGAAACTTTTCCTGTTTGGGACTTACCGCTTGATCATCCGGTTAACGTCGCCTACGAGTCTGCCACTTTGGACTTAATGGATATAAACATGATCGATCCGTTTCATTTTGCTAGTTATGACAAAATGTCGGTCAATTATAATCGGGATATTGAAACTTTCCCAGTTTTGAAGCGAATTTTTGATCGGATTTACGGCAAAGAAGTCTATAAATCGCCAACTGATATGGGCGTTAATGTAATTTCTCAAGCTATTACAGACGATGAGGTCGTCAAAAAGGCGGCTCGACAAGAGGTTATCAGGCGCTATTATACCACCATGACCGATAACCAATTGGGTGATGCAACCGACCAATCACTTGAAAGGGCCAAGCTCCTGCTTGAAAACCTAGACTTGCGTCCGCTTGATCGTGCAGTAGCTAAACTGGCTTTGGATAAATTGGAGCTACTACAAAATAGCCAACCAAGTTATCCTAACCAAGCTAGCGCCATTCAATTGGTCACGGGAGAATCTTCTACTGGCAAAAAAACCCCGATTTTAACTTCAACTGCCGCCGCCGTATTAAATATTTTGAAAATCATTTCTAACATCGATGACAAAATATATCTGTTATCACCAGAAGTTATCGGTCCAATCAATGACCTAAAGTGCGATAAGTTAGGCTTGTGTGATTCGGAGTTAAGTTTGGAGGAGGTCTTCTTGGCTTTAACAATTTCGGCAGTAACTAACCCAATGGCTAAATTGGCACTAGATAATATTGGGCGACTTAAGGGTGCTCAACTCCATTCTACGGGTATGATGCCAGATCGTGATAAGGTTATTTGTCGCCGACTGGAGATTGACACGACGATTGGGATACCAGATATTAAATATTAAGCTTAGTAAAACGGAGGACTAAAATGAAAAGTTCAGTAATCGCTACGATGCTAAATATCATCCCAGGATTTGGCTATATCTACATAGGTGGTAAAAAACGCTGGTTTGGTGTACTGTTGGTTTTAGGTCTAGGATTGGCGCTTTATATGACCCTTTCTGGTCCGGCTTTCCAGGTTGCCCTTGATCAAGCTATGGCCGGCGAAGGCACGGCAGACCTAAATTTCAGCTGGTTGTCGACATTGTCGAGTTTCGTTATGATTGGCGCATTTATGTTTGACGCTTATTGGTCTTGTGAGCAAGCCAATCGTGAATATGACTCTAAAATAAAAAAGCTAATTGACAAGTAGTTTTGCATCAATTAAGCATAAGTGCTAATATAATGGTATTAAGTGGGGGAAGCGATGAAACGACGCCTAAATACCATTATTGTAATCTCGTTGATATTAACTCTTGGCGCTGGAATCTTTTCTCCTAAGGCCGTCTTTGCGGCTTCAGACAACGAGTTGGTAATAGGAACAGAAAGTGGATTTGAGCCATTTGACTATCTAAAAAATGGCGAAATTGTTGGCTTTGATATCGACCTAGCGAATGAAATCGCTAAGGACCAAGGCAAGGAACTCCGCGTTGAGGACATGGCCTTTGATGGCCTGATAACTGCCCTGCAAGCTGGTCGAGTTGATATGGTGGTGGCGGGACTGTCGGTAACGGAAGATCGCGCCAAGAGCGTCAACTTCTCTGATCCGTATTACGAAGCCTCACAAATGATAATTGTTAGAAAAGATAACCTTGAGATTAAGACCAAGGCCGACTTAGAAAACAAGCGAATTGGCGTGCAACTTGGAACAACTGGCGACGAAATGGTTGATGATGTTGCGGGGGCAATTAAGGTACAATTTCCGTCTGTGCCGGCTGTCTTACAAGAATTAATTAACAAGCGAATTGATGCGGTCGTGCTAGATAACGCTCCTGCCGAAAGGTATTTGCGTAATCGTCCAGAACTGCGTCTGTTAGAAGAAAAACTATCTAATGAGAACTATGCGATTGCTATCCATAAAGACAACCCAGAGTTGCTAAGAATGGTGAACAAAACAATTGCGCGCGTTAAAGAAGACGGAACCTATGATCAGATGATGGTTAAATACTTTTCTGATACTGATGACAATGAGCAAGGGTCTGGAACTATGACTTGGCGTAACATATTCCTAGATGAAAATCGCTATATGATGTTGGTTAATGGTCTTGGCATAACTTTGCTCCTGGCCTTACTAGCTACGGTTGGTGGTATTGTCTTTGGTTTGTTGGCGGCCCTACTAAGAATATCTAGGTTTTATCCATTCAAATTCTTAAAGAAATCTAAATTAGCTCAATTCAATCCTTTGTCGGCATTGTCGAAGCTCTATACGACTGTCATACGAGGCACGCCACTTTTGGTCCAGCTACTTATCTTTTACTATGTAGTCTTTGGTCAACAGCGCGATGTTTCTAAAGTCGTTATCGCCGCGCTAGCTTTTGCTATTAACAGCGGGGCGTATATAGCGGAGATTCTGCGTGCTGGCTTCCAGAGTTTACCGAAAGGTCAATGGGAGGCGGCCGATTCGCTTGGTTTCAGTTATGTCAAAACTATTCGTTATATCGTGATGCCCCAGGTCCTAAAATCTTCTCTACCAAGTTTGATGAACGAGTTTATCACACTTATAAAAGAAACCTCGGTTGTGGGTTGGATTGGTTTAAGCGACTTGATGCGAGGAGCCGATAACATTCGATTCCAGACGGCCACTGCCTTTGAATCGTTGCTCGTAGCGGCCTTAATTTATCTACTACTTACAACTATGTTTACTCGCATAGCGGCGCGAGTAGAAAGGAAATTAAAAGTCAGTGATTAAGATAGAAAACTTAACCAAGGAATTTGGTGACAACAAGGTCTTAAGTGGGATTAATCAAGAGGTGGTTGAGGGCTCGGTCATTGTTCTAATCGGTGCTAGTGGTTCCGGTAAGTCAACTTTCCTTCGTTGTCTTAACCGAACTGAAATACCGACATCTGGACGGATTACATTGGACGATAAAGAATTAGACTATAAGAACGTCAATTCTGGTCAGACAATTTCAGGCATGGTGTTCCAGGACTTCAATTTGTTTCCACATTTAACTGTCTTGGAGAATTTAACAATTGCTCCGACTAAAGCCAAGGGTGTTAAACCTGCTGTTGCCAAGCAAACCGCACTTAGTCTGCTAGAAAAATTTGGTTTGTCTGATAAGGCTTCGGCCTATCCTAGGCATTTATCTGGAGGGCAACAACAGCGCGTGGCGATTGCTCGTGAATTGGCCATGAACCCAAAGATAATCTTGTTTGATGAGCCAACTTCAGCTCTGGACCCAGAAAAAGTTGTAGAATTAGAAGATATAGTTCGAGAGTTAAAAACGACTGGCATTACGATGTTTATCGTGACGCATAATATGGATTTTGCCAGTAAAATTGCAGATAAAATCTGGCTAATGAAGGATGGTGATATTGCCGTGACTGGTTCACCTGAAGCAATGCTTGAAAAGGCTAAAACCGACCCTGATTTAAGGCCTTATTTCGCTGAGTTAATATAAAGGAAAACCCCGCTGGATAAACCAGTGGGGTTAATGTACTATAGAGTTACTTGGGCTACTTGCCGATGGAGAAAAAGTCTCTGACCTTGTCTCCCCAGCCCTTTTGCTCGCCATACTCGGCTAGCGGATCGACGACTTCATCTTCGATGAAGTCTTTTAGGTCTAGGGTTTTATCCCAGACCCAGTCGAGCCCACCTTTGGTGTAGGCTTTCGCCTTATCCCACCGAGTGAGCTGGCCTTCGTCAATCTCCGCCATTAGTTTGGAGAAGTCTTGACGATTTATCCAGTTATTGATATTCCGGTAGTAATGGAATACCAAGTCACTGTCCGGCTGCTCACCAGGTTCGACTATCGCCAAGATTCGATCTTGATCAAACCTTGAGATAATCGCGCCTTTGCCATTTACGTCAAATTCGATGCAAATGACTTCGGCGGGATCGTCGCTGTCCGTTAAGAGCTTAACGAACACGAACGACCCCGGCTTGACGATAGTGATGCCACCGTCATTGCCTTCAGCGTGGGCCGAACTGACTGCAAGTATTATCGCAGCCAGAGCGACCAAGATAGCCAGGACGATGATCGTCCTCGCCAGTATACGATGGGTTTTTCTCTTCATGTCAATACCCTCCTTTTATAGACCAAGAAAATGCAAGGATTTAGCAACCCTATATACCAATTATAGCATAAACTCGTTAAAAAAGCAAGAGAAAGACCGGGTAAATCCCGGTCTGGAGCTAGAGGTGGGGTGCGATAGCGTATTCAATGAAATCCCAGATTAATGCAGGAGCTTCGAGCATGTGACCTGTTAATTTTGTTGTAGCCTGTCCGTCCATTATTGTTCTCATCAGCTCAATTACTTCTTGGTCTTCTGGATCAGCTGGAATCCGACAAAAACAGATGTCTTGAAAGTCACAGCGAGCGCAATTCTTAATTTGGTGGTGGGGGGAGTACTTTTGCGCTCTGGCGGCGAAGCACTCGCGGTAGAATTTGTTGTGGAATTTAGTATGGAGATCAACATCAATTTTTGTTTTCAGCTTTAGCCTATCGGGTACTGGCATCTCATGTTTCTTACAGTATTCTTCAATTGCGTGACGAATCTTGCGAGTAAAAAACCTGTGATGTAAGTCCTTCTCTTTCTTTTGCGTAGAGTTTGACACAAAATCACCTCATTTTAAGGTTCTCCCACCTAATTTAACTTTAACTTATAAAATGCTTGTGGTCAATTTGATTTTTCTTAAGCTTAAACCTATAATGTGATTCAGTAAGAAAAAGGAAGATAAATGCAAGAAAAGACTCACAAAAAAGGCTTGTTGATGGCAATGATACCAGCCGTTCTAGGAATTGTGTTATGGCATGTTATCTGGCGACTTGGTGTTGTGCCAGCGATCGCTTCGTTTGCAATTGTCTATGGTATGCACTGGTTCTATGGAAAATGGGGTGGTCGAATTTCGCGTAAAGAATTCACTCAACTGATGATTTTGGCCTCGTTGTTTGTGCTGTTGGCATTCTTTATCACACTAGTTTTTGATATTCGAACTTTTTATGTTGAGATGATTGGTGGCACGGGCGGATTCTTTAGTGCTGACTTTTGGTCAGAAGTTTGGAATGAGATCAAACACTTTGGCTATGCTCGAGATTTAGGCCTAACTGTTCTGTTTACCGGACTGGCGATTGCTTCTCTAGTTTTTGACAAAAAACGCGCCCGTGAAGAGCGAAAAATCGAAAACCTCTCTAAAGAACTTTAGCTTAAGATTAGCGTCGGTCTTGTAAAAGCTGGTTAATTCTGTCAACTATTATTTTAGCGTTTTTGTCCCAGGACAAACCGTTCACGTACTCTTTTCCACGTCTGGCGAGTGATCGGCGTGTGGCGTGATTATTTGACATTTCACTTAGACTTTTAGCTAGAGATTCGGGTGAGTTTGGATCGAAAAATAGAGCGATATTATTGGCTGTCTCACGTAAAACTGGTATGTTTGATGCGACAACCGGACATTTGACCGTCATAGCCTCGACAATTGGCATACCAAAACCTTCGTAGAGTGACGGCATAACTAGACAGGTAGCTTCCGACATAAGTTGAGCAATTTCTGTTTGTGTCAAGTTACCAGTTTGTATGATATTAGCGCCATTTTTGATGGCTTCATTAATTTCAATTTGCACTGAATCATTACTCCAGCCCTTGCTTCCAGCAATAACTAGGCTGTGGCTGGATTTTAGTTCGTCATTTAATTTCAAATAAGCTTTTACTAAAACGCCCAGATTTTTGCGAGGCTCAAAGTTGCCGACAAAAAGATAAAAACTGGGAGTTTTGACGCCAAGGCTGGGCGCTAGTGGCTGATGGTTTGACTTAAAGTTGGAGAAAGTTTCGCTTGGCGGAATTGGTAGTGCTAAAATTTTATCTCTAGCTTCAGGAAAAATTTCGACAATCTCTTTTTTGATAGAGTTCGAAAC
>CAZRIZ010000028.1:0-6378 GCA_964600285.1 uncultured Candidatus Saccharibacteria bacterium
TGTCAGGCAACGGGCCAGTAGCTGGGATAGTGCCGTACTCTACTGTAAGATCTTTATAAGAGCCAGCACCAGGCATATGAGTAATGCTGTTAGAGGTGCCAAATGCTGGGGTGAATCTAGTTGTAACATCGCCAGTGTAGTTACCACTCCTAGACAAGCCAAGGCTGTGAGTGAAGGTGACGCGTTGACCCGGTTCCATCGTAGTAACTTCATTGTTGGAAGCGTTAGTTGCTTTAGTGGTGGCGGTTGCAGTGACGGTGAGGGTGGGCTTGAGGACGGTGACACATCTTGTAGTGCCACGACCAGTTTTAGTACTGCCATCAAGGTCTGTGTAGGACCACTTAACCCGGCGACAAACTTTACCATTTACGTTCGACAAGCTAGCGTTAAAATCCTCATTATAATCAGCAAGCCGCCCACTAGTCTTATTTTGGCGCAAGGTTATGGTTCCTAATTGAATTACTGATCTTGGTATAGTAGCACCAGTGCCGTCTTCAACTTCAAACTTTACACTGATATCCTTCTCCAAGGTCCCCTCTATGGCAATTTCAGCTGCTCCTTTGTGTGTAAAGGTAGCTTTTTCATTAGGGTAAATTTGAGTTTTATTTACTGATGTTTCTGGGAAAGGAGACACGGCTATAGAAACATTTGGTAAAATACCAGCGATCAAGCTCGTACTAGGTGTAAGGTTGCCACATGCACTGTTAGTGGTTTTATAGGGCGTGCCTGCAAGAACAACGGCATAGAGTCCGTTACCAGCACTATGACATACTCCAGCGGTACCACCAGTGTTTACACAAAGCTCTTTGAACCTATCAATTTTAAGCTTTAGGTAGCTATAATGTCCGTTGGCATAAATGCCAGAAAAGTAGCCTTTGCTACTAGTAGCAGTGCCTCTCTTTGGCGTCATGACATCATTGTCACTTTCTATAATCTGCTCAGCAGACCAACCGCTAGTATAGATTTCGCTAAAATAGTTGCTTCTACATAGACCGCTACCACTACCGCACTGGCTAGTAGATTTTTCTATATTGCAAGCACCCCTACCACCCAACGCTACGTTTATCGAAGGAAACCAGAAATAATGGTCTCCGCTACCAGTCGTCCCACCACCCTTGTTATCACAGACATACCTGGTTGCAAATAAAGCCATGTCAACCTTGTTGTTAACGATAGAAGAAGTTGTTATCCTCCTATCGGCAACCCATGGTTCATAGCTACCACCTATCTTAGGCACGAACCATCCCACTGACTGTTGATTCGCATTGCCGGTCCTGCACCTATCATATGGTTGCCTCTGGACATAATTAGGTACACAACCGTAATTTTCCCCAGGCTTGTCTGGATCATACTTGAATGGGTCAGTGTTACTCACAAAAAAATCTTCCTTGCAACCAGCACTAGCTGGAGTTGACGAGAACAAGAGCGTAGTGCCAAAAACCACCAGCGAGAGAGCTGTCGCCCAAAGAGAGTATCTTAAAATTACTTTTCTCATATCTTAATCCTGGTCATAATCCATTGATTCTGAATCGTCTTGTAGCCCACCAGTCTCAATTTGCAAGGCCTTAAAGTAGGTAATGTCACTACGCATCTGCTCTACGCTATCTGTTGAAAGATGGCGACTGTCAACAACTTTATTAGCATTGTAGAGTTTTTCTAAGTCATCTACTTCGAAATAGGCCTTGTCGTAATCACGCTGGTCGTAGAAATATTTAATACGCATATACACGCAAGTTGGGTCATCCTTATAGCCACCCCGTTGATTTATTTCCTCAAAAAGAGCTTTATACTCGGGAGCAGCCTTTTCGCTGTCGACAAAAGATTCTCTACGAACTTTACTAAATCGAGAAGTTAAGTCACTATCACATACATTACTTAATTTCAGCGCACCGTCTTTAGACCCTAACGACTGAAACAGAATAACTACGACGGCCACCACAAACAGCCCCCATGGTAGCAAAGCCATAGCCATGCTCTTATCATTTTTACTAACCTTATTTATTTTCTCGGTGACTTCTGTCTGTTTATCCATAAATGTCCTTTTGCCTCTCGCTTTATGATACTTTACAAGATAATTTTAACATAAACTTATTCAGATAACTATCAGGCATAAACACTATTTAGGGTTAGTAAAAACGAGGTGAACAATTAAATGACAACTCTATAGAACATATGCATTATAAATAAAATTGGTGGCATGATAAAATACAGGCTATGAATATCCTTGGGATTGAGACTAGTTGTGATGAAACAGCTGCCTCCGTAGTAGTTGACGGACAGTTAGTTCTATCAAATGTTGTTAGCTCGCAAATTAACCTGCATGCCCAATACGGTGGCGTTATTCCAGAGATAGCGGCACGCTCTCACTTAGAAATTATTAACCCGATTATAAATCGGGCTTTGAGTGAGGCGAAATTAGGCTGGGACGGTATCGATACGATCACCATTGCTAATGGACCAGGGTTAATTGGCTCTCTGCTTATCGGCACGCTAGCGGCAAGAACGCTGGCGCTTACCAAAAATAAGCCCCTAATCCCCTTGCACCACATACTCGGACACTTTTATGCCAATTTTTTGAGTGATAATCAACCAAAATTTCCCTGCTTAACACTTATTATCAGTGGTGGACACACCCAGTTAATGTGGTTCGACTCGCCTAGCCAATTCATAATATTAGGACAGACTCAAGATGATGCCGTCGGCGAGGCTTTTGATAAAGTGGCCAAAATCATCGGTCTGCCCTACCCTGGCGGACCAGCTATTAGTAGATTAGCCGAATCTGGTGACCCAAACCGCTTCAAATTCACCAAACCAAAATTAAATGGTAAATATGATTTCAGCTTTTCTGGCCTCAAGACCGCCCTACTCCGCACCGCTCAGGATCTAATCGGCAAGGACCATACTTTCCCATCACATCAAATTGCAGACCTCTTATCTTCACATGATAAAGCCGACTTAGCCGCTAGTTTTCAAGCCTGCGCGATTGACATTTTGCTAGACAAAACCGCCCTAGCGAACGACGACTTGGCTCCAGAATCAATTTGCCTAGCTGGTGGTGTTTCTGCCAACCAAAAATTAAGGCACAAGTTTAAGAACAAATTTGGCGCTCGCCTATTCTATCCAGACCTAAAATACTGCACCGACAATGCCGCCATGGTTGCAGCCGCCGGCTACTTTTTAAGCCAGACCACGCCCACCATCGACCCACATGAAGTTGAAGCTTACCCCCAACATCGCCTGTTTTAATATTCACGTGAAAAATTTCCGGTTGTGTCAAGCCTATGGTATAATTTTTTAGAGCTACCATTGGGAAATAAATTATGAAATTATCTAAAACTTACCAACCAGAAAAATTTGAATCAACCATCTACGCCATGTGGGAAGCCGGGGATGCTTTCAGCCCACGAGGCTCGGGCGAACCATATTCAATCGTCATGCCACCACCAAATGCGAATGGCAATCTTCACATGGGACATGCCCTGGCCACAGACTTGCAGGACATCCTAGCGCGCTACTATCGTATGCAAGGTCGTCCAACAGTTTTTATACCAGGAGCTGATCACGCTGGTTTGGAGACGTGGGTAGTGTTCGAGAAAGAATTAAGCAAACAAGGACACTCAAGACTAGACTTTTCCCGTGAAGACCTTTACCAAAAAGTTTGGAACTTTGTATCAGAAAGACGAGGGGATATGGAGTTACAACTTCGCTCCCTAGGAACAAGCTGCAGCTGGCAGGACCTAGTTTTTACTCTGGACGCTAAGGTTATTAACACGGTTTACCAAACCTTCAAGAGGCTATGGGATGACGATCTGATTTATCGAGGGAAGAGAATCGTTAATTGCTCGACCAAATATCAAACTAGCTATGCCGACATTGAAGTTGATTACAAAGAAGTTGACGGCGTGCTCTACAACATTGCCTATCCATTAACCGACGGCATGGGTGAAGTTATTATAGCCACCACTAGACCAGAAACTATCTTGGGTGATACCGCTGTAGCAGTTAATCCAAAAGATGAGCGCTACAAGAGCTTGGTGGGCAAGCACGTTATGGTACCAATTGTAAATCGTGAAGTTCCGATTATTGCCGACAATTATGTCGATCCAGATTACGGTACCGGCATCGTAAAGGTTACCCCAGCTCACGATCCTAATGATTTTGAAATAGGAGAGAGGCACAACCTCGAGACTATCCAAATAATCGGTTTCGACGGTAAGATGATAAACGTACCAGATAGCCTTTCTGGTTTGATGGTTGACCAAGCCCGCCAGAAAGTCTTAGCCATACTAGAATCGCTAGACCTAAGAAGGGGAGAGCAGAATATTAGACACGTAGTTGGTTTTGACTACAAATCAGGTCTGCCAATTGAGCCAATCGCCAAAGAGCAGTGGTTCTTGCGAGTTGAACCCCTGGCCAAACGAGCAATCAAGGCAATTGAAATAAATCAAATCAAATTTACGCCAATCTCTAAGAAACGTGTGATTATTAACTACTTAAAAAACTTACGAGACTGGAACTTGTCACGCCAGATTACCTGGGGAATACCAATTCCAGCATTTCAAAACATTGAAGATCCTAACGACTGGATCTTCAACACCAATATCAATCAAGAGATGATAGAAATTAATGGCAAAACCTACCGCCGTGAAGAAGACACTTTTGACACTTGGTTTTCTAGTGGTCAATGGCCGTTTATAGTTACTGACTATCTCGATAAGGGCAAACTGGCCGAATTTTATCCCACTACTATCATGGAGACTGGCTTCGACCTGATTGACCGTTGGGTCGCACGAATGATTATGCTCGGACTTTACATGACCGACCAAGTGCCATTTAAGGAAGTCTATATGCATGGCATGGTTCTTGATAAGCACGGTCAAAAAATGAGTAAATCAAAAGGTAATGTGATTAGTCCAGTGGAGATTATCAACCAGTATGGCTCTGACGCTCTGCGCATGGGTATCATTGCTAATAGATCCGCCGGACAAAGCCAAGCTTTTACTCCATCAAATGTCATAGCTGGTCGTAATTTCTGCAACAAATTATGGAATATCGCACGCTATATTCTAGATATCTTACCCGACGACTTTACACCGCTAAATCCAGTTGACATAGTCTTACAATCAGAGGCAGACCACTGGATTATCTCGAAGTTAGAGAGCTCTGTTAACAAACTAAACAGCCATATCACAAAATACCGTTTTGCCGAAGCTGGCGAGCTAGTTTATCAGACTATCTGGAATGACGTCGCCGATTGGTATCTAGAGGCCTCTAAGCAACAAAACAATCAGCAAGTTCTAGCCTATATCTTAGATACTATTCTAAAGTTTGCGCATCCGTTTGCACCCTTTATCACCGAGGCGATTTGGCAAGCAATTAATTGGCATGATGATCTGTTGATTTTACAGTCATACCCACAGCAAGGCGCGGTGGCTTACGACAAACAGAAAGTCAAAGCCTTTGAAGAAATCAAAAAGATAGTTGAAGAGACTAGGTTCTTAATCAAAGAGTTACCACCCAAGAAGAAATACAACCTCGCCCACAGAGCTGACGAACTACTCGCTAATAATGAACTGGTTATTAGACACTTGGCTGGCGTAGCCGACGTGAGATCAGTTTCTAGCCCAAGCGGGATTCACATCAGTGGCACCGACCATCAAGTTTGGCTAGATGTTGACGCCCAAACTCTTTACGACCATCAAGCTAATTTAGAGGTGAGATTACTCGAAACCCGATCGAGACTAATTCAACTGCGTAAACGCCTTGATAACCCTAACTACATCAAAAAAGCCCCCAAACACTTGGTTGATGAGACCAAAGCCGACGTCACGGCAACAGAAGCCCAAATCAAACGCCTTGAAGGCCAGTTACAGAATTAACTATTGATGATGGTAGGGATGGTTGGACAAAATTGTTTGCGCTCGGTAAATTTGCTCCGTTAAAATCAATCGCACAATCTGGTGCGGAAAGACTAGATTAGACAAGCCCCAAATAAAGTTGGCTCGACGACGAACGTCTGCGTCAACACCATAAGCCCCACCGATAATAAACACGATTTGTTGTCCTAGTTTGTCGTGGATTAACTCGGCTAGGGCGGGGGAAGTGATATTTTTACCACGCTCATCAAGCAAGATAACAAAATCTGATGACCTTAGAAGGCTTAAGGTGGCTTTGGCCTCGTCAGAGCGCGCCAAATCGCCTTTTTGGTTTGAATTGGGTACGAATACCCATTCAACCTGAAAACGCCCTAGCAGGCGACGAGAATAGCCTAAAACGGCGTCTTTTAGTTCGAGTGATGTCTTCCTGCCAACTGATATAATCTTCATAGCCTAATTTTACACCAAAATAAAAAGCCCCGATATAACTCGGAGCTTAGTG
>CAZRIZ010000029.1:0-4101 GCA_964600285.1 uncultured Candidatus Saccharibacteria bacterium
CCATGGTAAGGATGAGGTCCCGAGTTCAAGCCTCGGTCGTGGCTCCAGAATGCTACAAATGCCAAAATTGTCGCCTATTTGGGCGATTTTTCATATCAAGGTTGGTCGGCTCGCTTGCTTCCAGTCCTCACGAGATAACGGCGTGTTTATGGCCATTTCTATGCTAGTATATAGACATGATAAACATTAGCCAGATAATGAAGCGTACGAAATTAGAATTTGTTAAGAAAGTGCAAGAGTCGGGAGATATTTACAGTTTTTATTTTAAGCCTCTCTCAAAGTTTCGACACGAAGCTGGTCAGCATGGGTTGTTATCTTTGCCAGGAGGAAAAGGCAATCGTCCGTTTAGCCTGGCTTCTTCGCCAGCCGAGCAGTATGTTATCGTCGGCACTCATGTGCGTGAGAGTAGCTCGTATAAGCAAGCTCTTGCCGAATTAAAACCTGGTGATATTGTTTCAATGCGAGGGCCAATACTGAACTTTACATTTGATTCTTCAAAGTCAACCTCAGTCATGCTTGCGCAAGGCATAGGTATTACTCCATTTCGTTCGATGCTACTTCACAAGAAAGAGGTAGATTTGCCTATGAAAATAGTGCTTGTTCATGTTGCTGCTGATAAGCATGCCTATAGAGATATAACGGAAAAAATTGCCGACGAATCTTTATATTTGACCACAAAGGAAGAATTTGCTCAGCAAACCACAGAAACCGCGAAGAAGCTAGGTAATGACGCAGTCTACTTTGTATCGGGTAGTCCAGCATTTATTGCTTCAACAAAAAAGCTACTTATAGAGAGTGGTATCGCGGGTAAGAACATCAGAAAAGACAGTTTTTTTGGTTACTAGCCTCGAATAATAGGAATAACTTTAATAAAAATTTAGTAAGAGAAAACACCCCTATTTAAGGGGTGTTATTTTGGTATAGACTATCCACTTTGTGCCCAGTATTGGGCACTATGTATAGTCTGGTGGCTCTACTGCTACCAGCTAAGACTTTCCAATCGGTTTTGACTCTTTCCAAGAACCGATCGTCTTGCTCACCAACATAGAGCCTCAGTTCTGCTAGGCGACCGTCGTCTAGCATAATTGCCAAGCGTTCGGCTTGTCCGTCAGTGTTACTGCCAAACAGTGTTATCCCCGTAAAGGGCATATTGACTAGCTGGCTAGTAACCAAGCGGGCAATACCCTGTCCGCCGGCGCTAAACCCTTCGCCGTACAGTCTTTGGATGTCGTAACCGAGATTGTCGAGGTAGCTTAGAATATCGTTCGTGGTTTGTGCCACTTCACTGATATCCCACACCTCGTCTTTCTTGGTTGGTACTAAGACTATCTGCTCTGCTCCATTCTCGGTGACGGTTTTGGGGAGTCCAGAGTTTAAAACTCTTTCGTCCCTTTCACCGCTTCCAGCTAGCCAGATTACCACGTCTTTTACGTGGTCTTTTGGCAAGTCTGGAAGGTAGAGATAGGCTCCCTTGATTTTCTCAAAAGAGCCTGGAGCGCTTTGTTCCGGAGCGGCCGCTGACTCCTCTGAGGCGATTATCCAAATTTTTGGCATATACCTTGCCTCACCGGTGCCGGTTGGGCCAGCTCCCTTGGCTACGTCGTACATCACTGTCATCGTAGCCAAGACTCCTGATGGTTTGGTAGGCGATTTGGCACTTATTTGCCATTCTATGTCCCTACCATTCCACGCGCCTCCAGGCGACATCCGCTTGTTGATACTAACCCTAGGTGTAGCGTTTTGCCACAACACTTTTAGGCCAGTAGCGTCGGCGTCGTAGGCGCTCCTAGTTAGGTCGCCTACTTTACCCAGATTTGGCAATGTCAACTTAATGGTAATAACACTGCCAGGGCGGACCTCTATGGTCGGATGAGCCTCTTTGCCATACTTGTGATAGACAAAGAACTTTTCCGCACCATTTTCGTTGATGGTCAACAATACCTGCTTTTTATCAAGCGAGCTAGGTTTTGTTCTAGACCATCCCTTGGTCCTGATAATCGAGCTTTTTTTCACACTTGGCTCAGTAAGTACGGGGACTTTGACTAAGTCTTTCAGTTGAATGACGTCGTCCTTGTCCTCCGTAACTTCCGTAGGCGAAGTGTCCTTTGTAGTCCTCACTAGTGACTTGAGATCAATGATGACCTCTTCTGCCAATACTGACGCACTAATGAAGATGATGACGAGTAGCATAGAAAACAGTAGTTTTGTTAGCCTTAAGGTTCTATCCATCTGAACCCTCCTTCAATTCAAATTGGGATGCTCTTTTATAATACCATAAAACATCTAAAAAAGCAACCGCTAGAGCATTAGCTAGCGTCAAAAGATTATAGCACTATTTCAAAAAACCCTCTAGGATTACGTCTTCGGCTTGCTTTTTGCTTAGTCCCAAGGTCATTAACTTATCTAACTGTTCTCTAGCAATTCGGCCAATACTAGCCTCGTGAATCAGCCTGGCCCGCATATGCTGGGCGTCGATTGTTGGAGTGGCTTGCACTGAGGCTTGGTCCTGAATAATGCCATCACATGATACGTAGGCCGAACAAGGTGATTTTCCGATTATTACAGACTTAAACTCTTGTCTGGATTGCTGTGTCGCAACTGAGCGCGATGTTATTTTTAACTTTGCATCACGTCCCGTGATGGTGGCGACAAATTTTGTGGTGGCAGTTTGGTCTTTTTCGGTGAATATTCTCTCGTTAATATCTAGTTTGCTCTTATCAGCAAACTTTACTTTGGTTACACGATCGCTGTGGCTGACTCCACCTAATTGGCTGGTTTCTATTTTCATCTCAGCCTTTTCGCCTAATATAATTTCACTGGTTGGACTAATAATTTTATCTGCTTCTTCGCCGATAGCGTAATGGCGCTCAATATATTTTAGTTTTGCGTTATCGCCAACGTGGAAACGGTGTACGCCACTGTGCGACGAGCTTACGCATCCGTCAATGCAAATGCCACAGCCAGCTAGAATAACTACATTAGAGCCTTCGCCGATGTAGATATCGTTTTCTACAGTTTCATCAAGTCCGCTTTCGGTGATAATGACTGGTATGTCGATTACTTCAAATGGAACGTTCTCTCGGACGTGGATTTCAAGACCTCTGTTCTGTGGCTTGCCGATAATTGTAGTGTTGTCGCTTATGAATCTCTGGACGGTCTGTCCGTTCTTGCGTAAATTATAGGCGTTGGCTTGTGATTGCTTACTAAAGCCTATTTTTGTGAGTAGAGTTTCTGATTGGTCCATACTATTTTAGCCTCTCTTTGCAGAACTTGTCGTAAGTATCAAAAATTTTAATCTTACCATTTTCTAACAAAAGTATCTCATCAGCTTGCTCCAAGATTTTTTCCTGATGAGATACGACAAGAGTTGTTTTGTTTTGACCTTTTAGGTTATGAAATACATCAACTAAACTAGCAAAGCTCCATAAATCAATTCCAGCTTCTGGCTCGTCGAATATGGCTAATTGCGGATTTCTGGCCAAGACGCTAGCCAATTCTATGCGTTTTAATTCACCGCCAGATAGTTCACTACTCAACTCGCGCGCGTAATAGTCATCATCTAGTCCAACCTGCTTTAAGTAATCCTGGCCAGTTTCGCTTTTGTTGCTTTTGTTAAGGGCGATTGACAGTATATCTCTAGTGTTTACACCCTTGAATTTGACTGGTTGCTGGAAGGCGTAGCTAATACCGAGCTTGGCTCGTACAGAAACACTTTTGGAAGTAATATCCTGCTTGTTGAAGATAATTTTGCCACTGGTGGGTTTTTCAATACCCATAATTATTTTAG
Organism: uncultured Candidatus Saccharibacteria bacterium; assembly: GCA_964600285.1. GTDB lineage: Bacteria > Patescibacteriota > Saccharimonadia > Saccharimonadales > Saccharimonadaceae > CAZRIZ01. The sequence goes on from CAZRIZ010000029.1 coordinate 3,788, forward strand.
CCAAAGTGGATTTTCCAGATCCGTTCGGACCAGTTAAAGCATACAACTTACCGGCAAAAAACGTTAAGCTAAGATTGTCTAAAATTACTTTGTCATTCTTTTCCCAGAAAATGTCTTTTAGCTCCAGCATGGTTATTTAATTTTAATACTTTACTCTAGTCGTGGCAAATCACACGTATGGGCGCCCCAAACTAAAATATACTTACCACAAGGGAAAGTATATTTATATGGTGCTGGGAGAAGGATTCGAACCTTCGAAGGCTATTGCCGACAGATTTACAGTCTGTAGTGTTTGACCGCTTCACTATCCCAGC
>CAZRIZ010000030.1:0-3737 GCA_964600285.1 uncultured Candidatus Saccharibacteria bacterium
AAAGGTACAATGATTAAGAATTTATGAATAGAAAAAAGAATAAAAATGGAATAAGATTTTTGATTTTTCTTGTAGCTTTTGGCTTTGTTGCTATAAAGTTTGGAAATGGCATTTCTAATAATATGAAAGTAGAAAGTTGGAGTGAGGAAGTAGAAGATGTAGCAGAAGAGGGGTGTACTACTTGTGGGTCGTTGGAAGTAGAGGAGCAGGTTTTTCCTGAAGAAACGAATAAAATATTAAAGATGCCTGATGGATTAGGGGAAGTAGATATAGTGAAGCTAATGGAAGGAGATGAAGAAGAGCTAGCACTTTTCCAAAGTATGGTAGAAGAGAATGGAGATGTTAAAGGTTTGTGGGAGGACTTAATCAATCTAATTTCTAACTGGAATCTTTTAAATTTTTTTAGTTGTAACAATTTTAATAAAGATTTATCTATTGAATCTGCCGTACAGCTTTGTAATGATGAAGCATCAAGTACTTTGCATTTTGCAGGGGCAGACAATGTTGATGACCAAGGAGGTCAAGTCTATGTTAATGTTAACTCTAGAGTGGTTTTTAGTAAAGTTAAATACCCTCTTGCATATTTTTTGGGACAATATGTGTATGAGAACAGTAAGAGGGAAATATCATATAGAAGTACAGAATATTCAGCTAGTGGAGAAATAATAGATATAGATTATCAGGCAAAGACTTTACCTCCAGGAGATGCTAGTGATTTTAAGGAGAAAGCTGAAGATTTAGGAACTTCTAGAGAACCTTTTCTTATTGGTGCAAATCTTACTCTTGGGAGTTCAGGCTCTGCACAAAAAATACAACACGAGGAATTAAATACTAAGATTGGGATAGAAAATCAGGATGATGCAGAAGGTCCATGCCCATTTGCGAGGCATGATTTTAATCCAGAAACATCAAACTTTGTAGCATATGATGAAAAATACGGAGGCTACTTAAGGTCACAAGTTCCTGGTGGAAATAATTATGAACTTCCGGAAAACAATCAGTGTTATAAAGAAAATAAGAACTATTATATGTCTCGTACTGGAAATTTTTATGCTTGTTTTAACTTGGTTGAGGCTGCATATAGTATATTTAGGAAAGTTTTCAGTAAACCTACCTGGGATGAATGTACACAAGGATTATGTACAGAGGAAGTTTTGCCTAATGGGAAAAGAATAGAGACATGTTCTCCTCCTAATCCAGATAAATGTGTAGATGCTACCAATATTGCTATCGAGATGACACCTTTGTTTGGAAAACCTTACGAATGTAATGAGCCTAAAGGAGATAGTACAGACAGGCTTTGTGCTAATGCTTTTTTAACAGAATCGTATAAAGGAACCCTCTCTCCTGAAAAAGCTGGAAACAAAACAGTAGCAGGAGAGCCAGATAAGGATGGGATCATGTATTTTATTGGAACTGACTGTGAGTTATCGGTTTCTTCAGGTAAAAGAACAACAAGAGTTCCTGTCACCTGTTTATGGGATGTAACTCCAAGTCATCTTAATTACCAATTACAAGCAAAAGACAGAGTTCCTGGACAGGAAGATTTCCCTCAAAATTTTAGAAGCTATTGGAATGGAGTTTTACAAGGAATAAGGGTTTCTTCTCCGAAATATGGTTTTGCTAATTAATAAAATAAATTTTTATATATAAAAAATGAAAAAATTGAAGGTCCTTTTACTTGTTCCCTTAGTAATTATAATACTAGGAGGATTATCGACTACTGCACGAGCTGGTTTCTTTGGAGAAGCAACTAAATTTTTCAGTACTATGAATAATTTCGTAGATGATTTTACTGGGGAAGAGGGGCAACACTCTTCAAGATTGCTTGAGACTACTACCTCCTCGATGCTTTCTAATGCTATACCTCAATTGTGTGATGAGGTAGGGTGTATAAGTGAAGAAGCACATAACAGAATTCGAGACCGTGGAGAATCAATATCACTCTCAACTGCGGTCAGTAATCAGGTTATGGCACTTTTTAATAATCAGCCGAGAATAGATGTAATAGCTCACTTAGCAGATGAATGGGTTCCGGGCCACAAAGAAAGCGGATCGGTATATGCTAGTGGATTTTCAGATTTGCAAACCTCAGGTATACAGCCTTTATGGAACTTTATGAGAAATATTGCATATTTAGGTTTTGTAGTGATTATGATTGCAATAGGGTTTATGATTATGTTTAGGCATAAGATAGGAGGACAGTTAATGGTTACTGTAGGAAACACATTGCCTAGAGTTGTGGTTTCTCTTGTTCTTGTGACCTTCAGCTTTGCAATAATGGGTTTAATCTTAGATTTCTCGGGAGTTTTAATGCGACTAATTTATGGTGTTATGGGAGGTATTAGGATAGATGAGATAGGAGGTTTGTTAGTAGGAACTTTGGGAATTATTGGAACAAGTAGCTTAGGAGTAGGATCGATTGTGACAGGACTTATGTTTTTCCTAAACGCTCCTACAGGTTTTGTTATGCTTGCTGTAGGCATCATTGTAATAGGTCTTATCATATGGGGGGCCATTAAGCTTTGGTTCTCCTTAATAAAGTCATACTTTGCTCTTTTAATCAATGTTGTTACATCTCCAATAATCTTAATGGTTGGCGCTCTCCCAGGAAACACCTCAGCTATTATGAATCTTTTTAAATCAGCAATGAGAAATGCCTTAGTTTTTCCTGTAGCATTCGCTATAGTCAACTTGCCTCATTTCTTAGCTTATTTGAATGAAGGAGGGACAACTATAAGTTTAGGATTCCCAGACACAGTATTTTCAGTATTTGGGGAAACAAATTCATCGGTAGTAGAACTCTCAAATTTTTTCTTCGCTTTAGCAAGAGTTGCGGCATTATACTTAGCAGCAGAAACACCTCAATTTATGAAAGCAATTATTCCTGCTACAGCCTCTAAGTCAGGAGCAGATGTAGGTGCAGCAATTCAAGGAGGACTTAGTAAGATTCCTTTGATAGGAGGTTTAATGGGTAAATAGTTTTTAGTATAGATTAAGTATGGCTCAACAAAGAAAACAGTATGAAGGAGCTATAGACTCGATTTTTGACTTCATATTTGAACAAACAGAAAAACCACCATACAGGAGATCTCCAGTGAAATTAACTGGTGTGGATGGTACTTCGGAAGTGGTAGAAGCTTTAGCAGCTATGCTTGAGGGGCCAGGGAAGTTTGTAAGTGACGAGACATTTGATGTTCTCCAAGAATTTGCAAATATAGATTTAGCAAAAGTAAGCCTTGGAGATAGACCCCCAGGTGCTATTAAGTTTAACCTTAAAGATTTAGCGAAAATACTAAAAGATCCATCAGCGTATGTGGATAGTAAATTTAAGACGATGGAGGCAATTAGAAAATCTCAGAGAATTACACACAGTGGTGAAATAATGGGATCCTTTGTAGCTAAGGGATGGGCAAGGAGGAGTGGTTTAGGAAAAGATGTAGAGGATGCGGTGATGGCTATGGGTAGGCCTCAAGCATTTAAAGACAAGATGATGGATAGGAACAGAAGATTGATTGAGAAGCATTTTGGTCCTCGGGCTACTAGTAGTTTGTCTAGAAATGAGCTAGTTCGTAGATATGGAGCAGCGAAGGGAGGTAAGTATTACGATGCTTACGATAATGCTAGGAGAGCTTGGAATGTTATAAATTCTCGGACCTCTACCCCTGAGCAAATACGTGTTAGTCAAGATGAATTGCTTGGGTACATAGAAAATAAAGATTTTTATGCTATTTTAG
>CAZRIZ010000031.1:0-3504 GCA_964600285.1 uncultured Candidatus Saccharibacteria bacterium
CTCATGAAAAATGTGGCGGAAAATGCCGAAATCAGCTGTTTTAATACAATGGCGGAGAGGGAGGGATTCGAACCCTCGATACGTGTTAACGCATACACGATTTCGAGTCGTGCGCCTTCAACCACTCGGCCACCTCTCCATAATTTTTGTATTATACTCTGTGTGGCAACGTTGCATTCTTGGAATAAAGAGCAAAAGCTGTATTCTGTCGAATACTAGTAATTATATCAAAAAATATATTCTTTTATCCTTATCGAGCGTAAAACATAAAATCAGCCACTTGAAACGGCTGACTGTATATACTTGGTACACCCGGCAGGACTCGAACCTGCGACCCCTTGGTTCGAAGCCAAGTACTCTAATCCGCTGAGCTACGGGTGCATTCTGTTCCATAATTATAACATATTGTGGTAAAATTTTATCAAGTGGGAGCAAGTTTAATTAGGAGGAGGATTTTAAGATGAGAAGAGCCGGTTGGTATGTCGTAATCGAGGGTTCTGATGGGACGGGTAAAAGTACGCATGTGCGTAACTACGCTGATTATCTGAGGCAAAAAGGCTATGAGACCTTGATAGTAGAAGAGCCGGGTGGTACGGAAATGGCTGATTCTATCAGGGTTTTGCTAAAAGACGGAGTGCTACCGCGTCATCCAAAAACTAACATTGGATTATTTACTTCGGCTAGGGTCGACTTATGGCACCAGGTTATCGCGCCAGCTTTAGAGCTCGGTAGAATAGTAATCGCCAGCAGGAGCTACCTTTCGTCTGTTGTCTACTAAGGCTATGGAGAGGGTGTCGATATCGACTATATAAAAAAGATTACCGAGCTGTCCTTACCGGAGCGCTACGTTTGTCCCGACGCTAGAGTTATATTGGCTCTGCCTAATCACGCTGATCGTTTCGCTCGTATGAGAGAACGAGAAATAGTGGGTGGTGAATCCAGTGACAAGGACTATTTTGAGTCTAAGCCAGACGATTTTCAGGTGAAAGTCGATCAAGGATTCAAGAGTGTAGCTAGAGACCTTGGCATCGCTATGGTTGATGTCTCTGACACAAAGGAAAAAGTGTTTGCACAGCTTTTGGAAGTACTTGAGAGCCAGCGGAAATAACTCCTTAAAATCAAACACCGCAATAAGATTTTGCGGTGTTCTTTCTTGAAAAGTTACGCCGAAAAGAGTATAATGCAAGGATAATTATGTATGGGTCTGTAGCTCAGCTGGTTAGAGCACCTGCCTCTTAAGCAGGGTGTCGTGAGTTCGAGTCTCACCAGACCCACCAACTAAAAACTGCCACGAAAGTGACAGTTTTTAGTTTGGCTGATAGGTTTATTGCTCGATAATCTCTTTAGTGCGCTCAACTACTTGAGTTGGTGTCATCTCGGCCTTAACTATATAGTCATTGGGCTTGAGCTCGTCAAGGGTAGCAGGGGCTTCTTCGGCACTCGTGTTGGTCAAAATAATTACTTTCAGATCTCGCAGTTTAGGATTTTGGCGGATTAACTTCAGAACCTCGTCGCCAGTGATTTCTGGCATCTGTAAATCGAGCAGAACTATGTCTGGGCTAAAGTCACGTACTAAATCGATGCCTGCTTTACCATCATAGGCGATACGGACGTCGAAACCGTTAGCTTCGAATTTCATTCGATACATTTGATTAATGGCTCGGTCGTCCTCTATAATCACAATCTTATTCATTTGCCTTTATTCTAGCACGGCTAGGCCCCTATTTGAAATACTTATGCTAAAATTAAATTATGCAGGAGTGGGTTTCAATCGCGGCAACGTTTTTACTTGGCATTATTCTAACCAGTGTGATTTGGTATTTGATTCAACAAAAACGCTTGGCTAAGATTTTCCATAAAGCTGATGATGAGTTTGAGGACCAAGTTTATAAATTGGCCTCTAGAGATTTAGATTTTACGAACACTATTGGCAGATTGCTACAAATTACCGCTAACTGGACCAAGTCCGAGCGAACGCGCTTAATTTTACGTACTAGGTCTAACAATACAATTACGTCAGTTTTGGTGAATGGTCGGATGATGCAAAAACAGGTCTCGTTTGCAGAAGTAGATTTTGCAGAACTAGCGCAAGCTTTTGGCAAGCGTGATTTGCGTCGGCCGATTTTTATTCACGATGTGACTGAGTCGAGTAATCTAAATAAAATCCTCAAAACTTACCGAATAGATTATCTCGTACCTTTGTCATTACGCCAGCAGATTGTCGGTTTTATGGGACTTTCAGCCGGTAAGATTAATAAATACACCTTAGCTGAAATTTGGGCGGCTCATAATGGAATTGTAGTCGCACTAGAGACCGCTCAGGTTAGAGATGAACTTATTTTGATGAATGAGGATTTGAAGTTGAAGATTAGTAGCGCTACCGAAGATTTAGAGCGTGCCAATAGGCAACTTATGAGGCTCGACCAAGCCAAAGATGATTTTATCGCTATGACATCGCACCAGCTAAGGACGCCACTAACATCGGTCAAAGGTTATCTGAGTTTGGTTTTAGAGGGCGATGCTGGTGACGTAAACCCTGAACAGAGACGAGCTTTGAGTGAAGCCTATCGTGCTAGCGAAAATATGACACATATGGTAGGGGATTTTTTGAACCTGTCACGCTTGCAGACTGGACGATTTATATTTAATAAGAGAGTAGTTGATCTGACGGACATAGTTCGTGCTGAGGTCAAGGCTATGCGCGATGTCGCTAAGGTTAATAATGTTAAGTTAAGCTTGAAGATAGATAGTAAGTCACCAACGCAAATGAAGATAGACTCTAGCAAGGTGCGGCAGGCAATTTCTAACTTGTTAGATAATGCGATTTATTATTCTAAAGTAGGCGGTGAAGTTGCGGTTGAGCTAAGTTTGGGCGATGGTTTTCTTGACCTTGCCGTTAAAGACAATGGCATCGGAGTTCCAGTTGATGAAAAGGCTGGTCTGTTTCGCCGTTTTTATCGCACGAGCGTGGCTAAGAAGTGCCGTCCAGGAGGTGCTGGTATTGGGCTCTACATCGTGAAAGAAATTATTGACGGCCACAGCGGAGCGGTTTACTACGAAGCAAATCAGCCGCGGGGTAGCGTCTTTGGCTTTCGCTTGCCGATTGATAAAAAACTCAACCCTGGTATTTACATTAGACAAAACTAAAACCTCCCTGGCGTAGGGAGGTTTTAGTGCCTTTAGGCTATTAAGATTTTATCTTGGAGCGGTCAGGCTTATCTTACTAGTTTTCGGCTTGAGATGTAGTATCCCGCGCTGGTGACTAGAGCACCTAATCCGATGGCTTGCATTAAGGTTTCAGCCGGTCCAGTGTGTGGTAACTCTGGAGGAGCAACTGTCGTTTCACAGTCTTTGGCATTTTTTGAATGCTTCTCGCTGTCAAACTCTTCCTCTAGGATGGAAATCATTTTCTTGTCACTTAAGCGACAAACGTCAATGTATTTCTCATTTGGAGTCTCTTTACAATCATCTAGGTTCTTTGAATGCTTACTAGCGTTGAAGTCA
>CAZRIZ010000032.1:0-3424 GCA_964600285.1 uncultured Candidatus Saccharibacteria bacterium
CACTTTGTAGTTAATGGTAGCTTAGCATGAGCGATTTGGGGGTGTCAAGAGGTTTGGGTGGTTTTATTGATTAATTTTTAGTCTTACTCCTTATAAAACACCAAAAGTCTTTGATGCATTCATAAACAACCTACGAGAATCAAAATAGGAGCCTCGTCATAAAGACAAGACTCCTACTTGGTAGCGGGGGCTAGATTTGAACTAGCGACCTCTTGGTTATGAGCCAAGCGAGCTGACCAGACTGCTCCACCCCGCGATATGATAGACATTATACCCCAATCTAATAAAATATACAAATTTAATTAGAATTAATCGATGCCGATTTTGCACCAAAGAAGAAATCCAACCACTTACGAAAGTTACTAGGCTCAGGCTGAGGTTCACTACTGGTTTTCTTAGATATCTCGGCCTCTTTTTCGGCCACCCAAGCTGAGCTTTCTGGTAAAATTATAACTTTCTCGCCCGGTAGCACCAGATTAGTTTTTTGGCGCAAAGCTAAGTCCTGATACTCCTGACTCCGATAGTAATCTTGTTCGTAAGCCAAATTTTCTGTCTGTAGAGCCAATATTTTAGCCTCGCGAGTCTTAATATCCAGCCGCTTCTGCTGATCATGATTACGGCTAATCGCCTGCACAGCTGAAGACAGCCAAATCAAAGCAACCACTATGGCTACAATCAGCAAAATGTTATGTCGGTTAAACACGTCGTGTAAGAGCACATATCTTACTTGGCGTAATTTTTGGTAAATAGCTTTTTTATCAGGCATTACACTATAATTTTAACATTAAAACGCTCAGCTTATAATTAAATAGTCTTAACTTGTGGTCAGTAGTGATTTAATAGTATAATAGTGGACATGGGGGTGTAGCTCAGGGGTCAGAGCAGCGGGCTCATAACCTGTTGGTCGCTGGTTCAATTCCAGCCACCCCCACCAAACTAAACTATTTTATAAGAGAAACTGTGAACAGCGATTTTCAAGGACAGGCCCTACTTAGTGGTGACCAAAAAAGTAACAAAGGCCTAAAGATATAGGTTATAGCCCTAGCCGTACTACTATTAGGCGCTACCGGATACATTGTTTATGATAAATTTATTGCTGAAGATCCAGCCGATAATCAACAGTCCGTCTACGGTAGATGGAATTATGACTGTGAAGGCAAGCTCACAGAATCAGTAAGAGAACTTAAAGATTATGTTGCAAAGGCAGACTATACGGCGGACTTGCCAGTCGACAGCTACGCAACCGAATGGGGCGAAGAGCACCGATTGTCTGATATCGTAGTCCCATATATTAAATTTGACACAATCGACGCTAAGGCCGCCAATGCAGAAATCAAGAAAATGTATGACGAGTCCGCTACAAAGTTCAAAGAAGAGTCAGGACCTAAAATCGGCGGACAGGTAATTGATTATACGGCAAGCGAAGCCAGTGGTGTCGTGTCTATTATGATCGTAACCACAAATCGTGGCACAGACTTACCAGTTTACAAATACAAAGCCTACAACTTTGATGCCAAAACCGGTAATTCATTAGTAAGCTATAGTGGCTTATTGAATAAGCTTGACATAAAACAAGAAGACGTCACGGCTCAAATATCTGCAAAGGTCAAAGCCTATTACACTGAAATCAAGAAAGACGACACACCACAGAGCAAGGTGACCTCACAAACTATTGAAGAACTTACTAAAGAGGCTCTGGACAATTACCAAAAATCAATGGATCAGGTAAAAACAGTCGCAACAATTAGAAACGATGGTGGTCTCAACGTAGTCGTAGAGTACAAAATAAGACACGGATTTATCACTGACGAAGGTATCATAGAAATAAGTCCGACTAAATAATAAAAGACGATAAAACCTAAATGTTAAACCCCCAGACTATGTGCTGGGGGTATTTTGGCTTTTTGGACGGCCTCATTCGCGCAGAAAGCTCAACTGCGAAGCGTTTTGGAGCTTGGTATAACCCCACTCCAACAACCTCGCTTCGAGCCAGGCCATCCCCTTAAGGGTAAGCACTGGTTTGCAGTGCGCCATTTCACGATCAAGCCCAGCGTGATGGAAAGTAGAGGTTCTGGTCACAAAGTAACCAGAATCGATAAATTTCTGATAGGGATAATTATCCCCATTCAAAACCTTCCTTTCCCTCAGGATATTGAACAGTTTGTTCTGTCCAATACCCTTAAAATTAAGGGCCTTTGCCGCCTCGGCAATAGTAAACCTTTCTTGTGCCATACATAAATCCCTCCTCATCTTGTACTAGATAGGCACCACGTGCTTTCTGGTAATATAGCACCACCAGAACTCTTCTAATTATAGCATAACTTCCTTAAAAAAGCAATGATACCACAAAAGCCCCGCCTTTTACAGCGGGGCCTTTGGGCACCTGTTTATTTTGCCTTTATCATAACAGCAAAATGCTTATGGTGCAATATCTTTCAAGAATAGTTATTTCTTGCGTGAAACTGTCAAGAAGCCGTTGCGTGGATTTTCTTTGACGATACGGCCTTCTGGCAAGTCGCAAGGAGTTCCTTTGTCATTTTCAGCTTTCTTAGCAAAGAAGTAGATAGTTTGTTGCTTGCCACCTCGCAAAGTAACATCCATCTTGTGCAAGTAGTACATCACACCCTGTGAATTTTTATGACTATAAGGCATTTGTTGGTTCCTTCCCTTAAATTACTTATACTATCAGATTACTGGTAAACGCCTTGCGTGTCAACACCTTAGAGCAACTTTTCTCGCCTTTTTAGGATAAGGAGCAAGATACCCTTAGCAAGCAGACGCCCTAAAATAACGACAACCAAGATAAACCACAAGACAAGAGCAAATCCAGCAAAGTCTGGCGTCCAACGTGGCGAGTTAAACTCTATCTGATAAGCATTGGGGTTAGGTGGTTTGATTTCGGTCGAACCATAGTCTACTGTTGGATATTTCGCTAGCTCATTCATATAGCATTGAAAATAGGCCGACGAACGATAGGTGAACTGAGGATCGCAAACCTCGCTGGCCTTTTTATAAACATTACCATTAGGATTTTTATCAACTTCTTGCTCAGCTTTTTGGATTAAACCATCAATATCTCGAGTAAACTGCCCTTCCAGAAAAAATCGTCCCGTTGAAGTATTCATGTGAGCGTTAACATAGCTCCTAAGCTCGACTAGGCGATTCTTGGTTATCTCACCATTCCCCTCTTGATCGGCCGCTTTAACGGCATCACGACGACTAACCATGCCCACGTTATTCAAGCGCAGTAGAATAGCCACAACAAACGAATATAGAATCAATATTAAAACCAACTGCCAAGTTTGATAGTCCTTGAAAGTCTTGAGCAGTTTTTCTCGTTTATTTTCGTGATTATTCATGTTAGCAATTACATTATATTATACTTACTTGACCAGTAGCCACTAAAGCCGTAGAATGCCGCGCA
>CAZRIZ010000033.1:0-3303 GCA_964600285.1 uncultured Candidatus Saccharibacteria bacterium
CAATAGATCTCATACGATTTAGCCAAAGAGTCCTATCTCCTTCTGAAATCCTCTCAAACTATCAAGCAGGAAATATAGAATTTCAGTATAGAGATACAGGTAACAGTCAAGAAGAAGAAGAACCAGAAGAGTATACCGCTGCTACAGGAGGCACAGTTACATATTATGATGATTATACAATACACACTTTTACAAGTGATGGTACATTTGAAACCAATGAACGAGATTTGGAAGTAGAATTACTAGTAGTAGGAGGTGGTGGTGGTGGTGGTCTAGGAACAACGGATACCTCTTATAATGGTGGTGGTGGTGGTGCAGGAGGACTGATATACAGAACAGGAGTAGGGGTACTAGCCAATTCATCTACCTCTATAGTGATAGGGGCAGGTGGAACTGGTTCCTCTTCTACAAGTGCACAAGGAGGAGATGGAGAAGACTCTTCTTTTGGCAACATTGTTGCTGATGGAGGAGGAGGGGGAGGCTCTGCTGGAATAGGACTACACATAATACCAACAGAAGGAAATCCTGGAGGATCGGGTGGGGGAGGTGGAGTAGTTAATAGATTCACCGGAAATGGAGGATCTTCAACTCAAAGTGGAGAGGGGGGATATGGGAATAACGGATCAGATGCTTATACTTTACCGTCCCCTTCAGGAGGAGGCGGTGGAGGAGCAGGCTCTGCCGGATCAGGATATAGTGGAGGTTCTGGCAAAGCATACTCTATATCTGGAACTTCGGTTACCTATGCTAAAGGGGGAACTGGGGATCCAGGAGATCAAGGTAGTATTATGTCGGTATTCCCTCAAACTCCCAACATGGGACATGGTGGAAATGCATCGGGAGCTAACTCCTGGAGTGGAAGTTCTGGAATTGTAATAGTTAGATATCTAACACAATATACCAGCAGTGAAAATAAGGAGGGATGGGTTGGAGGAAGTGAAGAGGTAATAGATAACTTCGAAAATAATAGTGGATGGCAATCAACTAATGAAAATACTCTACAAAAAGATAGTACAGAATATTCAATAGAGGGTTCATATGCCCTTAAATTAGGAGAGGGTAATAATATAGATGCAAACACTGTAGGATATTGGACATTGGATGAAACAGGAGGTAGCGGTGCATATATAAAAGATAGTAGTGGAAATAATAATCATGGTACCCCTTCTAACACCACTTTTCTAAAAGATGGCAAGATTGGTGGTGCAAGAAGTTTTAATGGAAGTAATAGTGTAATAACACTAGGAGCAACAGGAAGGCCTACTAATAACTTTACTGTAGAGGCTTGGTTCACAACAAGTGTAACACATGAAATTGACACAGAGTCCAGATATGGAACAGAGGGAATATCTGGTCAAAAATATCTATTCTATCCTAATAATGAATCAAGTAATGGAGGAATGGGGGTATCTGTTGGACTAAATGGTATATCTGTTTACGAACACGGAACTAGTTATTTGCCTGCTTTAGCCGTTTACAACGGACCTGTTCTAGAAGGATGGAATCATTTAGCAGTAACTTACATTAACAAAACACCTAGAATATATCTAAATGGAAAATTGGTAAGAATAGGGCAAACATCTCCTAGGACAACAGTATATGCACCATATAACATCGGAGGAAGTGGATATGGTTATCACTCAGGATACGTAGACGAAGTCCGTATATCTAATATAGCCCGTACACCAGAAGAAATAGCAGAATCATACAGGTTAGGTAAAGACCATTATGTCAACAAAACATTAAGTAACAGTGTAGACTTAACAGATAGTACCATGATTCCATTCTGGGTAGCATCTGATAGGCTAGGATCTAATCTGGAATTTACATATGGAAATAGTAAATATGTTAACAATCAACCAGATGCAAATACAGTAGGATTCTGGAGATTAGATGAAGAATCTGGTAGTGGAGCATATCTATTAGATAGTAGTGGAAATAATAATCATGGTACTCCTACAGGTACTACATATACAAGTGGAAAAATAGGAGGAGCTAGAAGTTTTAATGGGAGTATTGTAACTCCGAGCTATATAACTATGCTTCGACCCTCTGGTGTAAATAATGTATTAACAGTTTCTTTATGGTTTAAGACAGCAAGTACTGCTAGAGGCGTTTTAGTTGACTTTTCGGATTCTCAACCTTTCAATACTCCAAATGCACATCTACCTATACTCTTGATACAAAGTGACGGGAAAATAAGGGCGGAGTATTGGACAGGAACTCTGCAGGACATCATTACTTCTTCCACTATCGTAAATGATGGAAATTGGCATCATATTTCTTTTGTCGGTAATACTTCCTCTCAATCCCTTTATATAGACGGCCGTTTAGAAGGGACACGGTCAGGGACAATAGATAATTCTTGGTGGATTTACACAAGTTTAGGAGTTGGATATGATACAGTTGATCGTGGGAGCCAAGTACCCAACTCATGGAATACTTCCTATAACGGACTCATAGACGAATTTCACATCTCTAATATAGCCCGAACCCCAACAGAAATAAGACAGATATACGAAATGGGAAGAAGGACACATCCAATAGTGGTTACTTTTAATGCTAATCTAAAATCCACAAACTTAATTACAGGAGATGATGACCTCTCCTTCGACATAACTACAGATTCTATAGAAAATATAGACAAGGGAGAAAAAATTATAATAAAGGAAAATTACAATGGTACAGAATACATAGCACAAGGAGACATAGAAACAATAAATAAAAGTACTGGAGCTATAACTGTAAGTTCTTGGGACAGTGGGAGTACATCCCCACATTATGGAATCCATAGTATAGGATTCAGCACAAACGCTACTGTATTTAAATGGCAAAAAGAATATATAGATATTAGATTTCCACTTCCTGAAGACAAAAATAACATCTCACAACTAACTTTTAGGAAAACTACTAATGAAGGTACTACATTCTGGACAGATGATATGAAAAAAGCTAAATATATAACAGATAGTAGTGGAAGTACATTTGAGGAGGTAAAGAACATACAGGAGGCACAATACAAATCGATCTTTACTACATGGGATAAGAATGTCTCTTCTGATTTTTACCTTACTTCAGTCACCCTAGACTACAATGACAACAATCCTCCTACCGCTCCAACCGATCTTCTAACTCAAGGACAAACAAATCCAATTAGGGTATCTACTCCATATTTCAGTGCTATTTTTAATGATCCTGATACAGGAGATACAGGAGTGAAATATCAAATACAAGTAAACACTACTACTGATTTCTCTGGAGCCCTAATATGGGACAGCGGGATAAAAACTATGACTGCGACCT
>CAZRIZ010000034.1:0-2890 GCA_964600285.1 uncultured Candidatus Saccharibacteria bacterium
AAGGTATCCGTACCGGAAGGTGCGGATGGATTACCTCCTTTCTAGGGAGAATTACGAAGTTGCCTTTCTCATAAAGGCAAACTAGGTCGGTCTCGGTTGTTATAATGAGCTTATATAACAACAAACTTTGTTCTCAAAGCGAGACTTACGAGCTCAAAAAAGTTACAAACAAACAGACGAAGATAGATTAATTGCACAAACAAATTGTTAAATAAAATAGCCCACTTGGTGAGCTATTTTTGATGTTCAGAGTGCGGCTCTATCGCGGTGACCGTGGCTTCTCACCACTTTTTCATGATGCGCTTGTGTCATCATTTGGCTACACTACTGAATCTAGATAGTACCTAACATTATATTGTATTATTTCTCGTGGAATTTATAAGATAGGCGATTATACTCGTCCGTCTTATAAAAAACTGGCCCATTGTTCCATAGGACGAAGAGCTTGACGCCAGATTGTAGGGCCAATCTAGAGCAAACTGTGCAGAATGGTTGATCTGCGTTAGTAAAATTACCGTCCTCGTCAACTCTCATGAAGTATAAGGTGGAACCAGTTACCGCTTCGCCGTGCCTCTTGCATGCGTCTAAAATAGCGTTCCACTCGGCGTGGACGCAACAAGTTTTATCGTATTTTGGTTTTTTATGGTAGTCATATTCGTAAGAGCACCTTCTTTGACTCTCTAGATCTAGTGGCGGGCTATTGTGTCCTTTACCTATAACTTGTCCGTCACTAACTATTATGGCCCCGCACTTGGCCCGTGTGCAAGTGGCCAAAAGCGCTTCTTTAGCGGCTAGTTCAAATATTTCTTGATCGCTCACATAGACATTCTACACTTGCAATAAATAAAAATCTAATGTAAAATTCACGGCAGTCTTAAATAAAGGACTTGATTAATTTATAAACATTTATGGGGCAATAGCTCAGTTGGCTAGAGCGCCTGCTTTGCAAGCAGGAGGTCCAGGGTTCAAATCCCTGTTGCTCCACCATATTTTATGATAATATAATAAGATATGGGCGGCTAGCTCAGCTGGTTAGAGCGCGTCTCTGATAAGGACGAGGTCGAAGGTTCAAGTCCCTCGCCGCCCACCACATAAACTCTCCTAGGCGGGAGTTTTGTTATGGTATTATATTGCTATGGGTGATGAAATTCCAGATGAGATAAAGAACTTGGTCGGGCAATACGCGGGATTGGGTATGCCTAAGCTTGCTATGCAGGTACGAGAATACTTGTCTGGAGAGAGACAATCTTTCGATTATCCGTGGAGCCTCTTTAAGTTTAAGACAGATTTTCAAAGAACTGTGTTGAAAGAGTGCTCTAAAATACCATTTGGTGAAACTATAACCTATAGCCAATTGGCTCGGGCGATTGGTTCTCCGAAAGCAGCTCGGGCGGTTGGAACGGCTCTGGGGAAAAATCTATATCCAATTATTATCCCGTGCCACCGGGTTACTAGGGGTGACGGTACGATTGGCGAGTACTCTATCGGCGGATCGGACAATAAGAAGTGGCTTTTGGACTTTGAAAAAAGTCGTAAAAACAACAAATTAAGTAGATAGTTACTAAAAAACTATTGACAATATGATATTTATCTGTATAATGAGTTGTCAGTTAAGCTACAGTTCTCCTTGAACCTCTGGCGAGCAAAGTTAAAAATAAGCTCCGGAGTTTTAGAATCCCAAAAAATAGCAATAAAAAGTCAATTTTAGGGCTTTACAATTAAAATTCCGAGTGATAAAATTAGAGCTACGCTTTTTCAAGAACAGATGCAGGTTGTAAAAATAACCACAATCTCAATGTGTTCTGGAACGAGAGTAATAGAATGCGGCTATTTAACAATTTGGTTTAAGTAAATGAGAAATAACAATTGACGACGGCTAGGTTGGTAATTACCAATCACTAGTTTAAGTCAATGCATAAAAAGGTACTCAAGGGCACACAAAGGATGCCTTGACGTATATTACCGAAGAAGGACGTGGAAGACTGCGATAAGTTTTGGGGAGCTGTCATCAAGCTTTGATCCAAAAAATTCCGAATGGGGAAACCCGATATGAATTATGTCATATCACCTTTAACTGAATAAATAGGTTAATGAGAGGGAACTGGCTGAACTGAAACATCTTAGTAGGCCGAGGAAGAAAAAGTAAATAACGATTTTCGGAGTAGTGGCGAGCGAAACGGAAATAGTCCAAACCTTTTAAGTTTTCGTCTGTTCGCAGACGAATAAGCTGATAGGCGAATACTTACAAGGGGTTGTGAGAATTTTGATTTCAAGTCAGTTGACTTGACCTTCGGGTCGAATCATCTGATTTGTAGCTACTGGCTATCACTGGTAGTGTAAGGTAAAAAATTTTGGTTGCTAGCAGAATGAGTTTGAATACTCAACCAAAGGACGTGAAAGTCGCGTATGCGAAAGCACCAAGACCTTATTTCAAATTATCTCGAGTAGGACGGGGCACGAGAAACCCTGTCTGAACCCGGCAGGACCACCTGCCAAGACTAAATATAATATACGATCGATAGCGAACAAGTACAGCGATGGAAAGGTGAAAAGAACCCCGGGAGGGGAGTGAAATAGAGCCTGAAATTGTGTGCCTACAAAGTGTCGGAGCCGAATTTATTCGGTGACGGCGTGCTTTTTGTAGAACGATCCAGCGAGTTAATTTCAAGCGCAAGGTTAAGTCAGTTGACGGAGCCACAGTGAAAGCGAGCCTGAATAGGGCGACAAAGTGCTTGGAATTAGACCCGAAACCGGGTGACCTAACCATGAGCAGGTTGAAGCTGCGGTAACACGCAGTGAAGGACCGCACCAGGACACGCAGTAAAGTGTTTGGATGACTTGTGGTTAGCGGAGAAATTCCAATCGAACTCGGAGATAGCTGGTTCTCCTC
>CAZRIZ010000035.1:0-2865 GCA_964600285.1 uncultured Candidatus Saccharibacteria bacterium
CTAGACAACCAAGCTTACTGTTGGGGAGGTAACTCATATGGTCAACTTGGCAATGGTAATACCACTAACCAACCCACTCCAGTCGCCGTCTCCCAAGGTGCCGTTCCAGACGGCATAACCCTTACTCAAATCTCAGCTGGACCACTGCATGCCTGCGCCCTCGGCTCCAACAACCAAACTTATTGCTGGGGATATAATAACTATGGTCAACTTGGCAATGGTAATACCACTAACCAATCCACTCCAGTGGCCGTCTCCCAAGGTGTCATCCCAGCCGGTGTTCACTTAACTCAAATCTCAGCTGGACTGTATCATTCTTGTGCCCTCGGCTCCAACAATCAAGCCTATTGTTGGGGATACAACTACTATGGTCAACTCGGCAACGGTAACGACACTAATCAGCCCACCCCAGTCGCCGTCTTGCAAGGTGCTATTCCAACTGGTATTTATTTAACTCAAGTCTCAACTAGGACTCAACACACCTGCGCCCTCGGCTCAGACAATAAGGCTTATTGTTGGGGGAACGGTACGAATGGCGCACTCGGTAACGGTAATACTACTACCCGACAATCCACCCCAGTTGTCGTCTTACAAGGTGACATTCCAACTGGTATTTCTCTCACGCAAATCTCAGCCGGAGGATATAACTACAGTGGCCATACTTGCGCTCTTGGCTCAGACAATAAGGCTTACTGTTGGGGGTATAACTCCAATGGTCAACTCGGCAACGGTAACGACACTAATCAGCCCACCCCAGTCGCCGTCTTACAAGGTGACATCCCAGCTAGTGTTCATTTAACACAAATATTAGCTGGAGGTGATCGTACATGTGCTCTAGGCTCAAATAACCAAGCCTACTGCTGGGGACATGGTAGTGGTGGTGCACTCGGCAACGGCAACACTACTCGACAACTCACCCCAGTCGCCGTCTCCCAAGGCGCTATCCCAGATGGTATAACCATTGCTCAAATTTCAGCTGGAGATAATCACACCTGCGCCCTCGGCTCAGACAATAAGGCTTATTGTTGGGGGAACGGTACGAATGGCGCACTCGGTAACGGTAACATTACCGTACAGTCTACTCCCGTTGCCGTAGAAACACTAGGTTATTTAGTTAACTTTGGCTCAGTTTCTACCGCTCAAATAACTAGTTCAACTAATACATCACTCAAAGTTATTGCTCCAGCTCATCAACTAGGTGCTAAGAACTTAAGCTTAACTAATACAATATTTAACCAAACAACCAGTACCTTAAATAACGCTTACACATATAACAACCCATTAGCTCCTACTATAACTAGCCTAACACCAAATCAAGGTCTAGCCGCAGGTGGCACTAGCGCTACGCTAATGGGTACTAACTTATCTAATCTAAAAATAGCAGATAATTTCATGCAAATCTCAGCTGGGACCTCCTACGTCTGCGCCCTCGGCTCCAACGACCAAGCCTACTGCTGGGGAAGAGGCTTTGATGGTCAACACGGTAACGGCGGTACTACCTTTTTTCAACATACTCCCGTCACTGTCTTACAAGGCGCTATTCCAACTGGTGTTATTCTCACGCAAATCTCCGCTGGGCAAGCTCACACCTGCGCCCTCGGTTCTAACAACCAAGCCTACTGTTGGGGGTCTAGCGACGGTGGTCAACTCGGTAATGGCAGTACTACTACTCAACTTACTCCAGTCGCCGTGGCTCAAGGCGAGATCCCAACTGGCGTTACGCTAACTCAAATAACGGCTGGGCAAGCTCACACCTGCGCCCTCGGCTCCAATAACCAAGCTTACTGCTGGGGATATGGTCTCTATGGTCGACTTGGCAATGGTGGCACTGCCCAGCAAAACACTCCAGTCGCCGTGGCTCAAGGCGAGATCCCAACTGGCGTTACGCTAACTCAAATAACGGCTGGATATGCTCACACCTGCGCTCTCGGCTCCAACAACCAAGCCTATTGCTGGGGGTGGGGCAGCTCTGGTCAACTTGGTAATGGTGGCACTGCCCAGCAAAACACTCCAGTCGCCGTCTCCCAGGGCGACGTTCCAACCGGTGTCACTCTGACGCAAATCTCCGCTGGATTTAACTACGCCTGCGCCCTCGGTTCAGACAGCAAGGCTTACTGCTGGGGAAGTGGCGCTAATGGCGAGCTCGGCAACGGTAACGCCATTAACCAACTCACTCCAGTCGCCGTCTCCCAAGGCGAAATCCCAACTGGGGCGACCCTCACTCAAATCTCAGCTGGAAACTCCCACGCGTGTGCACTTGACTCAAGCAATCAGGCTTATTGTTGGGGCGCCGGTAGTAATGGTCGACTCGGTAACGGTAACACCACCCAACAATCCACTCCCGTCGCCGTCTTACAAGGCGCTATTCCAACTGGTGTTATTCTCACGCAAATCTCCGCTGGGCAAGCTCACACCTGTGCCCTCGGCTCAGATAACCAAGCTTACTGTTGGGGATATAACTACAATGGCCAACTCGGCACTAACTCTGACCAAAACCACTTCACCCCCGCCTACGTCATGATGAAAGAAAATCCTCAGATAACCTTCGGAACAAGCGCGGAACATGGTAACAGCACAGCTCCATTAGCTACACTAGCCTCATTCCCTGACATACCTTCAGGACAATACTACCTACCAGGACCAACTAACCTAACGCTCACTACACCAGCCCATAGTGCAGGTCACGTAGCGGTTAAAGTAACTAATGCCGACGGCCAGAGCTCTAGCTCTGACATTGCCGGGGATAACTCCAATCGTTATACATATATGGACGTTCCATCAGCTCCTCTAAACCTTACTGTTGATAACGTCACACCAACTGGCACTGGTAGTACCTTTGACATTGCTCTCTCCTGGAATACTCCA